>JAFGKV010000147.1 GCA_016928395.1 Candidatus Fermentibacterota bacterium | reverse complement strand
TCCCACCTGAGCACGTGGAACTGGGATTTCCCCCTCGACGATGTCTGCACTGTTGAGGGCAACGTAGTCAGCGATCAGGGGCTTCCCGTCAGCGACGCCCGGGTGCTGAGCCAGGGCGTCACCGTAACCTACCTTGACGAGGCCTTCACCGATGCTTCGGGGCATTTCATCGTTCGCGCACTGAAGAACTCCACCGTGGAGATCCGGGCGATCAAGGGCAGCTATGCCAGTGAACCTGTCAGGGTTGACATCGGCCAGAACTGCCCGGTGCAGCTTGGCGCGCCGCTGGTGTTGCGAGAGCCTGCCTTCTCCGTAGCGTTGCGCTGGGGCGAGAATCCCTCGGATCTCGACTCCCACCTCTTCATCCCCATGACATGGGATCCCAACTGGGATCTCTACCATATCGCTTACTACAGCATGGGATCCCTCACGGAGCACCCCTATACCGCATTGGACACCGATGATACATCCTCGTTCGGGCCGGAGATCATCTCGGGTTTCGGGCTGTATGAGGGCACCTACTCATACTTCGTGCATCTGTACTCAGGATCAGGCACCATTGCCCAGTCCCCGGCGCTGGTCGACCTCGATATCGCGGGCCAACACAGGACCTACGATGCCTCCCGGGCCGGTGGTACTGTCGGCGAGTACTGGCATGTGTTTGACTTCGCGGTCGCCGCGAACCGTAGCGTATCAATCACCGATGTGAACCGATTCGCCCCGATGGATTTCGGAACTCAACGGGTCTACGAGGGCGGCGCGGCTCGCCCTCACGGCGAACTGCCCATCAAGTAGAGGAAACGCGTTTGTCTCCTGCGTGCCTTTCCGGCACGCAGGAGACCCCGCCTGAGAGAAGGGGAAAGCCCTGACTCTTTGGAACCCGCAGGAAAGTGCAGCGCGCGCCCCGGGAAGGGGGGGGCTCTTTCGAAGTGTGATCGCGGCTCTACCGAGCCGCGCCCTTGGCTGACAACAGCTCCAGATCGAACTCGCCCACCCTGTTTGATTCGGCCGACCAGTTGCCGTTGGCGTCAAGGGCTTTCACAAGATACGACACGTTCACCGATGGGCTGAACGAGCTACTGTCGGCATAGCTGGTGCCGGAGGTGGCGCCCAGCGATTCCGCGGCCGTGGGCACGAAATAAGCCCAGTCACCTCGATACACGACATAGCGATCTACCGTCTCCGGCGCACCGGCCGTGTCGGCCGTCACCGCCGACCATTGAAGCGCGAACAAACTCCCTGCCAAAGCAACCGTGAGGTCCGACACGGCCTCGGGTGGGGTCGAATCCACGGAAATCATGTTCTGGTAGTAGTTGAACGTGCCTTCATAGTTGCCGATGGTGAGATCCAGGTCGCCATCCTCATCCAAATCGCCAAACGCGGGCGCCGCATTCTGTCCCGCAAAGATCCCGGCCACGACGGTTGGATCCTCAATCCACATACCCGCGACATTCCTGAAGAACTGGATTTCGTGAGAGATGTTGCCCGTCACAAGATCCCTATCGCCATCGCCATCCAGGTCGCCCATGGTGAGAGAACAGTAGCTCCCCACGTCGATCCCGCCGAAAAAGCCCGGCGCCAGAGTCCATTCGGGCCATTCGGCATCGCCCGTGTTTCGGAAGTAGAACAGATTGCCTGCCTCATTCCCTGCCACGAGATCGAGATCTCCGTCGGCATCCATGTCGGTCAGTCGCGGCACCGATGTGTAGCCCACATCGATACCCGCGAGGACGGACTCGTCAAAGACAAAGCTTGTGCCCGTGTTTCTGTGAAAGAAGAGCTGGCCATTCATGTCGCCGACCACGGCATCGGGCAGTGAATCCCCATCGGCGTCGCCAAGGCATATCGCCGAGTAGATGGAGTGATCGATGGCGCTGAAACGAGCATGGTCGGGCTCCCAGGCCGGCGTCTGGGCGGAACCGGTATTTTGGTAGTACTTGATATTCCCCAGTTGGGTGCCACTCACCAGATCCAGATCACCATCACCATCGAAATCAAACAGAAACGGCGAACTGGCGCCTCCTACGTCGATCACCCCGCCGAAAGGGCCGCTTTCCACCGTCCACGTGGGAGCTGAGGGGCTACCGGTATTGATGTAGTAGTTCAGAGGCCCGGCCGCCGTGCCATAGACGAGGTCCTTGTTACCGTCGCCCGAGAGATCGACCAGACATGGCGAGTTCCAGTATGTGGTGTGTGCCAGCCCTGAGAACACTGCATTGTCGGGTTGCCACTGCCATGCAGTTACGTCGCCCACATTGCGATAGTAGAAAAACCCCGTCCCATCTCGACCCACTAGCAGATCGAGATCATCATCGGTATCCAGATCGGCGAACCAGGGGTATGCGTACAGCCCGACGTCAAACCACATCTGGGATTGGAGTTCGGAGAAGACGGCCGAATCAGGCGTGCCCGTATTGACATAGAACTTCAGACGACCATCCTCGCTGAGACCGACAAGCAGGTCGTGGTCGCCGTCGCCATCAATATCGCCGCACGTCGGTACGGGATTGTAGCCCACCGTCATCCCTTGGAAGAAACCGTCGACCTTGTGAAATGAGGGTTGGGAAACGTCACCGATGTTCTCAAAGAGATTCAGCCCGGAGAAACCACCGCTGACAAAATCAAGGTCAAGGTCGCTATCGAGATCCGCGCACACGCCGACTTCGGCATCGAGGGCTGAAACGGGCCAGAAAACCTCCGGCTCCAGGTGAAAAGACGGGCTGGTGGCGCTTCCGTCGTTGATGAAATAGAGTGGTGCTTCATCGATACTGCCGAGAATCAAATCAAAATCCCCGTCAGCATCCAGATCGGCGAAACGTGGCTGGGAAAACGCAAGAGAGGGAACACCGCTGGGATTGAAGAGAAGGTCGTCTTGCTCCCAGGGCTGCCCATCAAGAGACGAAGCGGAAAGCAGGATGCCCAGTAGTCCGATGAACGGAGGTCTGATTCTGAACCCGGGCATGGAATCCTCCATTGGGCCGGCTGTACGGATAGGCCCCTGAGAACGATGTCAGTCAAGAAACCGGTACTGCTCCACCGGGTCAAGCGGACGGGAGGTGTGCACGAAGTACTCGGGTTCAATGCGTACGGCACGGCAATAAGAGCGAGGCGAGCGGTCTCATCTCTCCCCAATCCTCCCGCGAATCCTGCCGCTGCGACCCATCAGTCGCTGCTTGACGACGTGACGCGTAGGAGAGTATTATTCTGGATTGTCCTGTACTCGACAAGACTATGGTCTCTGGCACAATCATGATAGACCCCAACAGTGTGGCCCAACCTGCCGTTCCAGGAGTGGTCACAGCGCCCCGGTGGGGCGGTGAAAGCGCGGCTTCCAGAGAGGAGTATGAGGAGTGAAGGAATACCAGCCCAGTGACATCAGGAACATCGCGGTCATCGGCCATGGCGGGTGCGGCAAGACCAGTCTCGCTGAAGCCTTACTTCACGCCGCCAAGGCGGTAGGCAGACGAGGGAGCGTGGATCAGGGCACTTCGATCCTCGACAGCGATCCGGATGAGATCGAACGCAGGATGACCATCTCCACCGGCTTGGCCTACGTGGAGCATGCCGGCTGCAAGATCAACCTTCTGGACACCCCCGGCTACCTCGATTTTGTGGGTGAGGTCGTGGGCGCGCTGCGCGTTGCGGACAGCGTGCTGGTCGTTCTGGACGCCACTGGGGGAGTTGCGGTTGGCACCCAGCGGGTGTGGGATGAAGCGCGGAAGTCCGGGCTGCCGGCCTTGTTCGTCGTGAACAAGCCGGACAAAGATCACGCCGAATTCGAGGCCCTCCTGGAGGCTGCCGCCAAGAGCTTCGGTCCGGGTGTCGTGGCCATCTCTCTCCCCATCGGCCTCGCGGGCAACTTCCGGGGAATCGTGGACATCTTGGGCAATGAAGCGGTGTTTCGCGATGGAAGCAAAGGGCCCGTGCCGGCGGAGATGGCCGATGAAGTGGCCGAGTACCGTTCGAAGCTCATGGAGAGCGTCGCCGAGACCGACGAGGGGCTCCTGGAACTGTACCTGGAGGAAGGAACTCTTCCGGATGATCGGCTGCGGGAAGGTCTGCGCATCGCCACCGTTCGGGGCGAGATCTTCCCCCTGTTGGTGACCTGTGCTGATGATGAGACCGGGGCCCTGAAGCTCTTGGACGCAGCAGCCTCTTTCCTGCCGAATCCCACGGAACGTGGACCGGTGAAAGCCCTGAAGGGCCAAGAGGAGATGTTGCTCGACCCTGATCCCGCGGGACCCTTGGCGCTGTTCGTGTTCAAGAAACTCTACGAGCGGCATTTGGGTGAGGTGCTTCTGTTCCGCGTCTATTCCGGTGAACTGGAGGCCGGTACCGAGGTCACGAATGCCGTCACGGGATCGTCCGAGCGGATAAACCAGATCCAGGCAGTGCGCGGCAAGGAACGGGAAGATGTGCAGAAGGCAGTCGTAGGTGACATGGGAGGATTGGTCAAGCTGAAGGGCACGGACACGGGCCACACACTATGCGGCAAACGCCACACGCTGGTGCTGCCGAAGATAGACTTCCCCGAACCGGTTATCGCCTCTGCCATCAAGGCCAAGAGCAAGGGTGATGAAGACAAGATCTCCTCGGGCCTCGCCAGGCTCATGGAAGAGGATCCAACCCTTCGGGTGGTCATCGATCCCGAGCTGAAACAGACAGTGATCTGGGGCATGGGAGAACTCCACATCGACCTGATGGTCAAGCGGCTCAAGAGCCGGTTCGGGGTTCAGGTTGACCAGTCTCGCCCGAAGATACCTTACCGGGAAACCATCAAAGGAAAGGCCGAGGTCCAAGGGAAGTACAAGAAACAGACCGGAGGCAGAGGCCAGTACGGTGATGTCTGGCTCCGCGTTGAACCTCTGCCCCGCAGCAGCGGATTCGAGTTTGTCGATGCCATCGTTGGAGGGGTGGTCCCCGGGAAATACATCCCGGCGGTCGAGAAGGGGATTCGTGAGGCGATGAACGCCGGCGTGCTGGCGGGGTATCCTGTCGTGGATGCCCGCGTATCCCTGTTCGACGGTTCGTACCATGATGTAGACTCCTCTGACATGGCATTCAAGATCGCGGCATCCATGGGGTTCAAGAAGGCAATGGAACAGTGCCGGCCCGTGTTGCTGGAGCCGATCTACATGGTGGACGTGGTTGTTCCTGAGGAGTTCTTGGGAGATGTGATGGGTGATCTCAGCTCCCGACGCGGCAAGATCCAGGGCGTGGAGAGTAGGGCCGGGTATCAGACCGTCCGGGCAGCGGTGCCCATGGCCGAATTGGATCGCTATTCCACTCAACTCCGTTCTCTGACTCAGGGGCGCGCGATGCACTCGAGAAGCTTCAGCCACTACGAAGAAGTGCCGGGTGAAATCTCCGAGCGGGTTATCGCAGACGCAAAGGCGGCCTTGGAGGAGTAGACGATGTCGGGACATTCGAAGTGGGCGACCATCAAGCACAAGAAGGCCGCGCAGGATGCCCAACGCGGCAAGGTCTTCACCAGACTTATCCGTGAAATCAGCACCGCCGCCCGCATGGGTGGAGGCGACCAGGCGAACAATCCACGGCTGCGCACTGCGGTGCTGGCCGCCAAGGCAGCCAACATGCCGTGGGACAATGTCGATCGTGCCATCAAGAAAGGCACCGGCGATCTGCCTGGAGTCACCTACGAGGAGACCACCTACGAAGTATACGGTCCCGGCGGCGCCGCAATACTCGTTGAGACCCTATCCGACAATCGAAACCGTACCGTGGCGGAGATTCGTCACATCCTGAGCAAACACGGCGGCCGCCTGGCAGATGTGGGCAGCGTCGCATGGATGTTTGAGACCCGCGGCCTGATTACCGTGGACGGTGAGAAGTGGTCGGAAGACGAGCTAATGGAGCGGGTACTCGTGGCAGGCGCGGATGACCTCCAGCCCGACGAGGGATCGTTCCTGATCACCACCGAGCCCAGCTCTCTAGATGCCGTCAAAGCATCGTTGGAGGCCGTGGGTATCGAGTGTGCCACCGCGGAGGTTGCCAAGGTGCCCAAAAACTATGTACCGGTAACCGGCAAGGAGGCGGCCCAGCTCCTCAAACTGATCGGGCATCTGGAGGATCAGGATGATGTCCAGAAGCTCTGGGCCAACTGTGACATCGCGGAAGAGGATGTGAAGGCTGCCGAAGAGGAGTGAGAACCCCGCGGTCACTATCCTGGGTATCGACGCAGGCTTGGCGGCCACGGGTTATGGGCTGATCGACGTGATGGGTTCCCAGGGCCTGGTACGGGTGTGGGGAGTGATACGAACGTCGCCCCAACTCGGCCTCTCCGAACGACTCGCTATCCTCTTCACAGAACTTCAGGCGGTGGTTGAGCGCGAGCATCCCCACGAGATGGCGGTGGAGGACGGGTTCTTCGGCAAGAACCCTCGCACGGCTCTGATCATCGGCCAGACCCGCGGCATCGCACTGCTCGTGGCCTCGCTCTGTGAGCTCCGGGTGCATCTCTACTCGCCTGCCGAAGTCAAGCTGGCGTTGACAGGCAGCGGCTCGGCCTCCAAGGATCAGGTGGGCTTCATGGTACGCCGTTTACTGAGACTGGGCGATGAGAAAATCCCCGCAGACTGCACCGATGCGCTGGCCGTGGCGATGTGCCGGTCCCAGCGGATGCGCTTCGATGAGCGGATTGGAAAAACCCGATGATTGATCGCGTCTCTGGCGTCGTGACCAAAGTAGAGCCCATGGCAGTGGTGGTTGATGTGGGGGGCATTGCCTTCCGGTTGACGGTCCCGGTCTCCACCAGTTCCCGCGTCACTGCAGGAACCAAGACCGCGCTCTGGGCTGAGCTGCTGGTCAGAGAGGATTCGATGACCCTGTTCGGGTTTGCCAGCGAGAAGGAACGTGCCTACTTCAACCTATTGCGCTCCGTGGCGGGAGTCGGGCCCAAATTGGCATGCACGGTGCTATCTGGCGCGTCGGTGGAGGGGCTGAACCAGGCCGTCACCAAGGGCGAGCCCGGCATGCTGTCACGAATTCCCGGGATAGGCCGCAAGACGGCGGGCAGGATCATCATGGAGCTGTCCGGCAAGATCGAGACAGCCCTCCAGCCAGCAGGAGCCCCAGGGCTTCCGTCTGTGGAAGCCACCGAAGCACTCATGAGCTTGGGGTATCCGCGGAACGTAGCTGCCCGGGCCGTGGAGAAGGTACTGCCGGATCTCGGGCCTGACACGTCAGTCGAGGATGTTGTGCGAGCGGCCCTGCGACCCCTGGCCATCTCCGGGCGGAAAGGAACCGTATGAGCGACAGGCTGACCAGCGGTGTCCCAACCGACGAGGATCTGCAATTTGAGGAGACCCTCAGGCCCCGGCGACTCAGCGATTTCATAGGCCAGGAAAGAGTGCGGGAAAAGCTCTCCCTCTATGTTCGAGCAGCGAAGGAACGCGGGGAAGCCCTGGACCATGTCTTGTTCTACGGCCCCCCCGGCTTGGGCAAGACAACCCTGGCCCACATCATCGCCCAGGAGATGGGCGCCGACCTGCAGATCACATCGGGCCCGATTCTCGAGCGTCCGGGCGATCTGGCGGGACATCTCACCAACCTCACACGTGGCGATGTGCTCTTCGTGGATGAGGTGCACCGGCTGAGTCATGTAGTGGAGGAGTACCTCTATCCCGCCATGGAAGACTTCCGCATCGACATCATGCTGGACAAGGGGCCCCGCGCTCGGTCCGTGCGAATAAACTTGGAACCATTCACCCTGGTGGGGGCGACCACCAGGGCAGGCATGATCACCCGGCCAATGCGGGAACGGTTCGGCATTGCTGAACGGCTTGACTTCTACTCTGCGGAGGAGTTGACCCAAGTGGTGGTACGATCCGCCCGCATTCTGGGTGTTTCTTTGACACCACAGGGAGCCTTTGAGGTCGCCCGGCGCTCCCGGGGTACGCCCCGTGTCGCCAACCGGCTTTTGCGCCGGGTTCGCGACTTCGCGCAGGTGAAAGGTGACGGCACCATCACCCGCGAGATCGCCGACCAGTCGCTGGACCTCGAGGGCGTGGATCACCTCGGCCTCGACGACATGGACAAGCGTATCCTGTTGACGCTCATCGATAAGTTTCGCGGGCGACCGGTGGGTCTCAACACCTTGGCCGTGGCGGTGGGTGAAGAAGCGGGCACGATCGAGGAGGTGTACGAACCGTTTCTGATCATGCAGGGGCTGCTTGAGCGAACACCCAGGGGGAGGCTGGCCACCGAGTTGGCTTCGTCACACCTGATGAGAGAACGGCCGCGGGCGGATGAATTGTCGCTGTTCTCCTGACCGTGATCCCCGTATCGACTACGGCAGGGACGCTGCGCTCGTCAGGGTCGCCTCGCTCTGTCGCGGCTGAGGCCGTTCCCACCGCGTGGAAGCGTCACCCAGGCGCTCCGACACGACGAGACCACCAACGGTGACGCCGGTGAATGCGAATGCGAGTGTGTGCATGCGTGTCTCTACCGTTGACCTGACATGTCTGAGAGCAGGAAATCCTGCAATCCCTTGGCAATCACTCTCGCACTCGTTTCCGGACGCGAATCGGCGATGGGCCTTCGATTCCGATAGCGATATCGCCAGCGACGACGCATCCCCCACGACGGCGAAAGATCATCGCGCATGCGTTCAGCCCCGAAACATCTGAGGGCGGGCGCCCTTGGAGGCCCTGCTGCACCCCGGACCCTGAGGCTCATGTGATCTCATTCACCATGGTCGCCGAGGACGGGCCGGCACGGGCCGGGGTGCTGCACACGGCGCATGGAGACGTGCCGACCCCGGTTTTCATGCCGGTGGGAACCCAGGCCACCGTGAAGGGGCTGGATGTCCACGATCTCCGGTGCACGGACGCCCCTATCGTGTTGGGCAATGCCTATCACCTGTACCTTCGGCCCGGCCATGATCTGATCGCGGCCCTCGGAGGTCTCCACCGTTTCATGGCGTGGGATCGCGCCATTTTGACCGATTCTGGCGGCTATCAGATCCTCAGTCTGGGCGACTTGCGCCGCATTGATGAGAACGGCGCGGAGTTCAAGTCTCACCTGGACGGATCTCGGCACCTCATCACCCCTGAGAAAGCCATGGAGATCCAATACGCCTTGGGCAGCGACATCGCCATGGTGCTGGATGAATGCCCCCCCTACCCAGTGAACCGGGAAGACGCGGAGCGATCCGCACAACTATCCCTGCGATGGGCGAGCCGGTGCCTAGACCGGGCATCCCCTGACCAGGCTGTGTTCGGCATCGTCCAGGGATCGGTCTACCATGACATCCGGGCGTGGCATGCAGAAGCCCTGGCCGCCCTCCCCTTCGCGGGCATCGCTCTGGGGGGACTAGCCGTGGGCGAACCAAGGGATGAGACCATGGGTATTATGGAACGAATCGCTCCATTGCTGCCGAGGAACAAGCCCCGCTATGCCATGGGAATGGGGCCGCCTGAAGATCTAGTTGAGGGAATCACGCGCGGCATCGATATGTTTGACTGCGTAGTGCCCACCAGAAACGGCCGCCGCGGAACTGCCTACACCGCAAGGGGCAAGGTCATCATCAAGAACGCACGACATGCCATGGATGAACGCCCCTTGGATGAGACCTGCCCATGCCGGGTCTGTACCACGTATTCCAGAGCGTATCTCCGCCATCTCTTCGCATCGGGTGAGCTTCTTGGCCCCCGGCTTGTCAGCCTCCACAATGTATCGTTCTTTGTCCGCATGATGCGGGATGCCCGGGATTCGATCATCAGCGGGCGTTTCGGACCCTGGAAGGCCGATTTCCTACAACACTACCGCGCAGGTGACCACCACGAATCGGCCATACCTGGCCGCTGACACCTTTCACGAAAGGAATGCACCATGTACCCATGGATCCTGATGGCCGGCGCCGGCTCCGCTCCTCAAGGCTCCCAGCCTCAACCCAACTTCCTGATTCAGATGCTGCCGTTCCTGATGATCTTCGCATTCTTCTACCTCCTGATCGTGATGCCCAAACAGAAGGAGCAGAAGAAGCACGCGGCAATGCTCCAATCGCTCAAGAAGGGTGACCGAGTGCTGACCTCGGGCGGGATGTACGGCACCGTGGTGGGCGTCAAGGAGACCACGGTCGTGTTGAAGATTGCCGACGGATCCCGCCAGGGAGAAACCGTGAAAGCTGAATTCCAACTGGCCTCGGTGCAGGCCGTACTGGAACGGGGTAAGGAGGAGTGAGCGTAGTCCCGATTAGAGTGTGGGGTGACCAGGTTCTGAGAGAACGAACTCGAGCTGCAGACCAGTCAGACCCCCAGATTCGTGAGCTTGTCACTACCATGATTGACACCATGCGTGACGCCGATGGCGCCGGCCTTGCCGCGCCCCAGATCGGCGTCGATCTCCGCGTAGCGGTGGTGGATCGGCGTATGACTCAGTCCGGCGAGGACCTGGTGCTAGTCAACCCCATGATGGAAGTGGCCTGGGGGGAGTCAGCGTTGGAAGAGGGGTGCCTGAGCCTCCCCGGTATCTGGGTTGAGGTGCGCCGGGCGACGCATGTCAAGGTCAGGTATGTGGATCTTGCGGGGCAGCACCAGGTAGTCAAGGCATCGGATATGCTGGCAGTGGCGCTGCAGCACGAATTGGATCATCTCGACGGTGTGCTTCTGGTAGACCGGATCTCGCCGCGCCAGCGCCGGGCCATCGCGGAGGATCTGGAGAGGATCAAGGAGACCGGTAGGTCGGCGGGGTGAACGTTGCGGTTCTGGCCGGGGGCAGCTTCGCCATCCCGCTTCTGGATGCCATCGCCGATAGCGAGCATCGCCTGGCAGGCGTGGTATCGCGGCCTGATCGTCCCCACGGGAGAGGCCGCATCGCTACACCCTCCCCTGCCGCATTATGGGCCATGGCGGGCGAGTGGCCCCTTCTTCGCCCGATCCGGGTTTCCGTCCCTTCATTCGAGCCTGAGTTCCGGGCTCTCGGCGCCGATGTGGCGGTGGTCGCCGATTTCGGTGAGATTCTCAAACCCTTCGTCTTCGCCTGGACGAGACACGGATTCTTCGGCCTTCACCCATCGCTGCTTCCCAGATGGCGCGGTGCGGCGCCGATTCCGTGGACCATACTGTCGGGCGATGGAATGACAGGCGTCTCTGTGTTCAAGATCTCGGCATCGGTGGATACGGGGCATGTGGCGTTGAGCGAGACCATACCGGTCTGCGATCGCGAAACAGGTGCAACCCTGGCCCATCGGTTGGCCAAGACGGGCGCCGTCGTCATGCTGGAGGCCCTGCGCCACCTGCAGACCGGCTCGCTGACTTTGACCCCGCAGCCTCCCGGCGACGCCCCTGTTGCCCGCAAGCTTCGGAGACTCGACGGGATGCTGCGGTGGGAAACCGACGCCTTCGCCCTGGACCGCGTGGTCAGGGCGCTGGTACCGTGGCCCTGCGCATGGTGCCAATGCCACGGCCGTGAGGTGAAGGTGCTTCGCTCGTTTCCCCTGAGCGCCAAGAGCGAGTATTCTCCCGGCACGGTTGTGGGCGCCACGGTCGTTGAAGGCGAAGGCGAAGGCGTGAGGATCGCCTGCGGAAGCGGCGAGCTGGTCTTGCTGGAACTGCAGAGCCCGGGGAAACTGCCGCTGCCGGCCCTAGTGTGGCTCCGGGGAGCACGGCTCGCTGTGGGCGACGTCCTGCCCGGAGCGGGATTCGGGGAGAGCAAAGGGGAATCCCCATGAAGGCTGCGATCAGATACTTCATGTGGTATGTGGTTCTCACGGCCATCATGGTGCTTGGGGGTCTTGCCGCCATGGACAAGACGGTGATGCCTCTGCTGGTCCTGCACGGCCGCGAACGCCCCATTCCAGATGTGACAGGCTTTGAGTATCCCAGTGCGGCGGATAGCCTCCGCGCGGCGGGGTTTCGCCCCGTCATCGGGGGCCACGAGCCTGACCCGGTACTTCCGCTGGGTTTCGTGGTTCGTCAGGAGCCTCTGAGTGGAGCTTCGGCCAAACCTTCACGGACAGTGCATTTGTTTCTTGCCTCGGGTCCCGCCAGAGTGGCCGTGCCGGCCCTGGCCAGGATGGGCTGCCGAGAAGCCCTGGTGGTGCTGTCCCAGGCAGGACTGCGTACCGGCGACATCATCATGGTCCAGGCCGGATGGGGATCCGTCGGACAAGTGCTGGCCTCCCATCCGGCAGAAGGGCAGTCCGTGCTTGTGGATGACGAGGTTCATCTCCTTGTGGCGGGACCACACGCGGCGGAGTGCTACATCGTACCCCATCTGGTGGGGCGTCCTATCAGTGAAGTGGTGCAGAGACTCCGAGGCGATGGTATCCCATTGGGCCGGCGAACCTATGTCCCAGATTCCGGTGCTCCCGAAGGCACCGTATTCGCCACCACCCCGCCGGCGGGGTTTCGAATCTGTCGGGGGGAGAGCCTTTCCGTGGTGCTGGCGTCGTGACGCCGGTCGTGCTCGCTCCTCGGGCAGTTCACCGGTGCGCAGCGGGCGAGGACCCCCCAGGGTCCAGGGTTCAGCCTGGGCTGCCGACAGCCTACCGCAGACTGCCGACTGCCTCGGGGTCCGGCGAAGGGCACGGGTACTGAACTATGAGTCGTGAGCTGTCAGCAACCAGCGGAGTGCGACGTATCGAAATCCATCCCAGCCTGCTCGCGGCCGATTTTGCGCACCTCGCCGACGAGATTCGCGATGTGGAGCCCTTTGTGGATGGCCTTCACCTCGATGTCATGGACGGCGTGTTTGTGCCGAATATCAGCTTCGGCCCCGTGGTGGTAGAGGCCGTCCGACGGGCGACTAGGCTCCCTTTACACTGCCATCTCATGATTGCGGAACCCAGCCAATACATCTCCGCATTTCGCGACGCCGGTGCCGACACCATTTTGGTGCATATCGAAACCCTGACCGATCCTGTGGAGACCATCGAGGATATCAAGGCCTCCGGTGCCCGGGTGGGCATCACGCTCAATCCGGAGACGCCGACCCATCGGGTGCAGCCGTGGCTGCCCGCTGTTGACGAACTGCTCATCATGAGCGTGCACCCCGGGTTCGGCGGGCAGAGTTTCCAGCCTGAGTCCCTAAAGAGGATTCGCTGGGCAGTGCACCAGCGCGACGTCCACGGACTGGCCCTTTGCATCTCCGTTGATGGGGGCATAGGGCCGGCCAATGCTCGGCAGGTGGCCCAGGCAGGGGCCGACATTCTGGTGGCAGGCACGTCGGTGTTCCGTGCTCCAGATCGGCGCGCCGCTGTGGACGCGATGCGTGGTGCGCACCCGTTCACCGTGAGCCCTCCGTGACGAGCGAGGGCCGGCCGGCCGCTCCCGGCAGGTTCGGCACCTTCCAGGGGGTGTTCACACCCTCTATCCTGACCATCCTCGGCGTGATCATGTTCCTTCGGGCCGGCTATGTGACCGGCCAGGCCGGCATCGGCGGCGCGCTCCTTATCCTCTTCATTGCCGAAGTCATCGTGGTGCTCACCGCACTCTCCATCGCCGCCATCGCCACCAATACGCCGGTGGGTGGGGGGGGCGCCTACTTCATGATCTCCCGGACGCTGGGGCCGCAACTGGGCGGCGCCATTGGATTGACGCTGTACCTGGCCCAGGCCGTGTCAGTGCCGCTGTACCTGGTGGGCTTCTCCCAGGCCTTGATCCAGACATTCCCCGCTCTGGCCCCCTGGCTCGCACCAGTCGCACTGAGCATCACCACCGCAGTGTTCGTGCTCAACTATGTCGGTGCCGGGTGGGCGTTGCGTGCGCAATACGCGGTCATGGCCGTGCTAGGTCTGGCCATCGTGTCATTGCTGGGGGGATCCGCGATCCGTTTCGACCAGGCGCGCTTCGCGGCCAACTGGGGACCGGGCTATGCGGCGCAGAATCTGAATCTGTGGACCATGTTTGCAGTCTTCTTTCCTGCGGTGACTGGAATCCTTGCCGGCGTGAACATGTCGGGAGACCTGAAGGACCCTGCCAAAGCCCTGGTGCGCGGCACCCTCTCCGCTATCGCCGTCGGCTTCGTGGTGTACGGGTTGGAGATCATCCTGTGCGGTGGCGCCCAGAACAGGGATGATTTGATCTACCGGCCCTACCACACGCTCTTGGACCACGCGCTCTGGGGCACCGCATTCCTGGTGGTGGGAGGCGTTCTGGCAGCCACCCTCTCCAGCGGCATCGGCTCGATGCTGGGCGCACCCCGCATTCTGCAGGCCCTGGGATCCGACAGTGTAATCCCCGGTCTTGGGTTTTTCGGCCGTGGTCATGGCATCAACAATGAGCCCCGGCGCGCGTTGTGGCTCACCGTGTTTATCGCCGTAACCGTGGCCGTCTTCGCCACTCGCGGCGAGTCTCTGGACGCCTTCGACACCCTGGCCAGCATCACCACCATGTTCTTCCTCGCCACCTACGGCATGATCAACCTGGCGGCATTCGTGGAGGCCTTCGGAGGAAACCCTTCGTTCCGGCCTCGGTTCAGGGTTCTCCATTGGTCGGCACCGCTGGCAGGCGCGATGGCCTGCGTCTGGGTCATGTTCATGATCGACGCGGTCACTGCCGCGGTGGCGACGGGGTGCATCGCCGCGCTCCATGCTGTCATAAGCCAGCACTCCATGGCCGCCACCTTCGGCGATGCCCGCCGTGGGTTCCTCTACGGATTGACCAGCCGTAATCTCAGGCAGTTGGCCCGCCTCGGCGTTGACCGCCGCAATTGGCGGCCGGCGCTTCTGGTCCTTTCGGGGAACCCCCAATCCCGTCTTTCGCTTGCCCAGTACGCAGCGTGGCTGGAGGCAGGCCGAGGAATGATCACCCTGGCTCATGTCATGGAGGGCTCACTGCAGGCGTGCGCCGATGGCAGGTCACACCAGATCCGGGAATTGACCCTTGAAGTGCGGAGCCGCCACCCCAATGTGTTCCCTGAAGTCATCGTCGCACAGCACCCCGACACAAGCTTGCTTACCGTCATGCAGGCCCACTCCATCGGCCCCCTGAAGCCTAATACCCTGCTGCTGGGCTGGCCTCCTCGAGGAACGAGGGCACCCCTTGTCGGAGAGTTGCTGCGCGCCGCCGGGACCCTCGGCATGAGTGCTCTCTGTCTTGTTGACCGTGGACTGCCGTCTTCCCAGAAGGCTTCTTCTCGTATCGATGTCTGGTGGCGCGGCCAGAAGAACGGCTCCCTTATGGTGATTCTCGCCTATCTGCTGACTCGCAATCCCGCCTGGCGGAATGCGCGCATCCGCGTGCTCCGGTTGGTGGAGGAGGCGGACGGGGCGCCCCAGGCCCAAGAAGAGCTGCACGCCTTGGTGAGAGGTGGTCGAATCGATGCCGATCTCCAGGTCGCCAAGGCCGACGGTCCCGTTGAAGCCGCGCTCCGGCGTTACTCCGCCGACGCGGATGTCGTCTTCCTGGGCTTTGGGATCCCCAGACAGGGCGCGGATTCCGCGTTTTACGATCGATTCAACCGCATGCTCGACGGCTTGCCCACTACCATCCTGACCTGCTCCAACGGAGACGCCGACCTCCTGGCGTGACGCCTCGGCCGCGTCACGGCCTTGAGGATGCATTTCTGTTTCGTGCTCGATGACTCTGGCAGTACCGGGAGTGCAACCCAGAGATCATACAGCCCAAGAAGCTCCCGCGTCCCCCTGCGAGGATCTCATGATGCCCTGTGTCTTCGAGGCATTGGCTCCCCCAGACGTGACAATCCGCAGGCTACCGGCATCGCGCGACCCTGTGGCAACTCAGACGGGCTTCGCCGTTCTTCGCTTCTTCGTCACCAGCCTCTTCACCTCTTCACGTGTTCACTTCTTCCCCGCATTGACCGCCCGTGGGTTGATCCATAGGTTCTGTACATGCGTACCGATCTACAGAGCCTTCTCACCAGCATAAAGAACGGCCCACTGGGCGCCAATATCACTGCCTGGAAACGCCTTCCAGCTCAAGAGCCGGAGTACGCCCCGTGGCCTCAGGCGCTGTCGCCGGCATTGCGCGCGGCCTATGAAGACCGCGGCATCACCCAGCTCTATTCCCATCAGGCCGAGGTGTACGACCGCGTCACCTCTGGACGTGATGTGGTGGTGACGACTCCCACCGCTTCGGGTAAGACGCTCTGCTACAATCTCCCGGTGCTCGATGCCATACTGAAGGATCCTTCCAGCCGCGCCATTTATCTCTTCCCCACCAAAGCATTGGGCCAAGACCAGGTGGCCGAACTCCAGGAGATAATCCCGCTGCTTAGGTCTTCCGTGAACGCGTATGCCTATGACGGCGACACCCCGGGGGATGTGCGACGTGCGGTGCGCAATAAGGCTCACATCGTGGTGACCAATCCCGACATGCTCCACGCCGGCATCTTGCCCCACCACACCAAGTGGATGGGCCTCTTCCGCAACCTGAACTACATCGTCATCGATGAGCTTCACGCCTATCGCGGCGTATTCGGCAGCCACGTGGCGAATGTCATCCGTCGATTGCGCCGCATCGCCTCCTTCTACGGTTCCTCCCCCCGGTTCATCCTCTCCTCGGCCACCATCGCGAACCCCCGGGAGCTGGCAGCTCGTGTCATAGGCTCCCCGGTCGATCTAATCGACCACAGCGGAGCGCCCCGGGGCGACAAGGTGCTGGCATTTTACAATCCTCCGGTCATCCAGGAAGAGCTGGGCATTCGGCGCTCCTACATCCCCGAGGCGGTGCATTTCGCCAGCCTGTTCCTCAACAGCAGCATCATGACCATCGTATTCGCCCGGGCACGCATGACTACCGAAGTGCTTCTGACCGAGATCCGCCGGCGCGTGGAGAAGACACCGGCCGAGACGGGGCTGGTCCGGGGCTATCGGGGCGGCTATCTGCCCAAACAGCGCCGTGAGATCGAGCGGGGCCTGAGGGAGGGGACGGTTCGGGGGGTCGTCTCCACCAATGCCCTGGAGCTAGGTGTTGACATCGGGCGCTTGGATGTGGCGGTGCTGGCCGGCTATCCCGGTACCATCAACTCAACCTGGCAGCAAGCGGGCAGAGCGGGTCGGAGATCCGGCCTGTCTGCGGCGATTCTGGTCGCCTCCTCGGCACCGCTGGATCAGTATGTGGTCCGCAACCCCGACTACTTCTTCGGCAGTAGCCCCGAGCATGGCCTTATCGATCCGGAGAATCTCCTGATCCTGCTCTCTCATGTGAAGTGCGCGGCCTTCGAGCTGCCCTTTGAGGACAGAGAACGCTTGGGCGACACGGATACCAGTGAGATGCTGGAGTACCTGGAGCAGGAGGGTGTGCTGCGGCATGCCGGAGGCAAGTGGCACTGGACGGCCGACAACTACCCTGCCGACCATATCAGCCTCCGTTCAGTCTCTTCCGACAACTTCATCGTGGTCGACCGCACGGCCTCCACCAGTCGCGTCATCGGCGAGGTCGATTTCACCAGTGCCCCGACCATAATCCACGAGAAGGCCATCTATATCCACGAGGGCACCCAGTACTACGTCGACGAGTTGGACTTTGAGGAACGCCGAGCGTATGTCTCCAAGGTTGCCATAGACTACTTCACCGATGCCATTACCTACACAAAGGTACGGGTTATCGAGTCCTTCGACGAACGCCCTTCGGGCCCTGTTTCGGTGGAGCACGGCGAGGTCTTGGTCTTCACGCAGGTAGTGGGGTTCAAGAAGATCAAATTCCATACCCTGGAGAACATCGGTTCCGGCGAGGTGAATCTCCCCGAAAACCAGATGCACACTATGAGTTACTGGTTCACCATACCGTCCTCCCTCATCGCATCGCTCCCCTACCCTCGCGACATGCTGGTGGACGGGCTCCTGGGCATCATCTATGCCCTGCACAATGTGGCAGCGGTGCACCTCATGTGCGACCCCCGTGACTTGGGCGCGACTCTGGGCGACCGCCAGGGCAGTTTCAGCGTGGAGCAAACCATGGCGGGCGTGCGACGGATACCCACAGACGAGGGCGCCATGCCCGAGGATTTCGAGCCGGTTCTCTTCCTCTACGACAATCTGCCCGGCGGGGTCGGCTTTTCCGAGGGGCTCTTCAAAGCCCACGAGGAACTGATGATGCGAACCCTCTCCCTCATCCGAGCCTGTCCCTGCGTCAATGGCTGCCCCTCCTGCGTCGGCCCGGTGAACTTCGTTGGTCGTGAGTCAAAACGCATCGCCCGGTCTCTCCTGGACCTGCTCATCCATGAGTCAGCCGCCCCCACGTCGTGACGTCCGCCCGCGGGCTGGCGCAGCGATGCGTAGCCCCACGTCGCGCGTCCAGGTCTGTAGCGTACGCGGGGGTCGCGCCACTCGTGCCGACAGCACTGCCCGGATCCAGGAACCGTAGTCCAGAACCCGTGAGACCCTCCTCCCGTTCGGTGTCCGACCGGTTGCAGCAGCTCTCCGGTGCGGGCGCTGCCCCGTCGAGGGCCGGCACCGGAGTGAGCGACGCCAGTGAGACAGTCGAGATTCTCCGCAGGCTCATCGCCCGGGTCGAGGCCGGAAGTGTACACCCTGCGCGTCGTCAGCGCCGGGTCCCCATCGCGGATGTGGTAGCCGGCTCTTTCCTCGACACTCCCCACGGCCCTCTGTTCACGACACGGGCCGAAGTCCCTCTCTCCTGGCCCCGCGGCCGGTTTGGTTCCTCGCTCTCGCTCCTTGAAACGCCCCTTCCTCACGCCATGACCCGCCTTGCCGGACACACGGCTCTTGCGGGCATGGCCCCGGCACGCCTGCTCTTCCTCGACACCGAAACCACCGGACTAGCTACCACGGCCGGGACCTTCGCCTTCTTGGTCGGTGTCGGTTTCGTCGATGGCTGCCTCTTCGTGGTGGAGCAGTTCTTCGCCCGCGACTTCGACGAGGAACCCGCCCTTCTGTGGGCATTGGACAGACGCCTACGCAACTTCCAGGGTCTGGTCACCTACAATGGCCGGGCCTTTGACCTCCCTCTCCTGGCCGCTCGTTTCGCCACCAATCGAGTCTTCGATCCCCCCATTCCCGACCTGCATCTCGATATGCTATATCCGGCCCGCAGGCTCTGGCGGGCTCGCGGCGCGGGGTGCAGCCTGAGTAGCCTTGAGCGGGAGATCCTGGGCGTGGAGCGGGAGGGTGATGTGCCGGGAGCGATGATACCCGGGATCTACTTCTCAGCCCTTGGCTCGGGAGATGCCAGGGGGCTTGCGCCTGTGTTTGAGCACAATGCCCACGACATCCTCTCACTGGCGGGCCTCACGGTGGAAGCGGCCCGGCTGCTGGCGGGGACAGTGCCCACAGTGAGCGCGGCGGAGGATCTGCTCAGCCTGGCCCGGATCGTTGAGGCTGAGGCCGCCCGCGACGCCCTAAAGCTCTATCGAGCAGCCGCGGATGGCGAGTTCAAGACCCAGGCGGCTCGGGAAGAGGCGTTGGGGCGATTGGGGCTTCTCTACCGGCGCCTGGGTGAGCGGGACGAAGCGTGCCGCGTATTCTCCTCTTTGGCGAAAGAAGGACGTCTACTGAGACCCTTCTCTCTCGTCGAGCTGGCCAAAGAGCTCGAGCATAACGCGCGGGCCTTCGACGAGGCCCGGGTCGCGGCCGAGGAAGCGCTGCGGGCGATTCAGGAGCTAAAGTCCGTCGGCGCCACGTCCAAAGCTCAGTTCCGCGTCACCGCCAATGACGTGCAGCAACGTATCGCCCGTCTTTCTGCCCGAGCCCGGGGCCTGCCGTGGCGCCGGCAGCTCGCGAGGCCCTGAATGCCAGTGCCGCGGCCTCGGGAAGACCTGAGACCTCAGTCACTTCACCACAGGAGGCGCGTGCCATGAACCCGAAAGGCTCATTGCCCCTTTGGGCAGGCCTCACCCCCGCCGTGTTCCTCACCCTTTGCTCGCCGCTTTGGGGCGACAATCCGCCCGTGACCGTGATCATCGATCCTGCGGCGACAACTGGGTCCATCAGCCCCCTGATCTATGGGATGGCGTTCGCCCCAGAGGATCTCGTGGAGGATCTGCGCCTGCCCGTAAACCGCAGCGGAGGCAATTCCCAAACTCGGTACAACTGGCAGGCTGACGCCACCAATCGGGCGTCTGACTGGTACTTCGAAAGCCTGCCCAATGACAACGCCAATCCAGGGCAACTCCCTCACGGCAGCTCCACCGACCGGTTCTACGAGGCCAATGCCTCCCACGGCTGCGCCACCATCCTCACGGTTCCCATGATCGGCTATGTCGCCAAAGACCGGAACCGCCTCTGCAGCTACTCTATCATCAAGTACGGGCCTCAGCAGGATAATGACTGGCAGTGGTTCCCTGATGCCGGCAACGGAATCAGGCTCGACGGAAGCCCAATCACCGACAATGATCCGCTGGATTCCCACGTGGCCGTCGGCGAAGCCTTCATGGGAGACTGGGTGGCCCACCTCGTCAGTCGTTATGGCCAGGCCTCATCCGGCGGCGTGCAATACTTGGCCTTGGACAATGAGCCCGGCTTGTGGCACGAGACTCATCGCGACGTGCGACTCATCGCGCCCCACGATGCCGAGTTGGCGGCAACCTCCGTGAGCTATGCGTCAACCATCAAGTCGGCCGATTCCACAGCCATGACTTTGGGGTATGAAGGCTGGGGGTGGCTCTCCCTTATCTACTCGCCCTTTGACTTCCAGTATGCGTGCAACACCGGAAACTGGAGTTGGACGCCCGATCGCTCATCCGGCGGGTACGAATTCTTCGCCGAGTACTACCTGCAGGAGCTCAGCCAGGCGGAGGTGACGGCAGGCAGGCGCCTGCTGGATGTGTTCACGGCCCATCTCTACCCCCAGGGCGGCGAGTACTCAAACAATGAATCGGCTGCCATGCAGGCCCGCAGGATGCGGTCCACGCGATGCCTCTGGGATCCCGAGTATGTGGACGAAACCTGGATCGCCGACATCATCATGCTGATCCCCCGGATGCGCGCATGGGTGGACAGCCTCTACCCGGGCACCAAGATAGGCATCACCGAGTACAACTGGGGCGCACTGGGGTATCCCGACGGCGGCATCGCTCAGGCCGACATCCTTGGCATCTTCGGCAGGGAGGGGCTCGATATCGGCACCTTATGGACGGATGTACAGCCAGGGTCGCCTGGCTACAATGCCTTCAAGCTGTATACAGACTACGACGATGCCGGCAGCGGGTTCGGTAATGTCTCACTCGCATGCAGCGTTGCCAATCCCGACTCGGTGGCGGCGTTCGCCAGCATCGACACCGACACATGGCAGCTCAAGGTGATCGTCCTCAACAAATATCCTTCCGGAGTCACGCCCGTCACCCTGGAGGTTCGCAATGCGCCGCCTTTGGGTGTCGCCCACGTGTATCAATGGGCGGGATACACGCCCCTGCAGCCTCTGGCTGACCTGGAGTTCATCGGCAACTGCGTAACGCTGCTCGCGCCTCCCTACTCTGCGACCCTTGTGGTCACATCGCTGTGCTTTGACTTCGAACTCGGCGAGTCGAGCGGCGGCTCGCAGCTTCGTGGAAATCGCTGCCGAGGAGCCACCGCATGGCGGGAGAGGTCGTAAGGATCTCTCTGTAACGGCGTGCGGTGCGTGCGGTCCGCGATTCTCCCGCCCATGGAAGGCGGGCGGGGTTGCAGCCTGAATACCCGGGGTTATGAGTACGGTCACGCACCAGGAGCGACGAGGCGACGGGGCAGCGGAAAAGCGATGAGCGTAGATGTCAACTGTGGCATCTCACCGATCGAGTGGCGCGGCTGCCCGGGATGCAACGGCGATCAGATGCAATCATGCGTGTGAATCCGAGCGCGAAGCCCCGTCCACCTGCCGCCTATCCGCCGATGCGCTCCAGCAACGGAACGACAGTGGCGATGACCGCGAGGACTACCAGTACTGCGACGAACAGCTTGTTGCGCGTGCCATATTCGTCCAGCAACTGAGGATCATAGTACCGGTCGATTTCCTTGTCGCGGTACAACGCGACTAGCCCTCCGGTCAGCTTCGCCCTCATGTGCCGGCCCGCACGAAGTGCCTTGAAACAGAAGAAGTTGATGAGGATCGTCGCCACCACAAGCACCGCAAGGATCAGGTCCTTTGTGGCGCTCTGACCGGCTCCGTGCGATGCCGCGGCCACACCCCAGTTGATCCCCAGCACGACCAGATTGAACAGCACGGCGGTAACCACGAATACGGTGTCCGTCCGCGAGCTCTGTTGCAGCTCGCTGACCACATGGGTGTGCAGATGATCCAGCATGCCTACCTCCGGTGGTGAGACTCTCCACGGTACGGCCAAAATGGCGAGTCCCGTGGTGCCGGTGGCAACCTAATGACAGCGATGCAGGATTCCTACGCGAAGGATAGGGGCGAAAAGTCAGGATACGCAGTCTCTGGATGCTCGGATGAACTGCGTCACCGACCACTGCATTCTCGAGGCGAGCCAATCAGCTACTCCCGGCTATCCATGGCATCGAGGTCCACACAGACGGTGTGAGCAGGCCGGCCCGCACGTTGGAGGCCGAGTTGGCCTTGCTTCAGGAGGCTTTCAGGCTATTACGGCAAGGCCTCGATGCCGACGGCTGCTCCCCGGGTACGCCATTCCGATTGCATGTAGCCAGTCGACGCCAGATCCACCTGGACATGAAGCACTCTCCCTCCGGCGTCATGTTCAATGCCCCATCCCTGCAGCCTGTGCTCGATTCTGCGTGGCCCATTAGCCGCGCCCAGTACCCGAACCGACGAAGAAGAAGGGTCTTCAGCGGCCAATGGCACTGAGAGCAGCATGCGGTCATTAAACATGTTCCTCTGGAACGCCAGGTAGTCATGGAACGGATCGGTAAACGTGGCCTTGTACTCTGGGTTGTTCATGATGCCGCCGACAATCAGCGCAGACCCTCTGCGCTCCGTCGTGACCCTCAGAGGAGCCGGTACGTCCAGTGCTTTGGTAATCCTCAGCGACGGATCTCCGAATAGAACCCGGGATGCGGTTCCGTGCAACATGATCTCCGCCGGGGTCCATCGGGGAGAGGGCATGCCGTCTGTGAGGAACTCGAACTCGGGCAACTCCCCGCCGCGTCCCAACACCACTCCATCATAGGAATGCTTCATGACCTCACCCAGCGATGATCCAAGGTGGGCCATGAACTCCATTTCCTGATACACGGGTATCCCATGGTCGGGATGCAGGGCCGCGAGATAGCCGATGACGTTATTCCCCAGTAGTTGAAGACAAAACGACTCGGAAGGATCAGTCATGTGTAAGACCACCCTGTTTTCTGAGCCGTACATGTCAAACCATACCCCACACACCCCTGTGTAACACACGCCGCTGAAGACGACACAGGGATCCAGCGTCGCTCGTCGAGCCTGGGATGCCGTCATGCCGTCATCGATTCCGTCCGGATGGCCATGCCCTCCCAAATGGATGATGCCGGCGCCACTCATGGCGTCAAGCCACTGGTCCTGGTAACCGGCCCCGTGCGAGATACCCTTCAGGCCCATGGAAGCACCGAGGGCCGGGAGGAAGTAGGATGTGGGAAACGTAGTGATGGAGCCCGGCGCGACCTGGGGATTGGGCCCCAGGTTGTCGACCATGGTCGCCGGCAGGAGCAGTTCACCGGAGGTGGCCCGAAGGATGCGCTCGACGAAACGGGCTGCATCGTCGGGAGTTGCGCCGGTGATGATCCCGGCCCTCGTATCCACAAAAGGATCCGTGTCGAGACCAGCCGTCATGGCCAGCCACCGCCAGTTGAAGTTCACGTCAAGTTCGTGGGGCATCATGAAGAGCTGCACATAGTACGGCTCATGCTCTCTGAGCAGCGATTCGACCGATGCAAGATCTTCGGGCCTGAAGTATTCGATCCGTGCCGTCGAGTGCATCCTACGGCAGGTCTGGATGGCGTCACCATACGCGGCTGCCGCGGCCTCCGTGGCCAGGATCAGGAATGAATGAGCCGTGTCAAGCTCGACGGGCAAAACCCCCTTCGGCTCGGCAGAGCCGGTGCTGCCCCCACACGACACGAGCACAGCAGACAGTGCGACACCGGCGACAAGCCCACGCGCAATCATCCTGGGCATAGTGCGTGACAGCAGCCATCGCCTGTTCACCAAAGCGGCGTCTGGAATTCGATACATGCGTGTCATCTCCCTTCTTTCAGAATCACCACGAGAAGACAAGGGCCACGGGAGATGCCCGATCCATTCAGCCCGGAAGCGATTCCAATCACACAATCCCGCCTTCCGCCTCACAAAAGGAGCCGGCACCACCGTACCCATGAGCCCGAGTACTAGATCGCGAAGCGCAGACTCTTCCGTACCACAGCGGGCTCGACCTTCCAGCCCCTGCAGACCCAGATCGGCACCTCCTGCTCGTACGGCATGGCCCACTGACTGTCGTGTACCGCGCCCAGTTGGACAATCTCGAATACCTCCCCCACTTTCTCCCGAGGGATGCCGATCACAACCACGATCTCAGGCCGGAAGTCTGCCGGCCACCAGGAAAAGCAGGAGTTGTGGCCGGACACGGAGGGCGGAACACCCGGGGGCAAGCCCCAGTAGTTGATGGCACCGCACTCCCCGTAGTTGCCCGCAACCACCAACGTTTGAGAACGGGTCGCCTCAGGCAACGCGGAGACTACTTTCCGGACCGTAACCGCCAACTCCTCCCAGCCGAATCGATCGGCGAAGTGCTGAGGTAACACACCAACCGCATTCTGCTCCATGTTCTTGGGTCGCAGACCCAAAGCCTGTTCGTATGCGACGTACGCATCCGGGCGGAGAACCGGGATCGCCATGGGAGCAATGAGGATGCCTTGCACCGCCAGGAGGACAGGAAGCGACACCATGATTACGCGGAGCGCGCGGCCCCGAAGGCTCAGCCATCCGGTGATGACCGCCGAGCCGGCCGCCATGAGCATAGGATACGCGGGGACCAGATAGTAGGGCTTGGCCCGGGATACCGTATGCCACAGGCCGATCACCACAAAAGCCATCCCCAGTGGCCGCCAGGGGCGAAGTCTCGGCATGAACAGCAGGCAGGAAAGGCCGATGACCCAGACAGGCAAGAATCCCGGATGAGCCAGAAGGAGCTGCTCACCCCAGAATTCAGCAGGATCGAGGGCCACATTCTTCACCCCCTGGGCGTTGTGGATGAACTCCGGAGTCGGCCAGCCTTGTCGTATCTGCCAGAGAACATGAGGTGACACGATCAGCAGGACGACGAGGGTGCCCGCCAGCCGTTGCCGTGTGAACAGCTCACGGCGAAGAGGAGACATCAGAATTCCCAGACCCAGCCCGACACACAGAAAGCCCATCGAGTACTTGTTGAGGAGCCCGAGGCCCACCGCACCTCCCAGGCCCCACCACCAACGGCGGTCTCCGGCAGGATCCAAGAGCCGGCAGGCGATCCACACGACCAGCACCCACAGCACCACATCAAAGGAATTCATGCTGTAGAAACTACCCAGGGCCAGTGTGCCGGGCATCAACCCCGCAGTGAGGGCGGCCATTGACTGCGCAACGGCGCCACCCCGCATCTCTCGAGCCACCAAGGCCGCACCCACAGCAACCATGCCACCCAGCAATGAAGGGGGAATGCGCAATGCAGTCACTGATGATCCGAATACCGCCTTCCACAGGGCAAGGAGAAACATCGCCAGGGGCGGGTGGTCCACGTATCCCCAGGCCGGGTGGTCTGCGCACATGAGGTAGTAGTACTCATCGCGGAAAATGCCATAGCGGCCAGCAGTGGAGAGCAGCAGAAGTGCGATGCCGGCGCCCACGACCCACACCGCGCGGGAAAGAGGCGGCCTGGCATGCACAATCATGGCGGACCCGCAGAGGAGTTCGGCGGTCGAGCGCAACATATGCCCCACGGCGAGGGTGATTCCTGGAGTGGACGGCAGACGTAAGAAACGGGGAACCTTCAGCCCGGTCAAGACGGCGGGGTGAAGGCGTGGCGGCTCAATTCGGCTCCATTCCCCGGTCTGTCACGTGTGTGGCCTAACCGCCGGCGGTTCCTCGAATGCGTCGCCGCCGATCGGCATCGGATCTTCGGTTGCCGTCAGAGGCATGCCCGAGCCTTGACCCCGCTCGGCCACATGGCTAGTTGAGGAGCAACCGGCATCGCGAGGCCTCCATCGGCGGCCCGCCTGTCCCGCAGTCGGGGCTGATCGTGCCGGAACACGCTGTGTGCTCCACAGGGAGGACACCCTCGGCTCAGGCTCAGACAAAGGGATAGGAGAGCCATGCTCAAGAAACTCAAGACCATGATCTCTGGTTCAGGAGCCGACTACGTCGACATACGGTATGAGGTGAAGAAGGAGACCTCAGTAGGTATGTCCGGTCCTGAACTGAAGAACGCCGGCTCGAACAGCACCGATGGCTTCGTGGTGAGAGCCCTCAAAGACAGTGGATTCTCCTCGGTCACGGTTACCAAGGAATCGGATGTGCCGGAGGCGGTCAGACTCGCCGTCCAGGGGGCTGAGGCCATGGCCGGCGGCGGGAAGACCGTGTCCCTGGCACCGGTGGAGCCGGCGCAGGATTGCGTAGAGCCAGACCTTCGCGGAGACCCTGCGAAGTCTCCCCTGGGGGAGAAGATAGCTCTGTTGAAGATGTACAACGGCATTATGCTCTCCCAACCCGAGATAGCCAGTACCACCATGACCTACAGCGAGGTTGACAGGGAGAAGTTCTTTGTCTCGTCCGAGGGAGCCTCGATCAGAGAGCGCGTCTGTACCGTGAGTATCGGTGGAGAGGTCGTTGCCCGGCGCGGCGAGCTCATCCAGAACATCCGCGCTTCAGTGGGCGGAGCCAACGGAATGGCGTCCCTCAGGGACAGGGACGATGTATTCCTGCGACGGGCAGAACTGGCCAAGGAGCTTCTTGACGCATCACCCGTGAGGGGCGGCACATACGATGTGGTAATAAACCCCGACCTTGCCGGAGTGTTCGTCCACGAAGCCTTCGGCCACTTCAGCGAAGCTGACATCATCGAGGACAATCCTCCCCTTCGCGAGAAGATGTCGCTGGGCGCCACGATCGGCAGCGAACAGGTCACAATCATCGCCGACTCGACCATCCCGAATCAGGTTGGTTTCTACAAGTATGATGACGAGGGAACTCCCGTCAGAAGAACTCCCCTGATGGTACGCGGCGTACTCAGGGGCAGGCTTCATTCCCGCAGGACCGCAGCCGAATTCGGTGAACCTGTGTCAGGGCACGCCGTTGCCGAGGATCACCGGTTCGAACCGATTGTCCGCATGGGGACCATCTACCTCGAGAAAGGCGAGATGAGCTTTGAAGAGCTGTTAAGCAGGCTTGGCGACGGGCTCTATCTCTGTGATGCCAAGGGGGGCCAGACTTCAGGCGAGAACTTCACATTCGGCGCCCAGTACGGGTACATCGTGAAGAACGGCCAGATCCGGGAGATGATCCGCGACATCAACATCATGGGAAACCTGTTCAAGACCCTGAAAAACATGGAGGCGACGGACAACACCATGCAGCTCGGCGAACGGGGGGGATGCGGCAAGGGTCAACTGAACATAAAGAGCGGTTCCGGAGGACCCAGCGTTCTTATCCGCTCCATGGTGATCGGAGGCGCGTAATGGACAAGCTTTTGGAGATCTCAGAAAGCCGCGGCTGCAGAGCTGAGGTGTTTGGCATTCGAACCAAGTCAACGGAGATGGAGAAGACCAATGGCTCGGTGAATGCTGTGTCGGCCTCGATCCAGTCCGGCGTATCGCTCAGGGTGATCAAAAACGGCAAGACGGGAATGGCCTACACGAAGAACCTGATCAACCGTGAAGAGCTTGTGGACAATGCTCTGGCTTCCCTGGAAGCCGGCGTAGAAGCCGGTTTCGATTTCCCTGAGTCTGGCGCTCTTGAATTCACGGAGGAATACGATGACACGATCGAAGGAATGGGGTTTCCCGAGCTGCGAGAGCAGATCGAGGAGCTTGAGGCCCTCTACGGCGGAGTAACCCGGGGGATCGTCAGCCTTAGAGCCGGGTGTGGAACAACCGAGATAACCATCAGGAATACCTCCGGCGCGAATCTGATGCAGAAGGATTCCGAGGTGTACCGAATGGGCCTGGTGATGTATCCCGGTTCCAGCACAGATATCGGCAACGTCTTCCGTGGGAGGTCAAAGGCCGTTATCCACGAACCTGATGTGAAAAGAACGTTGGGCTTCTTCAGGGACTCTCTTCCCGAGATAAAGATAGGCGAGGGAAGAATGAAGGTCCTCGTGCTCCCCGATGTGCTGTACGCCTTCACCTGGAGGTTGGGTTCCGCTGCCTCTGCCAAGGCCTTTCACGAGAAGATCTCGCCGCTAATGAACAAGAAGGGGCAGCAGGTCATTTCTTCTCTCCTGTCTCTCATCAGTGATCCCACGACGGCACACGCCGACAGAAGGCTCTTTGACGACGAGGGCGTGCAGACCCGACGGGTGCCTATCTTCGAGAACGGTGTGTTCACCAGCGCCTACAACAACCTGGATTACGCTGCGAAACTGAGTGAGAAACCTCTGGGAACGGGATTTCGAGGAGGCATGTGGGGCGGAGACAAGATCTCTCTGAGCCCCTCCCCCAGCCTCTCCTATGCCAACTTCCAGCCGGGAGCGAAATCCTTTGAGGAGATGCTCTCCATGATCGACCGGGGCGTGATTGTGCACGGTCTTCTGGGAGCCCATTCCGGCAACATACTCAATGGCGATCTCTCGGTGGGCTTGAATCCGGGGCTGTATGTAGAGAACGGCGAAATCGTGGGCCGGGTAAAGGACGGCATGATGGCGGGCAATGTCTACGACATGCTCTCAAAGGCTGTCGCGGTCGAGAGCGGCCTCCACTACACCGGAAGCGTGTTCCAAGACCCTTCGATACTCCTGAACGACATCAGCGTGGTGGGCGCCTGAAAGGCCGATTCTCGAGAAGACCGAGCCTTGGGGCGTGAAGGTTTCTTCTCTGCTGACCCAAGGAACGATCTGACGCGGGAGGGATGGCGACCCCTCCCGCGTACAGAACGGCCGACACAAACATCCACGGAGCATTACGGCTTCGGTAAGCTCATTCTGTCACGGTGTGGACCCCGAGCGAGGCATATGGGACATGTCATATATATGACGCGTCCTAGTTGAGCGGCCAGGCGAACACGCGGTTCATGGGGCGTCCTGTACGCAGGTGAGTCTGTTCTGAGAGGCCGTCGCATGAGGCGAGAGTGGCGGAGATCGACCCTCCTCCAGAGCGTGGGACCGCCTGCACGTAAGGAGATCTGCGAACGATACGTCGCGGACTCCTGTGCTGCTCGTCGGTGAGACGGCGCGCGGATGTCTTCTTTGCTCGCGCCGTGGACTTCGAGCGTCTTGTCCCCCTCGCCCCGGGAGCCGTGCTCCAGGATGAGGCGCTAGGTCGCCTCGATGCCGGCCATTAGCCGGAGCAAGGCATCCTGGTCGGCATCACCTCTGGAAAGTTCTCCGACGATTTCGCCTCCTCGGAGCACGAGGATCCTCGTCGCGAGGTTGATCAGCTCCGGTAGTTCGCTGGAAATCAGAAGTACGCCGACTCCCTGTCGCGCCAATCCATCGATGAGTGCATGAATCTCGGCTTTCGCCCCCACGTCGATCCCTCTGGTCGGCTCATCAACGATAAGGATGGGGCAGCGGGCAGCTACCCACTTGGCGAGGACGATCTTCTGTTGGTTACCGCCCGACAGGCTCTCCGTGACGACACCCGGAGTGGCTGCCCGAATGTCAAGCGCGGCGAAGAACTCCCGGACGACCGCACTCTCACTGCGTCTCTTCACCCACCCCATGCGCGCATGGCGCTTTAGAGTCGGCAAGGTCAGGTTCTCACTGGCCCGCATGGACAAGACCAGCCCGTGCCGTTTCCGGTCCTCCGGAACCAGGCCGATGCCCAAAGACAAGGCCTGCCGCGGGTGGCGGATTCGCATCGGGCGCCCTCGAACGAGTATCCTGCCCGTGGCGCGGCGGTCAAGGCCACAGATGGCCTCGGCAATCTCGGTACGTCCCGAGCCAACCAGGCCTGCCAGCCCAAGCACTTCTCCCGCACGGAGCGAGAACGAGATCCCCTCCAGGCGACCCGGGCTGCGCAGGTCCTCAACGCGCAGGAGTTCCTCACCCAGGGGCTGCTCCATGTGGCGGGGGAAGTAGTCATCCAACGGACGCCCGATCATCGCCTGCACCAGCCCATCCCTCGACCACTCGGTTGCGGCTTTGGTCGCCACGATCGCCCCATCCCGCAGCACCGTGATTGTGTCGCACAGCATGAATACCTCTTCCAGCCGGTGCGAGACATAGATCAGCGTGGTGCCTGCATCGCGGAGTCGTTCAATGAGGGCAAAGAGACGGCATGCTTCGGCCTGGGAGAGAGAGGAAGTCGGCTCGTCCATGACGATCACCCGAGCGCCCCGGGAAACCACTGACGCGATCTGGACGAGTTGCTGTTGACTCACCGGCAAGTCACCTAGGCGTCGCTGTGGATCCAGCTCAACCCGCAACGAATCCAGGCATTCCCTCGCCAGCCGTTCGGTGGCGTCTCGCGACCAGAAAGGCCCGCAGGTCGGGAGAGACCCCAAGCTCAGGTTCTCCGCCACCGTCAGGTTCTCGCAGAACGACAATTCCTGGTGTACGATGCCGACACCCGCGCCCAGTGCCTCGTGGGGACCACCGAAGCAAACCTCACTCCCTGACAACCTGATCTGACCGCCATCCGGGCGGTGAATGCCCGCCAGAATCTTCCCCAGCGTGCTCTTGCCCGCTCCGTTCTCTCCGACGAGCCCATGGCAGGAGCCCTGCGCGATGTCCAGATGCACATCGCGCAGGGCCACAACGCCGGGGAAACGTTTGGTAATCCCGACAAAGCAAATCAGCGGTTCAGGCATATCCTGGTAGAGAATGGGGCGGCACTGGATGGGCCTGGAGGGGGGGCAAGATGATGCCGTGGCCCTCACCGTATCCAGTCCAGCCTCAACCCCGAACCCTGTGAACTAGCCGCGGCGCGACTGAAGAGCCCGGCCGTGGAGTTCTTGGAGTACGCCGGCGTACCCGCCCAATGGACTGGGGGAGCCCAACTCCCGCTCCAGAAGGCCCGGCATCCGGCGCGGGGACAACCGCTGGGATGCCAACGCACTCCACGGTGATTGTCCCGCACGCCCTTCCCGCGCGAAGCATCGGAGCACGCAGAATGGTCAACAGTGACTCGTGAACTCCGTGCGCTGATTTACTCCATCTGGAGATACTCGGCCGGCACATCGGTGAATCCCCATTCCTGCAACTGGCGGGCCCACTGTCCGAGGTTCTCCTTCGTTACCCTGACGAGTTCCATGGGGTTGACCATAGGCACATCCACTCCCAGAACAACCTTGTCGACGATTGTCTCCACGGATACGTAACCCCAGCGGTAGGTCGGCTGAGCCAGGAGTGCAGGTGCGATGCCCATCTCCACATAGGGAAGCTGGGCAGGCAGGGCATCCACCGCGACGACTTTGGTCCTAGCCGGATCCAGATCGGTGAGCAGAGACTTAGTGAACAGCGGCCAGCCTCCCACCATGGCCCAGCCTTCGATCTCTGGATATGCCCTGCCGACTCGTACGACCTCCGCCGCCGCATCCTGGGGAGTCTCGGGGTGGTAGAATGTTCCGGTAATTCTGATACCCGGGTGTCGTTGAGCCTCTTGCTTCACGCCTTGCACCCGTTTCTGTAGGTTAGGGGCGTTCTGATTGCCGGCCAGGATGGCGACATTGCCGCTGTCACCGAGTTGGGATGCCAGCTCAGCCATGACCCTCTCGCCGGTCTGCACATCGTCCACCCCATAATACGCGAACCGCCTGGACTGCGGTGCATCGCTGTCAAAGGTCATGACCGGCACGCCCCGGGCCACGGCATCATTGATCGCCCCAGTGACCTTGGCGGCATCGGAACAGGAGATTAAGACCACATCCGAGCCTTCGTTCACCGCCTGGGCGATCCGTTGCGCTTGGACCTGGCCGTCCTCCGTGGGAGGAGTCAACCAGTCGATGGTGATGGAGATGCCGTGGAGCGCTGAGAGATCCCGCGCGGCAGCCAGAGCGCCGGTTCGTGCGGAGAGAAACACCGGATTGGTCGAGCTCTTGGCGATCATGGCGATCCGCAGGGTGGTGTGCTCGGATCCCGCGGCGCAGGGCGCAGGTGCCCAAACCAGGACGGTGTAGATCGCGGTGATGGTCGCAATGCGCATATCAACCTCCTCTGTGGTGGGTATCGCCCACGGCGGTGAGTCTTCGGGATGTGAGTGCCGTGCTGACACGATCCAGCACCACCGCAACGATGATGGCGCAACCGATAATGATCCATTCGTAGTTCTGGTCAAGCCGCAGAGAGCGAATTGACTGGCGGATGAGCACGATGAGCAGGGCGCCCAAGGTGGCGCTGACCGCGCTGCCTCTGCCTCCCTTGAGGCTGGCGCCGCCCACCACCGCCGAGGCGATGACGTAGAGCTCATAGCCCGATGCATCCGCACAGGATGCCGATCCATAGTAGCTCGTACCCATGAATGCCGCGATCCCCGCGGCGAGCCCGGAAAGCGCAAACACGCCGAGCTGAATCCGCTCAATCCTAAGGCCGGCATACCTGCTGGCCTCAACGTTGCCTCCCACAGCAAATACATGCCGCCCCATCACCGTGTGGGAAAGGTAGATGGCCCCGCACAAGGTGACGACGATCATCACCGCCATGGGCATGGGGTACAGGCCCGGGCCGAGCCCGAAGTTCGCTTTGGCCACCCCCGTGAGTGCATCAGGGACCAGCACGCTGGTGGCTCGAGAGGTCACGAAGGCGATTCCTCGGAAGATCCACATGGTGCCCAGAGTGATAACGAAGGAGTGCACGCGAAGCCCAACGATCATGAGCCCGTTGATCACTCCGCAGATAAGGCCGATGCCCAGAGAGACAAGGATTCCCACACCCACGGTCTGCAAGGGCCCCTGCGGAGGGGAGCGCAAGACGAGGGCCATGGTTACTCCTGCCACCGCGTACACCGATCCCACCGAAAGGTCGATACCGCCGGAGATGATGACGATGGTCGCCCCTATCGCCATGACGGCGAAGAAACTCGCGTCGGTGGCGACCTGCATGAGAGTGCCTGAATTGAGGAAGTTGTTCACCGCCGCGCCTGAGCGACGGTCGACATGAGTGCCGGAGAAAGCGGTGAGCACCACGGCGAGTGCGAGTATTACCAGAACGAGGCCGGTCTGCTGCCGATTCAGGAGCCAGCGCGGTGCGTCGCGAACGCGTTGGCACACTACCTGTAGCGGTTTGGCAGGGTGTCTCACGGGACCTCCTTGTGGTAAGAGGCCAGAATCACCCAACGGGAACGCGGTGTCAAGAGGCGCGGAGAAGACACTACCCTTCAATGACTGCCGCCGAGACCGGCATGAGGATCATACGCAGGCGATCGGGACTGGCAAGACCAGAATCTGCCGAAACGAAGCGAGGTAGTCACGCGGCCAGGCGCCGCGGTGTGGTCCATCGTGACAAAGCCTCGCCGATGACAGCCAGGCGCGATGATTCGGCCAATCACGCGACCAGGAGGCAGGGGCTTCCCAGCCGTCTCATCCAGAAGCGAATCCCGTGCGCGACCACCCCTCTGTCGGCTGGATTCCGGTTGGTTCTCTGACTCAGGCCCCTCGAGTACTCCGGATCTGGTCAAGGATAACCCAGACGGCGGGGCGCGTGGAGGCAAAGGGTCAATACGGGCTATGCAGGCTGTTCGGCAGAGGAGGATACCCTCCCGGTCTGGCGGCGCTCCCTCCTCTTCTGCGCTCCTGTCTCCAGCGCAGCGTAGATCACCGGAACCACCACCAGCGTGAGGGCCGTACCAACCAGGAGCCCGCCGATGAGAGACCTCGCCATGGGAGCCCAGTTCTCCCCGCTCTCGCCGAGGCCCAGGGCCAGGGGAAGCATGGCGAGCATGGTGGTCAGCGCCGTCATGATCACCGGCCTCATCCGCGCCTCCCCGGCCAGCATGATGGCTTCAAACAGGGGGTGGCCCTGTTCGCGGAGCTGGTTCGTGTAGTCAACCAGCACGATGCCATTGTTCACGATGATCCCGATGAGCATGATGATCCCGATGAGCGACATGACACTCAGCGTCGTCCCCGTCAGCGTGAGCCCCAGGGCGACACCGATGATGGACAGCGGTATGGTGAACAGGATAATGAACGGGTCCACCAGCGACTCGAACTGCGACGCCATGACCATGTAGGTCAGGGCCATGGCGACAATGAACGCAATGCCGAGAAACATGAACGATTCCATCATCTCCTTGGCGGAGCCGCCGATCTCCACACGGAAATCGTTGGGCACGGCGATCTGAGCCAGGGCTCTCTGCACGTCTGTGGTGGTCCGTCGTAGATCACGGCCCGACACGTCGATGGCCACCGTGACCTTGCGTTCCTGATCCTCCCGGGTGATGGCGGCAGGCGCGGTCCCGAAGGAGAGATCCGCCACGGCCCGAAGGGGAACCTGTCTTCCCCCCGGTGTCATGAGCAGGATATTGCCGATGTCGACGTGATTCCTCCGGGCGTCTTCCCTCAGTTGTACACGTACGTCGAACTCGTCGCCGCCTTCACGGTATCGTGTTGCGACACTCCCCAGTACACTGGTGGAGATCACCTGCCCCACCTGCGCGGTGGACAGTCCCAGATCGGCGATGCGCTGCCGGTCGAGCCGTATCTTCAGCTCGTGCGCGGCGTCTTCGACGCTCACCTCCGTAGTGGCAACCCCGCGAATGCCCTCGACCGTGGCAACGATATCGCGGGCCAGCGCTTCCGCCACCTCCAGATCATGGCCAAAGATCTCCACGGCGATGTCGCCCGCGCCACCGAAAAACGCCTCGGCTCCACGGTCCTCGAAGCGTACGTTCAGATCGGGAATCGCGTTCACCCGCTCCCGTAGATCATCCTGAATCCTCTGCATGGACCGTGCGCGGTGTGAGCGCGGCTTCAGGCGGATCATCATCTCGCCCTGATTGGATCCGCTGGCCGAGAACGCGGCAAAGACCCCCTCACCCTGGCCGAAGTTCGTGTACACCATCTCGGCCTCGGGAACGGCGTTGTTTACGATCTCATGCAAGGTTCGAACGCTCGTCTCCGTTGCCGCCAGGCTCGTTCCCGCCGAACGGTCGAACGCCACCTGCACGAACCCCATATCACTGTGCGGCAGGAATTCGCCTCCCCGGGTCGTGAGCAGGATCACCGACAGGACGAAGAGACCCGCCGCGGAAATGAGGACGACACGGCGATGGAAGAGCGACCACCTCAGCGCAACCAGATACCGCGCTCGAGCCTTGTCGATGCCGGCCCCGATGCGGTCGCCCAGCCGATCGAAGCCAGACCGCGGCGTCGTTCCATCCTTGATCCGGAGCATGCGTGAGGCGAGCAGCGGTACCAGTGTCAGGGCCACGGCCAGGGAAGCCGCCAACGAGAAACAGATGGTGACCACCATATCATTGAACATCTCACCCGCAATCCCCGGAACGAAGAGCACCGGCACGAACACAGATGCGGTGGTCAAAGTCGACGCGGTGATGGCCATGGCCACCTCATTGGTGCCCACCTCGGCCGCCTTCCACGCCTCGGCCCCCCGCTCCCGGTGCCGGTAGATACTCTCCAGCACCACGATGGAGTTGTCGACCAAGAGCCCCACGGCCAAAGCGAGGCCGGCCATGGAGATCATGTTCAGGGTGAGGCCCGCTTGATCCATCACGGCGAACGTCACGATGATCGAGATGGGAATGGAAAGCGCCACGATCATCGAACTACGGATGTTCCGCAGAAAGACCAAGAGCACGACGATGGTCAGCAGGACGGCCTGGATGGCCGTAGTGCCCAGGTTCGAGATGGACCGGTTGATGAACTCTGCCTGCTCATACACCGCCTCCACCGCGACCCCCTTGGGCAACTCCGCCATGATTCCGGGCAGGCGCTTCTTCAACTCCCGGGTGACCGAGACCGTGTTCGCATCCGATTGACGCTGCAGAATCAGGATCACGGCGGGCTTTCCGTTCGTCCACACCTGCTGACGCGACTCCACGAAGCCGTCCACGACATCGGCGACATCCTTGATGCGAACAACCGATCCTTCCATGGACGCCACTGCCGTCTGCTCGATCTGTTCAAGGGACTGGTACTCCCCCTGCGTCTGAATGGTGAACTCCTGGTGTTCGTCATCGATCCATCCGGAGGGTACCTGCCGATTGTTCATCTGCAGGGCCAGCTCCACTTGCTGGGCGGAAGTACTGCGCGCCCGCAGCCTGACGGGATCCAGCAGAACCTTGATCTCACGCTGGAGTCCGCCCGTGGTTGATGCCGAGGCCACTCCCGGGATGCGCTCGATGCGAGGCTCCAGCTCAAGCTCCGAGATACGCCGGAGTTCGGCGAGACCATGAACTTCGGAACCCACGGTGTAGAATCCGATGGGCTGCATGGCGGGGTCAAAGGCGAAGACCAAGGGATCCGTGACATCAGGCGGCAGGTAGTCCTCAACCCATTCCAGGGCATTCCGAACGTCGATCTCCGCCTGGTTCATGTCGGTTCCCCAGCCGAACTCAAGCATGAGTAGGGAGAGGCCCTGGCGCGAGGTCGAGCTGACCGTCTTCACGTTCTGCACCGACGCGACCGCTTCCTCCAGCGGCCGGGTCACCACGGTCTCCATGTCGAACGGTCCGACTCCGGTGTATTGGGTGATGACTGCGATCATCGGAAAATCGAGCCGGGGCCACAGATCGACCCGAAGTCTCCCCAGGGAAAAAAGGCCGAAGCCCACGGCAACGATGTAGATCATGAGGAACGTGACGCCCCGCTTGATGGCGGTCTGTGTGATGCGCACTATCGTGCCTTCTGCTCGACGGGCCCGGTAGTATCCGCCACGGCTGGCGCCTCGCCCGCTGAACCCGCGCCGGGGATCAACACCGCCACGCCATCCCGCAGGTTGTTCTGGCCCGAGACAACGAGACGCTCGCCGACAGCAACGCCGACGCGCACAGCCGCATGCGTCTGATTGAGGTACGCCACCTCGAGCTTCCTCTGCTCGGCGCGGTCGCTGTCATTGACGACATATACGAAGAAGTTCTTTACTACGCGACGAGTGCCATTGGCGTGTTCCAGCGACGTGGCCTCCAGCACCGATTCCCGGGGCACGACCAGCGTGTTCTCGATGATGCCCACGGTGACGTCAACCTCCGCGTACATGCCCGGCTTGAGCCGGTGTCCCGGATTGGGAAGCAGTACCTCCACCGTTGCCATGCGCGTCACGGGATCCAAGACGGGGCTGATTTTCTGGATCTTCCCCTCAAAGGCCGTATCGGGATGGCTGCGCACCCGGACTTCCGCCTTCTGTCCGACGGCCAGCTTCCCCAGATCATCCTCTGTGGCACTGAACTCGATCTTGACCCGATCCATTTGCACCACGCTGACCAGCGGGACCGCGGGGCTGGCCATGTCTCCCGCCTCGGAGTATCGCATCCCGATCAGGCCATCGATGGGCGAAGTCACTGTGGCATCACTCATCTGACTCCGCGCCGTGGCGAGGCCTGCCTGCGCGTGCTCCAGTTGCGCGGAGACGGCCTTGTACTGGGCCTGAATCGCCTCGAACTGCTGGGTGCTGATAGCGTCTTCCTTGTACAGACGCTCCGCGCGTTCGAACTCGGTAGTGACGTTGCCGTGCTGGGCACGGGCTGCGGCCAGGCCGGCTTCAGCCTGCCGAACCGCCTGCCCAATGGTGGTCGCCGCTATGGAGGCGACGGGGTCGCCGCGGCGAACATGATCTCCATCGTTCACGAAGTATCGCTCGATGCGATCGGGGATCTTGGAGAAGACCTTGACTTCGAGTTCCGCCTTGATGTCGCAGCTGTAGGTCAAAGCCTGGCGCACAGTGCCCCGCTGCACCGCGCTGACCGCCACGGGAACCAGCGGCTCCTTGGACTCCCCGCCTCCTCCTCGCTGGCATCCGATGAGGAGCGCGAAGGAGAGAAGGTACCACAGCCTCAGATTTGATCTCATTGCCCTCTCCATTCTCAGCAGTCCGCCCGCTTCGCGGGAGGCACAAAACCCCGCATCCGCGGGTGCGAGGCCAAGCTCGAAATCCAAAACAGAGATCTGACGCCCCTCGACTACTCTCAGGGTCAACGACAAAGCCGCAACGCTCGTTAAGGAGAGTTCACCACGGAGGGCACAGATGCCACAGAGCGGAGAAACTCACCCCCTCGACTCGGCTCAGGGCCTGCGGCATGAAGGGCATCCAGGGATTGCAGGAAAGGACACCCCCCGCTCCATTCTTCCATTCTTCCATTCTTCCATCCATCCCCATCATTCCGCCCCTGAACCCCGAACCCGGCTCATGGAACGCCCCCTCACAAGAGCCCCCCCAGCGTACCGGTCGCCAGCCGAAGCCCGTACCGGGCCATCTGGTACTCAAAAAGCGCTGACACATGATTGAGCTCCGCCCGCTGCATGGCCAGTTGTGACCCCAACACATCCAGCTGAGTGCTGGCGCCCTCTTCGTAGCGCAAGTTGGCCAGTCGAAGAGCCTCGCGGGCCAAGGCAACGGACTCTTGGGCGGCCGCGCACTTCTCGCTGGCCACCTGCAGGCCATTGCGCGCAACTTCAACCTCGCCGGCCACCGCGTCAGCGAGTTGTCGTTCTCTGTCGTCCGCGATCCGATAGTCAAGCTGTGCCTTCTGATGAGCCTTCACGTTTCGCAGCCCATCGAAGAGCGGGAGCTGAACGCTGATGGCCGATGAGAACCCCTTGCTGAAGTCATCTCCGGTAAAGTCCCAATCGTTACGGGAGGCTTGGTTGGAGTAGTCGGTACTGAAGAACACCTTTGGCAGGAATCCGCTCTTGGCAATGGCGACTGAACGTGACGCCATGGTCTTCTGCGCACGCATCGCGTGCAACTCCGGCCTGTTCTCATCGGCCAGCTCCCGCAGCGACGACAGGGGTTGATCCCCGTAATCGTCGGGCACGAATGTCAGATCGCCGTCAACGGCGATCTGCGAGTCGGCGGGCAATCCCAGAATCGTCCTCAAGCCTGTCAGGGCAGACCGGTAGTCGTTTCGGCTCGAAATCACGTCCGGCTTCAGGTTCGCGACCTCGACCTCGGATCGCATCTTGTCGAATCCCGAGGCTGAGCCCACCTCGTGCTGAGCCTCCACAGCGGCCAGATTGGCCTCGGCTTGGGCCAGGGCATCTTCCTGCACTCTCACCAGCTCTTTGGCCAGCAAACACCCATAGAACGCTCGGGTAGTCCCATATATGAGGTTCTGGCGCCGCGACTCAAGCTGCTGCTCGCTGGCCTCTCGTGCGACCTTGGCCAGTCGAACGCCCGCGATACCGGCACCGCCGAGGAAGAGCGGTTGTCGAAGGCTCGCGCCGTATGTCACCAGGTTCTCCATGCCGAAGGACATCTCAACGAAATCCGGCATGTCGGCGAACTCCGGAATCGACGGCGCCAGAGGCTCCAGCATGGGCTTCAGAAAGTTCGGAATCGTGGTAGTCTGGATCTCCCACGAGTGATTGACCACCGCGGTGGCCTCCAGCGTGGGCATCAGGGCTCCGAATGCTTCCCAGACGACCGCGCGAGCTTTCGCGACTTCCTTCTCCGCGATCAGCATCTGTGGGTTTCGGTCCAGCGCGATGTGCACGGCCTGCTCCAAGGTGAGCGTTCTCTCCTCACCGGCATGGAGTGCGGCTGCCGCCAGCACAACCGGCAGCCAGATCACTACGCAGCATCTCTTGATCATGAACGATCCTCCACGTCTTCCCTTCATCATCCTTGTGGTGCTGATCGGGTCTATCCCCTTCTACCTCGTCGCGCCACGGTTTCTTCACCGCTACACATGCCGCAGGAGATGGAACGATACGTATCCTGTGCCTGGCCACCGCTTTGAGTGCTCACCTCGAGTCAAGGGGCTTGGCGTTTCGCACCGTTCAGGAACAGATCGACGATTTCCTCCGCCTGCTCCGACAGCGGCGTCTCGCTCTGACCGAAGGCGTAATGAAACACGTAGGCAGTAAGAATCCCCCGGAGAGCCTTCACCAGAGCAAGGGAACCCTCCTCTCGAAGGACCCCTTCTGACCGGCCCCGTTCCACCAACTCCATCAGCATCGCAAGATGAGCGTGGAACAACTGGTCGGCATAATCATGAAGACGGTGCTTGCCCTCAGCGGTCATTCTGGTCTTCTCGGAGTGCGTGATCCTGAAGTAGGTCACATTCTCCTCGAAAAACCCGCAATGAGCACGCACGAACTCACGAAGACAATCGACAAAGTCCCCGGCGCACTGCAGCGACTCTCTGGTCTTTCGCAACAGGCTTTGCCCCTTCTGAACGACGATGGCATGGAACAGGTCGTCCTTGTTCCGGAAGTAGAGATAGACCGTGCCCTTTGACAGGCCGACCTCTGCGGCGATCTGATCCACCGTTACTTCGTGGAAATCCCGCTGGGAGAACAACCGGGCGGCCGCATCCAGAATGTCCTGCTTCCGTGCCTCCTTCTCGAGTGCCTTTCGGCTCACACGGAATCGTGTTTCCACACTGCGCTCCCTTTGAAATGACCTGCCAGTCAGAAACTGACTTGACAGTCAGTCTATGGGAAAAGATACCCCGGGTCAAGGACTGAGTTCCGTCGGGAGAAATGCCCGCCTGTGATACGATCCGAGCTCTTGGACGCCCTACAACACGGCGCGTGCAGTCCGGTACCACCGCCAGCCGGCAGCCCTATTCGTTGCAGGCCAGCTGAGCCCCGGTTCGACGGCACAAGTCTCATGCAGCCAGGCCTACCCCTCCGCGTCGGCATCACAACGGACCTTACGCCTCTCCTGGGGCGCAGCACAGAGGAGAGAGGGCACGCCACGTCGGTTCCCCGGGTCAATCGAAAGACGGCGGGGCATCGCGTACCCCTGTCTGCCATGTGCGTTCTCCTATCCCTTGTCTCTCACCCGGGCCTTCCTGCGCGCGTTGCGACTCCAGATCCTCGGCCGATCCCGCCCCGGCATGGTATGACTCCTTGACGACACGGAAGTTGGAGTGCATAGATGAACCGTCATTCTCCGTTCTCAAGTAGTCTCAGATCGCCGTTCTCGGTGAGCATGAGAGGGTATGGAACCATGCGCAGGATTGCAGTCTCCCTCACGAAAGGTGGCGTTGGAAAGACGACGACGGCCGTCACCTTGGCTCACGGCTTGGCACTCAGAGGGAGAAAGGTCCTTCTGGTAGATTGTGACACATTGGGCCAAGCCGGACCGCTCTTGGGGCTCAGCCCGACGGTAGGACTTGCCGACCTACTATCTGGAAATCTCCCGCCTGACAAGGCCATCGTGGAGGCAAGGAAGAATCTTGATCTGCTCGCCGGTGGTCGTGCTTTGGATGACGCGAGGAGGGCTATCGATCGGGATGGCCCCGGTGGAGTGCTGACTCTGAGACGAGCTCTGGAACCTGTTGAGCCGAAGTATGACTATGTCATTCATGACACGTCTCCCGGCTACGATTCCCTGACGGTCAATGCGCTCTTTCACGCCGATGATGTCTTGATTCCAGTTTCAATGGCGGCGCTCTCGGTGAAGGGTCTCCTCGACTTCGCCCACCGGATCAAGAAGACGGGCGCGCACGATCCATCCGTTGGCACTCTCTACATCCTCCCGTCGTTTCTCAACGAGGGGCTGCAGCATAGCATGGACATCTATGATCTCCTCCAGACGTATTTCTCGAAACAGCTGTGCCAGCCGATCAGAAGCAGTGCGCACATCCTCGAAGCTTCAGGACATGGAAAGACGATTTTTGAGTACGCCCCTGATTCCCAAGGGGCGCACGACTACAAGAGCCTAGTCGATCGGATCGAAAGGGGAACGCCGGGCAGGAGATAGCCTCGCGGCGAACGCCTGGACTATGGCCACAGGCGCATCAGGCAGTCGTGGTAGAGACGCCAGATCCAAGCCAGGGTCCCAAGGAGTGTGACGGCACTGACCGCACAGCGCCAAGAACCCAACGTTCTGTGCCTCACACGAGGAGCTGAAGAAAGCCCGGGCGAGACGGCACCGGCTGCGAATGGCGGATCCGAGCTGAGTGCCGCTGCGGGGCATCCAAGGGAGTTCGACCGCATTCTTCCGGCTGAGCAACCCAAGTCCCGGCCACCTCGGCGATCGCCTTCCGCCCAATCCCTGCAGTCACAGGTGGTTCCCGCGCATCCGGCGCCCCGAAAAAAGCATCGAGGAACGCCGGTGTATGGTGTAGCCTATTGAGTATTCAGAGCGAAGTCGAACTCGCCGGCGAGCGCTTCCGCTCCCACATTCCCACTGGTGTCGACGGCCCTGATACGATAGTAGCTATTCACAGCAGGATCACCGATGTCTGAACCACCGTCGGTGAATCCGGGATTCGCTGCGACGCCGATGGGGGTCCATCTCCCTTTCGGTGAGGTGCCTCGTTCCACCACGTAGGAATCCATACTCTCAGGATTACCCTGCGAATCCTGCGTGACCGGAGCCCATGAGAGCTCCAAAGATACTCCAACGACCTGGGCCGTTACGTCCACAACAGCCGCAGGAGGAATCGCATCCTCGGCCAGCAAGAAGCCCATGATCCTCGCCATCAGGCGCTGCTGGGTAGACAGGGGCGCATCCTCGCTGAATGCACAGAAACATACCCCGCTGGTAATGGTACGCCACGGCTGGCCGGACGGGATGTAGGAAACGACCCGGCCCTGGTTGGTCTGATCAACGAAAGGCTGCGCGCTGCCCGTACCCGCAGGGCCCAGAATGTCAACCCAGGAGTCGGGGAGTTGGCCGTAGGGATAGCCGAACTGCATCCCCGTACCGAACCACACGTTCTGACCTTTCACGAGGCTCACATTGTTCGTGGAGTTCCCATCACCCAGCCAGAGAGTGCCTAGGTAGTTCCAGAGTCCGTAGTTGTAGGCTTGCCCTGGGGCGTGATAGTAGCCGATCTCAACGCCTTCAAGATACACCGAACCGCCGGAATCCAAGTAGCTCATAAGAGTGACTTGAGCAGCCTGCTCAAGTGAGATACACGAACCTCACCCGGTACCCCAGGCGGTGAGCACAAAGACGGCATCATACGGGCTCAGGTTCGTGGGCAGCACTGTTGAGGTGGTCACCTGATGCCCTGATGCCTGCAGAGCCCGGACCACGGCGAATTGGGTACCGACAACGCCGGCACCCAACGGGTCAGTCAGCGTGGCACCGTCGTCGTGATCATACACGAAAACGTTGGCAGCCTGCACCGACATCGCCAAAAACAGGAACAGCAAGACCGCCGGCACTCTCATGGAGGCCTCCTTCCGAAGAGATGAGCCCTGGTGCTACCAGGTCTTCTTGCCGGTCTTCACCGACACAGAGGTGAACTGCTGCTCGACATTCTTGGAACCGCAGGCGGGGCATACAATGGCGTCTTCACCCCTGGCGGCAATGGAGAGGATTGTGCTGAAGTCCTTGCCGCATGAACTGCAGTGGAAATCGTAGGTGGGCATGTGCTCCTTCCTCCTGTGTAGAAAGGCCCACGGTTGTGGACAAAAGCGGATAAAAGCGGGAGCATTTAGAGCCAGTGTACGGCGTGCTCACATCAAACACAAGTCTCACCCACGGTGTAGGGACGGTGTGGAGTGGCACGGGACCTGAACGTACCCTGCTGGTGAAGGATGTGGGATCGGAGAGCACGGCAGCGGGCCGTCCCGCTGCCGTGCTCGCAATCTGACTGCGGACTCATCCCGCGTGGGCTCGATTCCGAACCTGCTCAGCCCCCACCGAATCCCGAACCCTGTCAACCTCATCGGTGCTCAACCGCCAGCCAGCCACTGCGGCTTGGCCCAGGCTGATGCCCCCATCCCCGACCGGAATCCGACGTGGCACCAAAGCCCGGAGGCCGGCCCGCTCCATCTCTCGGGTAAGACCGTCCGCGAGATAACGGTTGAGCATACACCCTCCGGTCAAAACCACCGTGTCGAACCCGGCTCCAGAAGCACACCGAATGACCATTCCGGAAAGACCGTGAACCATGGTGTCATGAAACCTCCTGGCCAGGATCTCCGGTCCATCGCCGGCCAAAAGCCGACCTGTCAGCTCCCTCACCATGGGGCGCGGATCCAACACCAAGGGGGCATCTTCCAGCATCCCCATGGGAAACGGCCGCGCCTTTGCGTGGCGATATGCCCCGAATCCTGCAGCCCGCTCCAACATCATGGCCGCCTCTGCCTCAAATCGAGCGACAGTGCACACGCCAGTAAGGGCGGCTGCAGCATCGAAGAGCCTCCCACACGACGTCTGCATCGGCGTGTGGGCTCCCCGATGCACCGCCTCCAGCACGAGCCGTTTGTGTGCAATGTCAACGCCACAGAGCACCTGCTCCAGAAGGCCCTGCGCGGCCTCTCCGAAGCAAGCATGCAGAAGCCCGATCGCGACACGCCAGGTTTCGTGTACGGCCGCATCGCCTCCGGGAAGAGGGAGAGGGAGGAGATGACCAAGCCTCTTGAAATCCACGCGATCCGCCAGCACAAGCTCGCACCCCCAGATCGAACCGTCGGTCCCCAGGCCAGTCCCGTCGATGGCCAACCCCAAGAGGGGAGGCTCCAGGCCATGATCCAGGCCCGCCGCTACCACGTGGGCGTGATGGTGTTGCACGGGCTCAACCCTCATACAATGGCGCCTCGCCCACACACTGGAAGGAAAATCCGGGTTCAGGTCACACCCGATGGCCTCCGGGGTGATTCGCATGAGGCTCTCAAGCGCATCGATCGCCAGAGCATGAAACCGAACGCCTTCCAGGGTCGACAAGTCACCAACGTGTTGGCCAAGGAACGCCTGGCGCCCCGAGACAAGGCAAGGAGTTGCCTTGAGATAGGCCCCCGTACCCAACGAGGGCGGCATATCCGAGGGAAGGGGCAGGGGCTCTGGCACATGGCCGCGAGAGCGGCGAATGAACACCGCGCCGTGCCGGTGGTGTTGCATCACGGAATCATCCGCTCGAGCCACGATATCGCGATCGTGCAGGAGCATGATGTCGGCGCATCGCCCAAGTCTCCCTATGGCCTCCCGATTGCCGATAGCGATGGGTTCGTCGCTCAGATTCCCGCTGGTCATGACCAAGGGGGGCAGTGTCTGGGCACGGTCACGGAACAGAAGATGATGAATCGGGCTGTAGGGCAGCATGATCCCCACGGTGCCGATCCCCGGTGCGATGGAAGGGGCCAACGGGCCATCCATTACGGCATCGACCACGACAATGGGGCGTGCCGGTGATACCAGAATCGCCTCGGCCTGGTCATCAATGACGCCGCAACGGCGGCCCCACTCGAGGTCAGCCACCATGACAGCCAGCGGCTTGGCATCGCGGCCCTTTCGCCGGCGCAAGCGGGCCACCGAGGCTTCATCGGTGGCATCGGCTGCCAGGTGGAACCCCCCTATGCCCTTGATGGCCGCCAGGAATCCCTGCCGGAGCATTGAGGCAAGGGTTCCCACCGGATCGTCTGAAACCAGAGGTTGTCCGGCCCCATCCACCAGCCACACTTTCGGGCCGCACTCGGCACAGGCGTTCGGTTGGGCATGGTACCGCCGGTTGAGCGGGTCATGATACTCAGCGCTGCAGAGTGGGCACATGGGAAAACACGCCATGCTGGTGGAAGGCCGGTCATAGGGCAGCGTGACCACGGCGCTGAATCGAGGGCCGCAGTCCGTGCAGTTGATGAACGGATAGCGGAACCGGCGGTCCCGAGGGTCGAACAGTTCGCCGAAACACGCATCGCAGGTCGCCAGATCCGCCGGGCACAGCGTATTGCCTGCGACGGTCAGGCTTGGCAGAATCGTGAAGCCCTCCTCTCCAACCGGCTCCGCATCCTCAATCTCCACGGCCGTGACTCGAGCGCACGGTGGAGGATGATCGATCACGTCTCTGATGAATCCGGCAACTGTTCGTTCATCGCCCTCCACGGCGATTTCGAGCCCGTCAGAACGATTCCGTACCCACCCCGCCACCCGCCGGCTCAGGGCACACCGATACACCGTGGGGCGAAACCCCACTCCTTGGACCACGCCACGCACCATGAGGGTTCGTCTTACCACGGAATCTCCCCGGATGCTCCTGGTGCACGACACTGCGTCACATGTCCTCCTCAAGCTACCCATACTAGTCACGACTCATAGCCTCAATGCGCCCGGCGTACACGGAGTCACGAAAGACGAACCGGGGACTCCTCTCGTTCATCGGTCCGTCACGTTGGATCGAACATCACTCGATCCAAAACCCCAAACAGCCTGAGCGGTTGCTCGTGGGAAAGCAATGGTTGCATCGGGCACCGAGTCAGTATACCCTTATGTGTTTGGCAACGCTCCATCGCTCACCCACGGCACAAGGCAGGATCCATGGGATCTCATGATAAGGTACTCATCACCGCCGCGCTACCCTACGCCAATGGCAATCTTCATGTCGGCCATATTGGGGGGAGCTATCTGCCGGCCGACACATATGCCCGATACTGCCGGTCGGTCGGCAGAGAGGTCCTGTTCATCTGCGGCTCCGACGATCATGGCGTCCCCGCCACCCTGAGTGCCCGTGCTGAGGGGTGCACTCCGCGGGATGTGGTCCACCGCTACCACGATGCCCAAGAGCGCGACTTCAAGGGATTGGGCATCAGGTTCGACGTGTACGGGCGGACATCGTCACCGCACCATGCCGCGATGAGTCAGGAGTTCTTCCTATCCGTCAATAGGAACGGCTTCCTGGAGAAGAGGAGCACCCAACAGCTTTTCGACGCCGAGGCAGGCATCTTCCTCCCCGACCGTTACGTGCGCGGCACGTGCCCCTTCTGTGGACAGCAGGCTTTGGGCGATCAATGCGAGAATTGCGGCAAAGACCAGGATGCGTTGGAGCTCATTGATCCTCGCAGTGCAATCACAGGATCTGTTCCCGAGGTTCGCCAGACCACGCACTGGTACTTCCGCCAGGACCGGTTGGAGGACAGACTCAAAGAATGGCTCTCCGCCAGGGATGGCTGGCGGCCCAGCGTGCAGAACTTCGCGCTGGGTATGCTGAAGCAGGGCCTCAAGCCTCGGGCAATCACCCGTGACCTCTCCTGGGGCGTGCCTGTGCCGCTTTCGGATGACTCTGATGCGGGCGGCAAGGTGCTCTATGTCTGGTTTGACGCTCCCATCGGCTATGTCACCTTCACCGCCGACCTTCTTGAGCAACGGGGGCTGCCGCGCGAATCGTATGCCGACTGGTGGAAGAACCCCGACGTTCCCATCTATCATTTCCTCGGCGAAGACAACATAGTGTTCCACGCCCTCATGTGGCCGGCGATGCTCATGGCGGAAGGAACCTATCAGCTCCCGACAAATGTCGTCGCCAACTGCTTCGTGAACTTCCAGTTCCCCGGCAAAGACGAAGAGAAGATGTCGAAGAGCCGGGGCACAGCGGTGTGGATTCATGAGTACCTTCGCGACGCTGACCCTGATCCGCTGCGCTACTACCTGACATTCATAGCTCCCGAAGCCCAGCGGACGGCCTTCAAGCCCGATGACCTGATGCGCCGCAATAATGATGAACTGGTGGGGACTATGGGCAACTTCGTTCATCGCACTCTGACCTTCGTGGCTCGCTATTTCGGCAATGCGGTGCCGGAACCTGCGGTAGTCACGGCTGAGGCGGAAGAAATGGCCGCCCACCTGGAGAGACTGCCCGGCGTCGTGGGCGAAGAACTCGATGCGTTTCGCTTCAAGAACGCCGTAGGAGCGGTGATGGATCTGGCCCGCATGGGGAACCGCTTTTTTGACTACGAGGCACCATGGAGACAGCGGAAGGAGGACCTCGGGCGCTGCGGCACAACCCTGCACACATGCTTGCACATCGTAAAGGCCTTGGCTATTCTGGGGGAACCGTTCATGCCCTTCACTAGTGAGAAGATTATGGAAATCTTGGGGCTACACCCCGGCGAACGACGATGGGCATCCGCGGCAGTTCCTCTTCAGCCCAGACGCTCTCTTGGTATTGCGGAACCTCTCTTCAGGAAGATGGAGTAGTTACGAGACGGGCTCCCGGCGAAAGCCACGGAGCCGGGGATCACATGAGCATGCTGGAGCCTCTCGCATGAACGATGATCGTTCGTTTCTCACTCAGGCCCATCTCACCGTCGCGGGCGTCCGCGTGTTCATGCACCGAGAGGGCACACCGCCATCCGTGGAGGAGTTGGCCGAGTTCCTGCGCACGACGCCTGAACTGGTCTACCATATGGTGAACCGCCTGGAACAGGAAGAGGTTCTCCGTACTGTTCGCACCTCTTTCGAGACGCGGGTCTACCTTCGTAAGCCAGAGAACCTTCGAGACCTTCCGGAGCAGACCATCCCCGAACTTGAGGATGAGATGCGCAAGCACCGTGAGCGCAAGCGGGAAGAGCAGGAGAAGCTTGGCGCCTCCCTCTCCGCCGCCGCCGTCAAGCGCCGCCAGCAGGAACGCCTCGCGGACCTGGAAAGGAAGATGAAGGAGGGGCTGGGCAAGAAGAAGCCCCCCTGGGCTGAGTGAACACCGCGTCGCGTGGCTGTGGTGGCCAAGGGCATACGGTGCGCACCCTGCCCGTATGCACCCTGTCTTGTTACCGCCTCTTGTCCCTAGCGAGAATCCCCACCCAGGGCTCGCTTCTGCGGTCGCCATCATGCCTCGATAAGGAAATCCTTGACGACGATGGCCTCGCCCTGAGTAGTTTCTTCGTTTATGCACTGAGAAGGGGACGGTTGACCCCTGCTCGGATTGTGTGTTGCACACCTTATGTGGAGGAGACTCACCATGGCCGCCATCGTCGATGCCACCAAGTGCACCGGGTGTGAATCCTGTGTTCCCGTGTGCCCCGTTGAGGCGATAACGGTTGAGAAGGTCGCCATTATCAGCGAGGATGACTGCATAGAGTGCGGCGTCTGCGTTGATGAGTGCCCCGAGGGAGCCATTTCCCTGCCTGGCTAGCCTCCTGGCGCCGCGCGGGAGATCAGCGACCTCCCGCGCGGCAGCCTGATGGTCTCAATCACGCAAAGAGGCCCCAGTGCCCGCACGATCCAGTGTGCGTCATTCTGGGCGAATCGGCAAGCCGCCGCATTCTGATTGGGAGGAATGCCCATGGAAACCGTTGCCCGGCAGCTCTTGGTTGAGCTGAGTGGATGCCCCGCTTCGGTCCTTGCCGACAAGGCAGTGTTGGGAGAGGCTCTCGGGTCGACTGCACGAGCTTTGGGCATTCATGTGATTTTCACCCACGTGTGCAGCACCGGTGAAGACTCGGTCACGGGAGTCGCTATGGCTGATGTGGCCCATGTGGTCATGAAGGCATGGCCAAAGGAAGGCATGGTAACTGCCGACATCATGGCCACGGCCTCGCTGCAGACCTCTCCCTGCATTGAACGCCTCCTCGCGGCGTTCAATGCATCACATCATATTGCCTTGGAGATTGGTCGGGGCGCCTTACATGAGTGCTGACCGGACTTCCCGTGCCATGCGCCAGCCTCCCTGCTGTCCATTCCGAGCCTACGAAACCCCTCAGATCATGAAAGGATGCCCTAATCTGCCATGAAGACTTTGGGCATCAAGGCACTCCACGGCGCCAACTACTACAGCTTGCGGCCCGTGATAGTCATGACCATCGACCTCGAGGACTACGATGAGGTCTTCACGTCAGAGCTCGACGGGTTCCCGGAAAGACTACTGGAGTGCATCCCCAGCCTGGGGGATCATCGATGCAGTAAAGGCATTCCCGGTGGTTTTGTCGAACGTATGCATGAGGGCACTCTCCTGACCCACGTTATCGAGCATGTCGCCCTCGAGCTCCAGACCATCGCGTACATGCCTGTCGGCTTTGGCAAGACCCGCAATGCGGGGTCGCCAGGCGTGTACGATGTGATCTTCAGCTACTGGGTCGACAAGGCGGGAATCATGGCGGGCGAGGAGGCTTTGGCTCTTGTGGAGGCCATCCTTGCCGGCAAGGCCTATGATCTTGAGGCCACAGTAAAACGTTTGCTCACTATCTTGGACGACAACCGGTTGGGCCCATCGACCGCGGCTATCGTCGAAGAGGCGGAACGACGCCGGATCACGGTACTCCGGCTCGACGACTATCGTCTCATCCAGCTAGGTGAAGGGCGGTTCCAAAAGCTCGTCAAGGCGACCATCACCTCGGGAACGGGATTCATCGGCGTAGAGACGGCCGGAGACAAGGCGCTCACCACGGGAATGCTTCGCGATGCGGGGATTCCGGTACCCCGGGGCACGAAGTGTTCGAACATCTCGGCTGCCAAGGAGGATGCCGCGTGGATAGGGTACCCAGTGGTTGTGAAGCCACTTGACGGCCACCATGGAAAAGGCGTGACCATCGGTATCTCCAGCGACGAAGAGATGGAGATTGCGTTTGCCAAGGCGAAGGAGTACTCGCGGGAAATCGTGGTCGAGCAGATGATCCGCGGCGTCGATTTCCGGCTGCTGGTCGTGGGAGGACGGTTCATTGCCGCGGTGCGCCGCGATCCCGCCCATGTGATTGGAGACGGCATCCACTCCATCGAGCGGCTCATCGAGATCGAGAACACCAATCCCCGTCGTGGTATCGGCCACGAAAGGGAAATGACGCGATTGGTCGTCTCCAAGACCACCCATCGACTCCTTACCCAGGCTGGCTACACCATGGAGGCGATACTCCCCGAGGGCGAGGTTTTCAATCTTGAGCTGACGGCAAACCTCAGCACCGGAGGCTCTGCCGAGGATGTGACGGACGACTTGCACCCCACGAATCGGTTCATCGCCGAACGAGTGGCCAGGATCATTGGGCTGGACGTGGCCGGCATCGATATACTGGCCCCTCGGATAGACGTGCCGATCACCGAAACTGGAAGCGCAGTGATCGAGGTGAATGCCGCGCCCGGCCTCAGGGCGCATCTCGCCCCTGCTAAGGGGAAGCCCCGGAATGTGGCGGCACCCATCCTCGATATGCTGTTCCCTCCGGGCTCGCAAACCGACATCCCAATCATCTCCGTCACCGGCACCAATGGCAAGACCACCACGGTGCGCTTGGCGGCACACATCATGAAGACCGCCGGGTATGCGGTGGGTATGACATGCACGGATGGCATCTACATCGGTGGACGTCTGATGGTGAAGGGCGACATGAGCGGACCCCACTCCGCAGGAGTGGTACTCCGCGATCCCACCATCGACTGCGCCGTGCTGGAGACCGCCCGGGGTGGGCTCTTGCGGGATGGTCTTGGGTACAAGAACGCCGATGTCGGAATCGTTCTGAATGTGTGCGCGGATCACTTGAATCTGGGTAACGTGAAGACCTTGGATGATCTGGCGTTTCTGAAGTCCATCGTGGCGGAAGTGGTTCGGCCCGGTGGATACTCGGTACTCAACGCAGACGATCCGTATTGCCGGGATATGGCACGACATTGCTCTGAGAACATCGCATATTTCTCTATGGACCCCGAGAGTGACGTCCTCACCCATCACATTGAGCGCGGGAGAACCGCGTCTACCTATCAAAACGGCTATGTGACTCTTGTTGCTGACGGAACCGTACACCCGCTGGCAAAGGCGGCCGACATCCCGGTCACCCTTGGCGGCGCTGCTGAGTTCAACATCCAGAATGTCATGGCGGCCTCTCTTGCTGCATTCAGTCTGGGAGTCAAGGTTGATACTGTTCGTCAGGGATTACTCTCCTTTTTCCCTTCTCTCACCCAGTTGCCCGGCCGGATGAACCTGGTACCCCGAGACGATTTCTGGGTCATGATCGACTATGCCCACAACCCTGCCGCCTATGAGGCGCTGGTCGATTACCTTCGGCGAAGCCAATTCCGGAGAAAGCTCTTCGTGTTGAACGCGGTCGGTGATCGCCGGGACGAGGATATCATCGCCATCGGCAGCATCCTCGGGGCCGTGGCTGACGAGACCTATCTGTACGAGGATCCCCGGTACCGGCGGGGTCGTGAGCCTGGGAGTACCACGGAGTTGCTGGCAAGAGGTCTGTCCATGGTCGGGGTGCCGCCAGAGCACATCCAAAGGTATGAAAGCGAGGAATCAGCGATGGTGCAGGCACTGGATGCCGCCCGCACGGGTGATGTGGTGCTGGTGATGACCGCCCGCGGGGATATCGCGCTCGACGTGCTCCGTGCGAATCGTCGGCACATGCAGAATACGCCGGGCACTACCGCCGCCGGAATCGGGGAAATGTCGTTTTGAGCGCGCGAACTGATCCGAAAACCGCCACGAATGCCCGCCGACTGCGCCCTCCCATACTGATGGCACAGATACTCTCATCCAGCCCTGCCCTCGTGGAGCATATGGCGCAGTATCTGGGGATCGGCCTTACCAGGGGCGATCACTTTCGGGGGCTCATGCTTCAGGACAAGCTGTGTCGCTTTCTTGGGCGTAGGGAGTGGATTCTCCTTCAGGTTCGGCAGCTCACCGAATCAGAACGCAACCAATACCGCCTTGCGCTCCAGAAGCTCCTTCTCGAACTCTCGCCCCCGTCGCTGGGTGAGAGCTTCGGTCAACGCCTTGTGGAGCTGGGGCTTGCGTTTCGTATCGATACACACGACAAGCCTCTGATGCCACTGGAGTATGCCTTCCTCTCCGATGCTGCGTGGACTCTGCAAGGGAGCCTGGCGCAGGCCATGGTCGCCTACATGGCACAGGGGGTCATTCCACGGCAGACTGTCCGTGAGTCAGCCTCGTACCTGCGCGCATTGCATGCCCTGGCCGGCACCTACTATCAGGTCAGGCGATCGTGGGCTTCGCAGATCCCCGCACTTTCCTTGCGCCAGTTGCTCGCCATGGAAACACTGCAGTCGTCGCCCTCGCCTCAGCCTGCCGCCCGGCTGGCGATCCTGCTAGGAACAGGCTCGCCGGAGGTGTTCTCGTGGCCACGGTATATGCGCTACCATGGAACGGGGAGTCACAACCCGCTTCAGGAGATCTTGCTTCTCGGACTTGCCCGCCCGAAGGATCTGGATCCAAGTTCTGCCTTGAGGGAGATTTCGATCTCCCTTGAGGCAGACAAGCCCGTAGCCCGTGCGATCCCCCGCCTGTTTAAGCGATTCAGCCGACCCTCCCGTGCGGCACGCGACACATCCTTGGTCAGGGTAACTCCGCCTGGAGACTTCGCTCTCGACCTGTTGCGCCTGCTTGTCGCGACCTCCCTGATGCCTCCCCCGTCCACCAAGGACAGCACCCCCAGCATGATCCATGTCGATAGGCTTTCCAGACTGTTGGCTCTTCAGCAGCCATACCAGCGCTTCCTGCTGGCGGTGTCCTGGGATTGCGGCTGGCTCCAGGTCACAATGGAACGCGGATCTCCGGTCATTGTGCCGTCGGCGGAGGCCGAGGATCTCATGGCCCGGGGTCCCCGTGCGCTGTTTCAGATCGCGGTGGCGCAACTCCCTACCTTGCTCTCATGGGACGAAAGCAGATCGTGCCCCTGTCGCCTCGCTTCGCCGGGACCGATGACTCATTTGGTCGGCAGGCTGCGCAGCTATCTTATTGAGCTGACATCCACCATGAAGGCCTGGGTTCCCGTGGCCAGTCTTTCGGGCTATCTCATAGGGATTGCGGGTTTTCGTCGCCTCCTTGCCACCGCACCGGATCTGGCGCCCATTTCGGAGATACTCGATTCCCCGGAGCACTCAGCCTCTCCTCTCCTTGCCGGCCTTGCCACCACGATCTGGTGGAGTCAACGGGCCGACATGGCCCGGGATCAAGCCAACGTGCTCTACATCCGTGCGCTTCAGCCCCCTCTCGAGGCACCACCGGTTGAGACCTCGCTGCCGTTGCGCGTCGCCGCCAACGGTGAGTTCTTCCTTCCGCTGACGATATCGCTGCAGCGCCTCCGGCAGGCCGCCGAATTCGCGGAAATCATCGCTGTTGACCACGCCTGTCGATTCCGGATAAGCCGGGCCTCGCTCAATCGGGCGCAGAAGTCGGAAAAGTCAGCTCGTGATGTGAAGGAGTTTCTTGCCTGTGAGCTTCCTCAGAATGTGCTGCATCTGATTGAGGAGACATTCTCTGCGCCTTTGAAGTAGTGTCCCTCGCCCGAGATCAGGCGCGGGGCTTCAATGAATACCGCATGGCGAGCAATCCGCGATCCTCTCGGCGACTACCGACCGTCAGGGGGAGCTCAGGGTGCCATTCAGCCGATTGAGCGCATTGTCGGCCTTCGCCAACGAATCGGTGAAGGCCTCGCTTGTCGGGGCCTGCATGAGTTCGGCTCGAAGTTGGTCGCAACGGAACAGCCGGGCCAACCGCCCCAAGACTTGCAGGTGCTGCTTGCGATCATCCGTACCCATGAGCACAAAGAGCCGCACTGGTTCACCATCCGGCGCGTCAAGATCGAGGCCCCGTTCCAAGCGCACGACCGACAAGGCCACGCCCTTGAATACCCCTGGCAACGGCTGGGTCGCATGCGGTATGGCAATACCGTGGCCGATCGCCGTGCTGCAGAGCCCCTCACGCTCCAACAGCGCAGTCAGCGCAGCAGAGCGGTTGACGACCGTGCCGAACGTCGCCGCTAGGCTAACGAGACGCTCAAGCACCTCCTGTTTGCTTTCCAGGGAGAGTCCGGTCGCGACTGTGGCGGGGCTCAGCAAACTGCTCACGAGCATAGTAGTATCCTCCCAGCGAGATATGTCTGACAGTATTCTGCATGCAGGGTGCCCCCATGTCAATAGCAACCATCCGCAGAGACCACCCCGCTGGTCAAGAATGCCGGTGACGCTGTCAAGGCGGCAGGTCCGAGTGTGGCTCGGCGACAGAAGAGAGCAACGCTGGCATGAAGGATGGCTTCAGGGCCTGAAGGGGTATGACACCGTGCCCTCCTGCACACCTGCTTGCTCCCGCGCGAGCCCACACACCAGCCGGTGTGCTCTGCCGCACCTCCAGCCACGAAGGGTTTGAGGACTCCCTTCGTCTGCGGAGGATAGCCTGTCCCTACCCCGGCACCTAATCCGTGTCTTGCCGCCTCCTCGGGGCCTGGCTATCTTGCTTTCGTACATCTGACACTCTGGCCGTTTTCACGATGAGGGAAGAGATGAGACGGACTGTGATTCTCCTCGTGGTGGGGTTTCTTTCGGCAGGGCCGGGCCTCGTCGATTCCGCCGACCGATGGTACAACTACTACGCCCAGGGTCTCCGTCTCACGAAAGAGGCGAAGTACGCGCAGGCCATCGTGGCCTTCGAACAAGCGTTGGAGGGTCTCTTTCAAGACCAGTCGAAAAAGGTTCAGACCTACGGCATGCATTTCGTCGACTACCATCCCCACCGGGAGATCGGGATCGCCGCCTATCATCTTGGCGACCTGACCCGGGCACGGGAAGAACTCGATCTCGCAGCAGCCTACACTCCCAACGATGCGCGGACGCTCGAGTTCCTTTCCAAGGTTTCTAATGGAGTTGCTCCTCCTGCCCGCGTCACACCCACCCCGCCTGCAACACCAGAGAAACCACAGGCAACCCCCGCCCTCACTCTGTCGCAGGATGAGCTTCGGGAAGTACAAAGGGTCTTGTCGTACAAAGGCTACTACTCCGGCACAGTAGACGGAATCTTCGGCAAAGGCAGCCAGGCGGCGCTACAGAGTTTCCAACAGGACAACCGGCTCTCCGCTACGGGAACGCTGGACAAGAAGACCCTCGGCGCCATCAGGAAGGTGAAAGTGCCCAAGGATTTCGGCGTCATCCCTGAGCCGGCTGCAACTCCTCCACTTCAGCAGGTCACGCCGCCGGCCCAGACTCGTCCGCCCGCGCCGGCGACCGCGCACCCATCCGGCAAGGTGCAGCGCGTTGTTCCCTATCTCTCGGTCGGAGTCATCCCCATGTCGGCCCCAAAGGGCACGGAAGACTTGGGCGGGCTCATTGCGGAGCGCATGGTGACATCGTTGGTGGAGTATCAGCGGTTTCAAGTCAATGAACGCATCCAGATGGACAAGGTGCTGAAGGAACTCAAGTTCGGGCTGACCGACCTCGTCGATCAATCAACCGCGGCAAGACTTGGCAAGCAGGCGGGGGTTGACTGCCTGGTGATGGGAAGCGTGAACCGTTCGGGTCCAACAGTGGAGATGGATCTGCGGCTGGTTGACACGGAAACGGGAGAAGTGCTGGCCGCCCGATCGGCCCAAGCCCCGGAATCCGATCCTGCGCAGCTACGTCGCTCCGTGGCGGATATCGCCGCCTACTTCGCCAATGTCCTCCCCCTCGTGGAGGGCTCCGTGGTCAAGGTCGACCCTGACGGATCAGTCTACGTCGGGTTGGGTTCCCGCCAAGGCATGCGCAAAGGCATGAAGCTCCACGTCTTCACCGAGGGCGAACCGATCACCCATCCTGCGACCGGGAAGACCCTTGGAAGAACCCGCAAGAGCAAGTCTGAAGTCGTCCTGACCGAAGTGATGGAGATGATGGCGGTGGCCCAGCCCGTTGAGGGCACGGGCGGGGCGGTCACGGTGAATGATCTGGTAGTCACGAAGTAGTCCATGCGGCGGCGCATCTTCCTGAAAACCCTTCCGGCGTCTGCTATCCTGCTCTCCCGGACAGCCTTTGCGGACGACGATCTTCTTCCCCTCATTGGCAGGGTGGACGCCTTCGTACTGGAAGACCAGACGCGGGTCGTCCTTGAGTTAGATGGAGCCTGCCCTCTGGATGTCCGCCCCGGGCCTCCCCCCCAAGTGGTTCTGAAGAATGCGCTGTATCTGCCAGTGGAGGACAGCCGCCAGCTCTCCTCCGGACCTGTGCGGAGCTATCGGATCTTCACGCCGTCTGACGAAGGCTACAAAACCATCCTGGAGTTTGATGCATCCACCGGATCCCATGTCACGGCCCGGATGGTGGGTGATCCCCCCCGGGTCATCGTGGATGTTCTTGGCCCCGCCTTGGCCCCAAGAATCGCGGCCACCTCGCCCGAGATGGCCCGGCTGGAGGCCGAAGCGCGCGAGGAAGCGGAACGCCTCAGACAAAGAAGCTCCGATGGCAGGCTTGGGTTGCGTATCCGCAACATCGTCATCGATCCGGGCCACGGCGGCCATGATCCCGGCGCCGTAGGTCTCAAGGGAACCAAGGAGAAGGATATCACTCTCGCACTAAGCCGGCTCCTGGCCGCGCGCCTCGATCGGGCGGGCTTCGGCAGGATTGCCCTGACACGCACCGATGACTACTACCTGAACCTAAGCGACCGCACCGCCGTGGCCAACCAGTATGGCGCCGATCTCTTCGTGTCCATTCACTGCAACGCCAATGAGAACCGCAAGGCCGTCGGCTCCGAGACCTTCTTCTGCTCCGAGCAGGCCTCCAGCGCGGAGGCGGCCCGAGTCGCCACCTTCGAGAACAGCTTCGCCGAGCCCGAGGAACTGGCCAGACAGGAGAGTCTCGTCGATATCGAGTGGGTCTTGTTCCGGCTGCAGCGCAAGCTCCTGTGGAAAGATTCCGGCCGCATCGCGGCCGACGTGCAGGAGGCCCTCAAGACCGGGTTTCCGGTGCGAAGCCGCGGCATTAGTAGCGCGGGTTTCTTCGTACTCAAGAAGGCACGGATGCCCTCGGTGCTCGTCGAAACTGCCTTCATCAGCAATCCTGACGAGGAGCTTCTCTTGGCCCGCGAACAGGCTCAGGAGAGGCTGGTCGAGACCCTGGCGGCGAAGCTGGCGGCCTACGCGTCATGAGAGTGGCGGCGTTACTCGCGATTATCGTGGGTGTCTGCACGGCAGGCCCGGCTGAAGAGTCTCTGCGCCTGGCGCTGGATGCCGACCTCGATCATGTGGCGGGCCGGCTCCCTGCTGCCCGAGACAAGCTGAACCAGGCAGTGACAATGGACCCACGAAACGTCTATGCCAGAAACCTGCTGGGGCTTGTTCTCCTCAAGCTCGGCGATACGAAAGGAGCTTCGGCTCAGTTCGCCTACGTCCAGGCCTTGGATCCGGGCAATGAGACCGCGTGCATGTGGCAGGGCGTGATTGATCTCCACGCCGAGCGGATCGAACAGGCCAGGGGTCAATTCCAGGCCATGCTTGGCGCAGATCCCGGCAATGCCACCGCACACTACTTCCTGGGGGCTCTCTATCTGCTTCGCGGTCGCGTCGAGGATGCGATGGACCATCTGCGACGCTCCCGAGACGCCGACGCCATGGAGCCAGAGACCCACCTGAAGCTGGGCGCGGTGTTCTTCCGGCTGGGCATGCAGGCCAATGCCGAGCTGTCGTTCCGCCGGGCCATCGAGCTTGACTCGCGCCATCAGGAGGCCCGCAACAGCCTGGGCTGGGTACTCTACGCCAAGGGTGAATCCCAGGCGGCCATCGATCAGTGGCGGAGGGTTCTCCAGGTGAACCCGAACAGTCAGGATGCCAAGTTCAACCTGGCGAAGGTGTATGGCGATCTGGCATTGGAAGCTCAGAAGCGCGGCGACCTGAAGGAAGCCTGCGCTCTATGGAAACGGATTCTCGCCATCGACCCGTCAAACAAGGCAGCCACCCACTACGTCAAGAACCACTGCACGTGAGGAGCGCACCATGCGGCATGAAATCGTAAGCGGTCTGATCCTCCTTCTTGCGACTGCGGCCTCGTCGCAGGAGGCTTCGGCCCTGAGGCACATAGACCAGGGTGCCGACTACACCGCCACGGTAGACTGGGAGAACGGGTATGTGGAGGTCGTCGGAGAAGCGACCTGCGATCCCACCCTCGCCGTGAACCAGGGCCACTGCTACACCATGGCGATCAAGGCCGCCCGCGCCTTAGCCTATGAGAAGCTGGCGGAGACGGTGCACGGCCTTCATGTGAGTTCCTCGAATACCTTCCAGGATGAGGTAATCGCCAACACGACACTGCGCACCGCGGTGAACGGCCTCATCAAGAACGCCCGGATCATCAGCGAGGACACTGTCACCATGCCCGACGGGTCGCCGCTGGTCAGGGTGAAGTTGGGTGTCATGATCTTTGGTCCCCGGGGCCTCGGCGCCGCCGCGGTGCAGCACGCGTCCGCGCCGTCCGTGGCCCCGGAGATCGCCAAGCTTCGCGCCGACTTTGAGCGTGCCCAGGCGGAGCTGGCGCAGACCACACAGCGCGCCGAACGCTTGGAAACGTTGGTGCAACAGGCAACCCAGGCCGCCCAGGACTCCCGTGCCGCCATCACCGCTTCGCGCGACGGAGAGACCGCCACGCGGGCACTGGAGCAAGCCGCCGCGGCCCTTCGCATCGCCGAAGAGGCCCGCAAGGCTGCGGACGAGGTAGCCCGCTCCGCGGCCGAGGCCCAGGCCCGCCAGGTTCAGGCGGCCTCATCCGATGAGACGCGCCAGGCCCAGGCTGCGGCCCAGGAGGCCCGGGAGATCGCCGGCCGTTTGGCCAACGCCGCAGCCGAAGCCCAGACCGCGGCGGATGAGGCCCGCGCAGCCAGCGCCTCGGCCACAGAACAGGCTCGCCAGGTAGCCGACATGCTACAGAAGTCCCAGGATGCGGCGCTGCAGGTGGAGGCAGCCCGGTCTGAAGCGGACCGATTGCGGCGGGACAATGAGCTGGCGCTCACACGTTTGACCCAGGCCCAGTCGGCCCTGGCCACAGACAATTCGGCGGCCTCCGCAGCTCTCACCGAAGCCCATCAGGCCGCCCAGGAGGCGCGCCACGCCAGGGAGCAGGCAGTGGCCCTGGAACGGCAGCTTCGCGAGGCACGCTTGGCTATCGACAGCCTGACGGCCCGATCAGCCGCCGGGAGAGACGTTGAGATGGTGAGGCTGGCCGCGGAAACCCAGCGCCTTGCCCAGGAATTGGGAGCCACGCGCCAGAGGCAGGTACAATTGGAGACCCAATTCGAAAAGGGTACCACGACCGCCATGGCCGCGGCGGGCTCCGGAGACAAAGCAGCCGAGGCCCTGGCGGAAGCCCGCCAGGCCGCGGATGATGCGCTTCGGGCCAGGGAACGGGCCGATGGGCTAGAACGACAACTGCAGGACACCCGAAACGCCGTGGACACGCTCTCCTCGAAACCTGCTCAAGAACGAGAAATTGAGATGGCCCGTCTATCGGCTGAGACGAAGCGGCTCGCTGATGAGTTGGCGTCGGCCCGGCAGAAGCAGAGCGCCTTCGAAGCGCAGACGACGTCGGCCATGTCCCGTCTGAAAGAGGAAGACAATGCGGCGCTAGCCCAGGCCGTAGCCGAAGCCCGCCAGGCGTCGCACGAGGCCAAGGCTGCGCGGGAAAAGGCCGTGGCGTTGGAACGGCAGCTCTCCCAGGCGCGATTGGCAACCGAGAGTGCCGCCACGACATCGGCAGCCCAGCGCGATGCCCAGATTCAGGCCTTGGCTGCCCAGACCCAGCGGTTGGCCGAGGAGTTGGCTTCCAGCAGGGCCCGGCAGACCGAGCTGGAGCGGGAGACCATGGCCGCCATGTCCCTGGCCACAAAGGCCGTGGAGACGGGAAGCCGTGCCCCCTCCCCGGAAGTGACCGCCTTGGTCGCGGATTTGAAAAGGAGCCTGGCGCAGACCCAGACACTCCAGGCTGCTGTGGCTGCCCTGGAGGGACGAGCCGCGACTGCGGAGACCGAAGCCGCGGCCATGCGAAAGCTCGTCAGGACCGATGGGGCATCCCGCGACGATGTGGCCCGAGCCATGGAGCAGGCGGCCGCCGCCGCCCGCGCGGTACAGACACTCCGGGACTCGCTGAGGTCCGCTCCCGGCTCGGCGATGCCGGTGCCGGCAGCCAGTGTGACGCGGGTCGTCGAACTGGGTAAGGAACCCTATACCGGCCTCATCGTGGATGCTGCGTACCTTGGCGTTCGGCCGGCCACTAAGTCCCGGGTTTTCTCGACTGATGGCGAAGAGGTCTACGGCGATTCCAAGGCCTCTCGGAGCGTGCAGTTGAATCTGGGCGGGCTGACCCGGTTTGCTGCCACTCCCGAGGCCGCCCGAACAAAACACGTGAGTGTCATCGGTTCGAATCCTCTGGTGGTCAAGGCTATCGAGGCAACGGGTAAGAACAGATCCGATGTGGTAGTCTCCCGGGAGGACGCACTGCTCATTGACCGTGCCGATAGGGCGGGAGGATTTCTCAAGAACTGCAGGGTTGCCATCACGGTGGAACCCACGGCATGAATCCATAGGCGCGTCGCCGTGGGAATCGAATGGTATGCGAGCCCGGCGAGTGCCAGGGTTCTGGCGCTGTGTCTGGATCGCCCTATCGAAAGGAAGGTGGTATGGTGAAATCGATCATCGCGCTCATGTTGGCGAGTGCTGCTGTGGTCTCTGCCCAGACCCGTTGGTGGGAAGACGAGCAGAGTGCCAAGGCCGCGTTGGAGGAGCGGACCATCGCCGAAGACTACAAGAGCCGCGTCAACTGGGAGAACGGGTACCTTGAAGTCACCGCCGGTGGCACCTGCAATGTCGAGAGGGCAAAGTCTAAGGCACAATGCTATGCCATGGCCCTGAAGACCGCCCGGCATCTGGCCTTTGAGAAACTGGCAGAGATCATCTACGGTGTGCGCATCGACGCCGACAATCTGTTCGCCAATGAGGTTCACCAGGACGTGCAGTTGAAATCTTCCACCGAGGGCCTCATCAAAGGCGCCCGGGAAGTCGCCATGGAGCGAACCGAGTTCGAGGATGGATCCGTGTGGGTTGAGATGACCGTCGGTATCGTACTCACGGGTGAAAAGGGCCTCTCATCGGCGGTGGTGCCCTGGCTGCAGCGACGAACTCAGGCGGCGGCGCCAAAGCTATTCACCGTGGGCGACTCTGCACCCTCCGACGTTCCACCCGCTTCCGGCCTCATTGTAGACGCCTCAGGTTTGGGCGTGAAGCCGACGATGGCGCCGCGCGTGCTGGTGCAAGGCCGTGACGAAGAGTTGTATGGCCGCGTCAACATGGACCGGGCCGCAGCCGTTCGCTTCGGCGTTGTAGGCTACACCGACACCGTCGCCAAGGCGACGGCGCTCAAAGAGCGCGTGGGCGAGAGCCCGCTTGTGGTTCGGGCCGTTGCCACCGGTGGCGCCTATTCCGCCGATGTGCTGCTCTCCACGGATGATGCCGCACGCGTGGTGGCTGCCAACATGAAGAGCGACTTCCTCAAGGAGTGCCGAGTTGTCTTCGTGGTGGGATAGGGCTTCGCGTTCCGTTCTGGCGCTGCTGGTGCTCACGACGGCCTCTATCTCTCGAGCGGAGATCGTCGAGGCCGAGGGAGTTGGCACCATCCTCTCGGGCGACATCGCCCAGGCGCGGGACGAGGCTATCATCGATGCCAGGGTCCGTGCCCTGGAGCAGGCAGTCGGCGTTCTGGTGGATGCCGAAACTTTGGTGCAGAACGAGTTGCTCCTGGCAGCCACGGTGCGCAATACATCCTCCGGTCTGATCACCGCCTACAAGATCCTCGAGGAGGGTCCCGACGCAGCCGCAGGGCTTTACAAGGTCAAGATCTCGGCAACAGTGGACAAGGCCTCCCTGGAGACGGGGATCAAGAGCAATCTGACCGCCAACATGACCGTGGTCGTCCAGATCGACGAGGATATGGCCGGCGAGACGGTGCCCGACCCACTGGTGGAAAGCGAAGTAGTCGAGGCGCTGGTGAATGCCGGCTACGACGTGCGGGATCGCGAACAGATCACTGAGCTGAGACGCCGTGACTCGGAGCTGTCCCGCATCAAGGGTGACGTGGAAGAAGCCCAGGTGATCGGCTTGCGCTTCCTGTCGAATCTGGTCATCAAAGGCACGTCCCGCACCACGGTTCACGAGAACACGACAGAGTATGCGTCTGACATCTCATTGCCGTCGGCCCATGCCAGGGTTACCTGCCGCATGGTCGAAGTGGAAACCGGCCGCATCATCGGCCAGGAACAGCTCCAGCGCGTCAAAGACTTCGGTCAAGACCCCATTGATGCCAGCGAAAAGGCCCTCATCAGGGCTGCCCCTCAGATGGTGGCCAAAGTCATGGCGTGGATGAACTCCGAGTACCTGGTTCAGAAGATGCAGACCGTGACCGTCGAAGCGGCCGACCTGCCCGACATGGCATCGTTCCGCAAGCTGGTGAACCTGGTGGAGAAGCAGCGGTGGGTGGAAGGCGTGGAACCCGGCGTGTTTAAGAATGGGGGAGGCACTGTTACGCTCCACTACCCCGAGAAGCTCGTGTATCTGGCAACTGGGATCGATCGGCATTCCGAGTTCCGGCTGACGACCATGGATGACAGGAAGATCGTCGTCGCAGCCGAGAGGCGATAGAGGAGGTGCGAATGAGACCCGTGTATGTCGTGATGCTCTTGGCAGCGTCGCTGCTCGTCGCCTGCGGCGGCGGCAAGCAGCTCAAACCGGTGAGTGTCTTGGATACGCCCGAGGGCGCGTACCGCCAGGGTATGGACTACCTGAACACCGGCAAGCCGGACCTTGCGGGGGACATGTTTGTCCGCTCGCGGGATCTGGCCAAGACCGCCAAGCGGCCCTACGCGCCTGCCCACGAAGGCCTGGGCCTGGTGCATCTTGAGCGTGGCGAGTTGGAGAAGGCCGAGAAGGAAATGGACGAGTCACTCGACCAGGACGGCCGCTACGCCATGGCCAGGGTCGGCTTGGGCAGAGTGAAGGCGGCCCAGGGCAAGCTCGATGATGCCGTGAAGCAGTTCGACAAGGCTCTGGACACCACAAGCAGAGACGGCAAACCCCAGCCCGAGGCGTACAAGTTTGCGTGGTTCTACAAGGCAGCCGTGCAGGAGAAGCAGAACCTGACCGATGCCGCCGAAGCCAGCTATGCCAAGGCCCTGGAGATCGATCCCAAGTTCCTCAAGGCCTCCGAAGCGTGGGAACGCCTTCAGGAGATTCGCAGGGCCACCGCCGGCCAGTCAGAGGTCATGCGTAAAGTCGCGGTATCCCCGGCGATCACCAAGGCCGAGCTCTCCGGCGTGCTGGTGGAGCTTCTTCCGCTAGACCGCATCTACCGCCATCGCATGTCGGATGTGGCAACGCCTCCCGATCTGGTGGGATCGTGGGCCCGCGGGTTCGCCGAGAAGGTGCTCTCCTGCGGAATCCTTGATGTGGCGCCGGATGGCTCATTCATTCCCGACGAGACGCTACCGAGGGCAGAGCTGGCCATGGTCATGCAGCGAATACTCGTGGAGGCCTTCCGGGATCCTTCCCTGGAGACGAAGTACGTCGGCGAGACCAAGGCCGACTTCTCGGATCTGTCGCCCCAAAGCCCCTACTACAACCCCGTGCGGCTCATGACGGCCCGGGGAATCATGAAGGGCAAGATGGATGGCGCGTTCGGCGTCATGGACAATGTGCCGGGATCCGAGGCCCTCGAGATCCTGAGAAGGTTCAAGGCTGAGCTGGAGTAGGCTCGGCCGTATCGACTGCGAAAGGAGCTGGGGCGCGTGCGCATACTCATGATCGCGCCCCAGCCCTATTTCCAGTTTCGCGGCACCCCGTTCAGTATCCGGGAACGATTGCGGGCACTCACCCATCTCGGACACACGGTGGACCTGATCACCTATGCCATCGGCCAGCGGGTGGAACTACCGGGGGTGAGAGTCTTCCGAAGCCCTCCCCTGCCGCCGATACGAAGCGTGCCCATCGGCCCATCGTGGATCAAGTTTCCCCTGGACTTCCTCCTTGCCCTCCGCGTCGTGGCTGCGCTTCCCCAGGTGGGAAGGGTAGATGTGGTGGATTCTCACGAAGAAGGCGGCATCATCGGGGTCGTCGTCGCCATGCTGCTCGGGGTTCCGCATATCTATGATATGCACTCGAGCCTGCCGCAGCAGCTGGAAAACTACCGGTTCACCAAGCCCCGGTCGCTGGTGACCCTGGCCCGACGAACGGAGGCCTGGATCGTGCGACACAGTGCGGCGGTGATCGTGGTGTGTCCTTGGCTGGAACGGGTAGTCCGTAAGATCGACCCAGAGAAGCGGGTCTTTCTGATCGAGAACCCACCAGTGTGCGAGCCACCCGGCCCTGACGTCGTGACCAGTGCCCGCGTCCTCAGGACAAGCCTGGGCGTGAAGGGAAGAGACGTCGTCCTGTATACCGGCACGTTCGAGGTGAACCAGGGGCTGGATCTCCTTATGGAGGCTGTTCCGCAGGTGCTCGCCCGCCACCCGCGAGCCATGTTCGTGCTGGTCGGCGGAGAGCCGGGTCAGGTCGCGGAATTTCACTCCAGGGCAGAGCGGATGAGATTGGGCGACCATGTGCGTTTGACCGGCCAGCGCCCGCCCGACGAGATGCCTGCATTCATGGAGTTGGCATCGGTGTTGGTGTCGCCGCGGCTGGTTGGGCAGAACACGCCCTTGAAGATCTACTCCTATCTCCAGTCAGGAAAGCCCATCGTTGCCACGGATCTGGCCACCCACACCCAGGTCCTGAGCTCCGATACCGCGGTACTCGTGCCTGCGGAGCCCACGGCACTCGCATCGGGCATCCTGCGAGTCCTCGGTGATGCCGACCTCGCCGCCCGTCTTGGCTCCAATGGCCGTAGCCTGGTTGAGCAGCGCTACTCCTGGCCCCGCTTCGTCGAAGCAACGACAGAGCTGTGCGCCTTCCTGGAGGGAAGAAATGATGGAATGATGGAATGATGGATGGCTCGCTTCGCGAGCAGGCTCAGGGTTCGGGGTCCAGTTCAGCCTTTCAGTGCGAAGGGACTCAGGGTTTTCGCGGCTGAGAGGACGGCGTGTTGCAGCCACGCCGCTCTGCGGCGTGCCACCCGGCGCAGAGCGCCGGGGCTACAGCCTGGGGCGGTCGACCACAAGCCCTTTGATGTCGACGCCGGCGTGAAATATCTCGAAATCGCCGATCAGAGGATTCCCTGGTAGTCCTCGCGATCTCTTCCGATACATCGAGCAGGGCGCTCTGTGGAGTGCGCAAGCATGCGTGCGCTTTGTTTCGCGGGAGCTTGCTCCCGCAGAAATGTAGGTTGGGGTTAGCGCCAGCGTAACCCAACACCTGCCTCCTGTTCGCGCCTTGGCCTGCATCGGCAGGTGCTGAGCGTGCTTCGGATTTCCCACAGAGCCTGGCCCGCACCACAGGCTGCGGGCGGGCCTGTTGGAGCCCCAGCATCCAGTGACGCTCATCAACCGCGCCTCCTCGTTTCGCGCTTCGTGCTGAGGCGACCCTCTGTACCTGCCTTCCTCTCGGTGCCCTCTGCAACTCTGTGATAAACATGGCTCCCGTTCGTCTTCACCGTTCGCAGTTCACGGTCGGCACCATGGAACGATGGTGAAGGGGATCAATTCCTGACCCACACTGTATAGGACACGTCCTATATCGGACGTGTCCTATATGGAATCAGAGGCCGCGAAAGGACGCGACAGTGAGTCGGGCTGCTCCAGGGGTTCGTCGGGAGCCGGGCTCGGTGCTTCAGCGGTATCAGGCGGTGCCTGGTCAGCGTCGACAGTCACGGAGTCCTTCGGCACCGCAGGGAGGACAAGCTCGGGCGAGAACGCATCCACGGCGGGCGTCGGCGCCACCGGCTCATGCCGCCAGGGAGACCACCCCAAAGCGCCAGCCACCAGCATGACGAATCCCAGTAGCGCGCCCATTGCCAACAGGGGAGCGCGGCTCATGTTTCATCCTCCTCCTGCCACGCCATGGAATCTCACCCGATGGTGCGGGAGCCTCTTCTACTGCCCCGGTACGAGGTACTTGAACACCGAGGCCAGATCCTGGTCCTCAGCATGAAACCCCTCAACTCCGGGTCGAATCCGGGCAATGGCATCGTTCAGGTGGGCATAGAAACGCAAAGGCTCGGTAGTGCGCACCATGATGCCCTCCTCTCCCAGCTCCAAACCGACGACCCCTGGGCCGTCTAGCAGTTCCTTGGCCAGGGTCGCCGGCCGGCTGCAGGTCACTCTGATCATATGGGGGAATCGGTGCAACATGGCGCGAATATCCGCAACAGTACCGCTGGCTACGACCTTGCCGGCGCTGATCACCACCACCGTTGAGGTCATGGCTTCTACTTCTGACAGGATGTGACTCGACACCACGGCGGTGACGCCCCGGGAGCCCAACTCGCGAATGCGGGCAGTGATGTCAATCCGTACAAGAGGATCCATTCCCGACAGTGGCTCGTCCAACAGGAGGAGGGCTGGCTCGTGAAGCAAGGCCTGGGCCAGCTTGACCCGCTGCCGCTCGCCTTTGCTCATGCGGCGGGGCTCCCGATTCACGAACTCACTCAGGCCCAGCGCTTCCAGCAGATCCCGGGATCGCGCTCTGCTGACCGTCGCGCTCAAACCTGATAATCGGCCCAAGTACACCATGAACTCAAGGCAGGTCATGCCGGGAAAAAACGCATCCCCCTCTGGACACAGCCCAACATGAGCTCGGACCTCAGGCGACGATCGTGGATCGAGCCCGAATACCCGCGCGGTGCCCGCCGAGGGCATCAAAAGACCGCTGATAATGCCCATGAGGGTGCTCTTGCCTGCCCCATTGGGACCCAGAAGTCCGATGACGCCGCCGGCAGGTAGATCCAACGTCACCCCGCTGACACCCAGCACCTCGCCGTACCACTTCGATACCCCGGCCAGGCTCACGGCAGGCTCAGACACGTTCAACCGCCGACACCCCTCGCAAAAGGCCGACAATGGCCCCGCCCACCACCAAAGCCATGGCAGCGAGCCACCACGGGCCGCATCCCTCGTACCGGGGGCTCCCCTCCAGAATGTATGTCGCAGCCTGCTTGAGCAGATCAGGCAGGCTGAGACATCGAACGATCCGGCCCACCTTGGCCATAGTGAGTACGTCCATGGCGAATTTGCTGCCGAAGTACAGCAGAAGCCACAGCATCAGGGCGCCGCGGCTGCTGCCAGCCACCGCGGAGATGGAGATCACCACCACGCCGATGAGGGCAGCCATTCCAAGGCCGAACCCTATGACTCGTAGGCCCGCCGCCCAGGGCAGCGACGCCAGGAGGCTTACGGGGAGAACCAGCCGTGCAAAGAGAAACAGCGCCATCACGGGCACCAGACCCGTGGCGCACAGCACCGACGAAACCGCCATCCAATGCCCGGTTACCAGGTGGCGGGCCGTCATGGGTCGCAGCAGGTGAAAGAGCACCCCTCCGGCTCGGCGCTCCCCGGCGATGGCCGGCGGACCGATGATGGCGCCAAGGATGGCGGAGGCAGTGAGGAAATTGTCTATAAAGGGGCGCGCCATCTTGAGGTTGACGTCGGGAAGCGAACCGCTCAGTGGCCCGATTTGCTTTCCCTGGCCGATAAGGTACAGGAGCACGGCTGCCACCACCGTGGGGATATTGGCGAGCAGGATGACGATGATGACACTCTTGCGGCGTATGTGCCGCCTGGCATACATGGAGAATACGGTTCTCCACGGCGCCCGTGGCCTGGGTGTTTCCGCCAGGGGTTCGTATGGGTATGCCGACATGTCAGGGCTCCGTGCGCACTAACCGCGCAAACAGGTCTTCGAGACGTTCCCGGGCGGGAAGGAGCCGACGGAATTCGACCCCGGCCTCGCGCCCCAGAGCAATGACGGTATCGACTTCTCCCTGGGGGATACTGATGTCCCCCTCCCCCTCATCGTCGACGCGAATGGTCACTCCATGCTGCCGGACCGAGTCGGCAAAACCCTGTACCGCGCCAGTGAGGACCACCTGGTAGGTGTCGACGCCCCGTGCCGCCCGATCCAATTCCACACAGCCCATGGCCTTTCCCTTTGAGATCACCAAGGCCCGCTGACACACTCGCTGCACATCGTCGAGGATATGGGTGCACAGCAGCATGTTCTTGCCATGCTCGACCACTAGATTTGCCAACAGCTCCAGCATCTCATCGCGACCGCCAGGATCCATCCCGTCGGTAGGCTCATCGAGGATGAGGAACGACGGATCATGGACCAGCGCCTGGGCCAGTTTCAGCCTCTGCCGCATGCCTTTGGAGTACTCCTCGACGCGGCGGTAGCGATCAGCCCCCAACCCCACGTGATGAAGCGCCATGTGCGCCCGATCCATTGCCGCCCTGGAGGAGAGGCCGGCCAGCCGACCGGCGTACGCGACATAGGCCACACCGCTCAAGCCCGGGACGAGAACATCGCCTTCGGGTGCGAGGCCGAGGGTGGCTCGAAGAGCGCAGGAATCCAGGGCCGCATCCAAACCCTGGACCCAGAGCTTGCCCACTCCCACCGGGAGATGTCCCACGATGAGGCGCACCAAAGTCGTCTTCCCCGCGCCGTTGGGACCCAAGAGGCCCGTAGCACCGTGTGGAAGCGAAAACGAGAGGCCGTCAAGGGCTGTTCGGGATCCATAACGGAACGTGACGTCGTCTGCTTCAATCAGAGGCGGCATGGCCTTCCCCTCGCATCACCCGAATCGATTCCCATACCCCTTCCAATGCCTCGGCGCTGGCATCCCACGAGTATCGGTCCACAACGATCTCCCTGCCCCGCCGCCCCAACCGGACCGCGAGGTCATGATCCTCGAGAAGTCGCAGCGTTGCCGCCGCAAGTCCTTGTGAATCGTCGGCAATGAGCCCAGCCTCATCAGCTCCAACGATACCCTCGGCACCAAATGAGGTCGTGACAAAGGGAATGCCGCAGGCCATTGCCTCCAGCAGCTTCAGCTTCGTCCCGCTACCGGTGCGAAGAGGCGCAATAAGGAGGCGCGCCTGCTGAAGATGCGGTACGACGCTGGGGACGAACCCCATGTACTCCACTCCTTCTCCCTCCACGGTGGGCGGATTCTCCCCGACGACGCGGAGGACGGCATCCCGCCGCACGGAACGAACCGAAGGCAGGATATCCGAAACAAGGTACGCGAGGGCATCACGATTGCCGAAAAACGAGAATGTGCCCACGAATAGCATCAAAGAGCCGACGGGGTCAATACCCGCCGCGCCGGGACAGAACTCACCGGCATCCACGCCGTTCTCTACAACGCGAAGGTGTGCCTCGGGAAGGTACCGCGCCAGCACCCGCCGGTCTTCATCTGAAACCACCACAACTGCATCTGCCGCCCGGCACGCGGCAATCTCCCAACGCCGGGCCTTTTGCAATTCGATCCTCAGCCCGGCTCGAAGGAGTGGTGACCCCGGCACCGATGCAAAACGCTGGGTGACAAGGAACTCAACGCCCTGTTGACTCAGTATGACGGGTGGCCACGAGGGCTCCCGCGCCCGCGCTACTGTGTGCCAGAGGTGAAAATGCTCACAGTGGATGATATGGGGAGATGTCTCCCTCACGACCTGGCGGATCCTGTGCACCATGGCCCCGTGAAACCCATTGGCTACTGCCATGAAGGGCATCGGCGTCGCGGCCCACAGCAAGGCATTGACGGCGCTCTTGGTCGAGCGGCGCTTGACCGTGTGCACTTCGTGAACCAGAGCCCTGCTGGCATCCCGGGCGCCGGTATCCTCTCCCCGGTCGAAGGATACGAGTGTTATCTCGTGACGGCGGGACAATCGCGCCATGAGGCTGCCTATCCGCCGCCGTCCCCCCGTGGTCACGGGCAATGGCAGATAGGGGCTGACCCAGACAACATTCATCCGGTGAGACCGCCGAACCGTGCGATCAGAATTCCCTGCAGCGCCCATTGCTCCTCAAGGGGCAGGACTTTCTCCAGGAGTCGTACTGTGTATAGTGCCCTCTCATCATGGCTCAACACCACCCACAACCGGACCGCGTCGCGTCGACGAACCTCGGCGGTGACCGAATCGGCTATGGCAGGGCTGGGAAAACGGGCCTTCCCCGATTCCAGCCTAACCGGCTGGAACGGCAGATAGCGATCCAGCGAGAGCGAGGTGTAATGTGCCCGTTGAAGCATCACGTCCCCCGGTCTCCAGCCCTGCTGGAGGATGTGTGCTGCGCCGCGCCAATCCTCCTTCCACGGCATCGCCTCAGTGTGAAAATGCCACGCGCTGATCCAAAGCCCCCCCGCGACCACCGCGACAATAGCCCGCCCTACCCAGCCCTTCATTAAGGCCGCACAGCCGGCTCCCAGCACGGTGGCCCATAGCGGCGCGACGAACGCCACGTACTTCGTCTCGTACACATTCGCCTGCAGCAATCCGCCTGCAATGGCACCCGTAATGGGCAGAAGGCCCAAAGCGCCCAAGATCCGAAGGAGAGAGGGAGAATGGGCAATCCGTGCCACGTGCACCACACCGAAAACTGCCACGGCCGCCACACTGAGACCCACCGCGATCTTTAGAAGATCCGGAAGATCAAACCCCTTCTCCCCAAAAAGCCTGATATAGCTGCCGGTGGAGAAGTCCAATACGGTCCAGCCCAGATTCCGCACCACGACAAGCACAACTCCCAAGGCGTTGCTATCGGGATCCATGAAACCCTCGCCCCAGAGTGACCGGCGCTGATTCTGCAGCACGAGAGTTTTGGCCCACGTCACGAGGAACACCGCGACACACACTCCCAGGACCGTAAGCAGCAACCGGCGACGAGGCGCCGTCATTGCCAGCAGGGCCTCGGCTCCGAGCACCAGCAACATGTAGTAATGCGAGAACAAGCCGATGATCCCGGACAACGCGAATAGCGGCAGCCAACGCCGTCCGTCGGCTCCCAGCAGCTTCACGAACGCCAGCATGTGCACGACAGCGATGAGGGCAAGCCAGGAGTAGTGCCGCCCCTCTTGGCTCAGGTACAGCTGATACCCATTGAAGGTCACGATGAATGCTGCGGCCACCGCGGCGGATCGGCGGCGAACCAGCGTATGGCAGAATGCCGCAGTCGCCGGTATGAGCAGAACACCGAACAACGCGGGAAGTGCCCGTACCGCAAAGTCGCTCGAGCCGAAGGTCTTCAACCAGAATCGCAGAAGCAAGAGATAGGCGGGGGGGTGGTAGTCATGCTCCGCCAGAAAGGTGATCAGATCACGCACGGTTGGCAGGAGTGCCGCGTGAAGGAACAGCGTCTCGTCGAGCCACAGGCTCTGGGCATCGATGTGCCAGAGCCGAAGGACTGTTCCCACAGCCACGAGAAGTCCCAGACCGGCCCACCACGTGCGCCGTTGCGGATCGCTGCCGCTGCGAGGGCAATCATTGCCCACGGGATGACTCTTTGCGCGCTATCATGCACACGTTCAGGCCCAAGAGCAACTGGGCGGAGGCCATGACCCACGGCAGCCGAACCGCATGGCGCAGAGGAGAACGCCACAACGCGGCCGCCAGTGCGGCGAACCCTCCGGATGTTCGTGGCGCACGGATCCGGCGCTCCAGCACGGCCCGGTAGTATGGGGGAAAGAGAAAGCGCGGCCGAAGACCGGCAACCCGTAGGGCATGGCGCCATTGGAGATAGCTGAAACTCTGCTCGTTGAGTCCCGGGTTGTCGCGGGCGACCTGGTCCACGAAACGTTTGCCGCTGCGTCGAAAAATCCCGTGCATAGGTTCGTTTATCGCCACCAGCGAACCGCCCGGCTCCAGTACCCTGGCTGCCTCGGCAAGGCTCGCTGCCAGGCCTTCCGCGTGATGGAGTGATGCCGACACGAAGACCCACCGCACGGCGCCTGACCGCAAAGGGATATTGGTCATGTCTCCCATCAGACGGTCGAAATAGACTCCCTCCTGACGCATCACCAGCGGCGAGAGCTCCAGCTTTAGGTCCGGCGACAGGTCCATGGCGATGCACCGAAGTCCCCGGGTGGCCCACCTGGAGGTGAGCCACCCGGACCCCGCCCCCAGTTCGACGAGCCATTCTCCTGGATGCGGGTCCACGCCTCGGAGCGCACCGTCCAGGTTCAGAGTCGAGGTAAGTCGGAAATCATCGCCGGTGTGCTCCATGAAGGCTATCCGGCGTAGTTCTTCATCCTTATGTTCGGGGGGAAGAAGCCCTATCCTCTTCTCCACTTCCTCCCTACTCCGCCGGTACACGGCCCGTTCCTTGGAGGCCACCTCGGAACAGGATCCCAGCAAGCGGGCGATCCCGTCAGTGATCGGAAACGACCCAGAGCAGGTGTCGCATCTCAGAGTTCCTTCGAGAATCTCACCCTCACGATCAATGCTGGTCGCGAGGCTCAGCGGACCGTCAGATCGACATGCCGGACAGCGGAGCAAAGGCACGACATGGGGTCTCATGGGGTATGAACCCGCCAGTACAACGAGAGAACCTTTCGGCATTGAACCTCTGGTCTGTATGCCTCGGCAACGAAGACAGGCCCTTCGACGCCTGTACGAGCCTGAAGGGCAGAGTCGCTCAACAGGCGGCAGCACTTGGCGGCGAATGCTTCCAGGTCACCCTGAGGTACCAGGAAGGAGGGATCGAAGCCCCGGAGAATTTCCCGCGGTCCGCCTGCATCGTAGGCCACCACCGGGATCCCTTGGGCCAAGGCTTCCAAGACAACCAAACCGAACGGCTCGCGGGGGGCAGGATGAGCGAACACCGTGATGGCCCCGTAGAATCCAAGGAGATCGGGCAATCTGCCCAAGAAATGCACAGCGTCATTCACACCCAAGCGAGCAGCCTCGCCTTGCAGCTCTCTCGTCACATCGTTTGACCGGAACTGCGATCCCCCCGCGATGAGCAGCCGGGCGGACGGGAGATTGAGGCGAACAAGAGAGAACGCCCGCAAGAGGAGATGCACACCCTTCTCCGCATCAAGTCTGCCTGCGTATCCAAGTATCGGGCTTGTCCCGGGAACGCCACACGATCGCAGCAACTCCCGCGACAATCGAGGATCCTTGGATCGCTGGGGCGGCAGGGAGTTGTGGACAACGGTGGCACGTCCCTCAACTCCAGGGACATTCAGGGCGACATGCTCTGACACAGTGGCTATGGCATCAGCCGCTCTGCAGGCCTGCCATATCCATAACCGGCGAAGGCGACCCAGCGGAATGTAGTCATGAAGGTGCCACACCAGACGCCAGTTGCGTCGGGAGCCGGCGTAGCGGTGCGCCAGGACCGCCGCCTTCACGGCGTGGGCATGGACGATGTCGGGCTGGAAGGCGTCAATCGACCTGACAAGGGCATTGTTGACCGCGCACACGTGCCCAAGGGTCTGGGCAAGGCCGATTGGGGAAGCAGTCCTGCGGACAAGATCGAATGGAACCGGATAGCAGGGATTTCCTGCATCCCGAGCCTGCACCGCGAGGGGGCCTTCAGGGCAGGCAAGAGCCTGCACCGCCTCGCTTCGTGGAATCCACGACAGGAGATTGGCCACGACGGCCTCGGTGCCTCCCGGTCCGGGAGTATGCACGAGATGTAAAACCCGCACTGGCTTCATGAAGCCGCTGAGGAGGCAATGGATTGCACGGCAGCTGCCATGGCGTCCCAGCTGAAACGGCCGGCGAAGTTCCGGCACGCCTCGGCCTGCGGCCCGACCTCCAGAACCTCGGCACAGGCGGCGGCCATCGCGCGGGAATCTCCGTGGGTTACAAGCCTGCCCAGCTCTGTCGATCCAGCAATGATCGAGGGGGTCTCCCCTACGTCGGTCCCTACCACTGGCACTCCTGAGGCCAGGGCCTCCAACGTGACCAACCCGAATCCCTCCAAGGCGTCGCTGGGAAGGACAAAAACGTCTGCGGCACGGTAGTAGTCGACCAGGTCGACATCGCTGACGTGACCCGCCAAGGTGAGACGGTCCGCGATACCCAGGCTGGCCGCCTCCCTCATCAATCGGGGCGCCATTTCGCCGGTGCCGACCAGGACTAGCCGCACGGACGGCCGGTCTCTCTGGAGAATCCAGACAGCCTCCAGAAGGGTCGAAAGCCCCATGCGGGGCACGAGGCGACGCACCGACAGCACGATGTCGGCGCGCGGGTCGAACCCAAGCTTCCGCTTCGCATCCGCCTTGTCTGGCGCCGGAGAGAATCGTTGGAGGTCAACCCCCGGCGGCACGACAGACACCGTCGCCTGCGGAACCCGCTCCCGCACGAGGCGTTCTGTATATGAGCCCAAGACGATAATGGCTCGGGCTCTCTGCAGCATTGCGCGCTGTACGGCCCGAAGCAGTGGTGGAAGCATCCATACCAGAGCTGGAGAGACCAGACCCCTCGATCCCCAACGGCGCACTCCACGCCAATGCCATGCCCACTCCTCGTCAATGGCGCCATAGAAAAACCCGATTGGCACCGCCAACCGGCCGTGCCCTGCGCGCAACGCTCCCCATCCTGAGAGGGGATGATGCAGCAGCAATGCGCCCTCGGTGCCCACTATGGGCAGCTCGTGCATGGCACGTAGCCCTCTGCACGATGTCAGAAAGAGCAGTGGAAGAGGCGATGTGCGCACCCGGTACCTCCAGATGGGTACCTCCGCGGCCGGGTCAGGCTGGCAGGAATGCGGGCCTCCCGCAAGAACTCCCACGTGGCACTCCCGGCGTACCAGCGCGCGGGAGAGCTCCAGTATGACCCGTTCCGAGCCTCCGAAACGCTCTGGTGGGAACAGGTCAGCCAGAGAGAGAAACGAATCGCGCATGGTGACTACTCAGGCACCGCGGGTTGAGAGTGACGCGAGCCCAAACGACAGAGCGATGGAGCACGAGGGACGAGGTGCGAGAAAGCGTCCAGGGTTCAGAATTCGGGGTTCAGAGTGGCGCATGGTGTGGATCCTCACAACCCTCGCGGGCCGGTGCGGTAGTGGTGAACATTATGGCGAGGCCGGCACATCACGGGCAGTCGTGTCGTACATATGCAACGAAGTGCCCCGTTCGTGAACCTGTACCCTGCGGCTCTTGGCGTGATGTTCGATGCTCGCCCTCAACCCTCCGAACTCCTGACTGAGCACCGATCCCCACACATCCGCCCAACAGGGGAGCGGCCAGGGCCGAGGTCCTCACCCCAGCGCGGAGGAAACGAACAGGCATCCCGTTGACGGCGAGAACTCAATTACGTCTTCGCCACGACCGTCGAGCTGGAAGGTGGGCTCCCCTCTGCGATGCCCGCCTCCACCTCCGGGAGTGTGACGAGGATTCCCAGCAAGAACCAGTAGTAGAGGTCCAGTGGAAATGCATCGAATGCAACACCCAGCATATTCCCCACCGTCACTTCCACGTTGACGGCCAGCACCGCCAACGCGACGGCCCGCAGGAAAGGATCCTTCAGCCGCTTGAAGATCCCGAATCCGGCGACGAAGACCGCCAGGAATATCCACACGAAGAGCACCAGGCCTGGGAATCCCATCTGGATGCCGACATGGAGGTACCCGTTCTCCGTGCCGCCTTCGAGACGCTCAAACTCGCCCGTCAAACCAGTCACATCTGCGAGTCCACTGACCACGCCGTAGTTGAAACCGCGCGTGGTGCCGAGCCCCGCGCCCAGCGGATGCTGGATCATGTCAGGGATGCCGACATTGGTAAGAAACCAAATACGGAACTGCCAGCTCGTGTCCTCCTGCCCGAAGGACATGGCAGCCCGCTCCCGTACGGCAGCAGGAAACACGGCCATGATGGCCACTGCGGCCAAGGCAACGAACAGCAGAGGGCTCTTCTTGCCGCTAAAGTGGCTCATGGCCAGCAACCCGAGCCCAAACAGAATCACGGGTCCCCGCGACATGGTGAATACCAAGGCCGAGAAGAGGACAACCATCGCCACGAGTATGCGGTTCTTCCGGATCTCAGTGTCCTGGCTCAGGAAGAGTGCCGTCGCGATGTAGAGAAAGACCAAGAGGTTCGCGGCAAAGAAGCCCGGCCCACCATAGGTCGACCACACGCGCAGAAATGTCGAGGAGGGGAAGGCGACGTTCCGACCCACGTACATCAGGTTGTGCCGCAGCAGCCATGCCCCCCCGGCCATCCACTGAAGTACTCCGATGCCGGCGGTGAAGGTACCGACGACCAGCAGTGCGCCCATGGCTTTCCTGAGTTGCGACTTGGTCATGGGATTATTGGCCACGAAAAAGAAGACAGGAATGAAAGGAGCGATCTTCTTCAGTTCGTACAGGCCCTGGAGCAGAGTCGGAGAGGTGAAGGCGTGGATGATCGTGAGACCCGTGAAGAGTGCAATGGGCACATTGAGCGCGTTTGGCTTCAGCTTCTGCCGGCGCACGATCTGACGGGCGAGCCAGCCGACCGCCAAGCACACCGCCAGGAACTCCTTCCACAGAGCGGTCGTAGGATTCAGGAAATACGCCCGCGCCGTACCGTGGAATGGCGCCAGGATCAAGAGAAGCATCAACACGGCGTAAGGCTTCGAGAAGCTTGCGATGATCCCGACGAAGGCCAATACCGCCGCGGCGACCTTGGGGTCTCCGGCCGACAGATTGGTGCCTACCACGTATCCCACCGCCGCGATGACCGCAAGGATCACAAGATGCATGCGACTAGCTCCGTGCCATTGTTGCCGTGGACACACGGTGTAGCGAAGGTCTACTGGAAATGCACATACAAGACGTCACCGTCGCGAACCTCGTACTCACGCCCCTCGCTTCGAAGCTTACCTGCTGAACGAAGGGCGCCGATGGACCCGTGGGAGACCAAATCGTGTGCAGTGAAGACATCGGCACGGACAAAGCCCGCGGCAATGTCGGAATGAATAAGGGCCGCCGCATCCAGAGCCGTACGCCCCCGCCGAATCCGCCAGGCATGGAGCTTGTTACGAGCCACGGTGAAAAAGGTAATGAGCCCCAGCAGCTCAAAACCGGCGCGAAGAAGTTCGGGCACCCTGCTGTGCTCAAGGCCCAGCTCGTGATAGAACTCCTCGCGTTCCGCCTCATCGATGGAAGAAAGGTCGGCCTCGACAGCTCCGGGGAACGGGATAACCTGGCGAGGCAACGCTTCCCTGACCAAGGCCTGCAGCTCGTGCGCTGCCACATCTACAGCGTCCTCATCACAGTTGGCGACCACGATACACGGCTTCGTGGTGAGCAAGGGCTCCTGCTCCAGGTAACTCAGCTGTTCGTCGCTCAGTTCATCCACCGATATACGTCTCCCCGCGGTCAAGCACGAGGCGATCCGGGAGAACAGATCAACTACCGTCGAAGAAACCCCACCCATGGCCTTGGCCTTCTTCGTGTGCTGATCAAGCCTCCGCTGAACAACCTCCAGATCCGCCAGCATGAGCTCGGTATCCACCAGTTGCAGGTCCGCCACGGGGTCGGCCGATCCTCCCGCCCGCACCACGGTCGGCTGCCGAAAGCACCGCACCACATGAAGTACGGCATCCACCGTCCGAATGTCATCCAAGAAACGATTGCCCAACCCTTCTCCGGCGTGGGCTCCTTTCACCAATCCTGCTATGTCGATCACCTCGATGGTCGCCGGCTTTACCTCGTCGGGCGCAAGGCACGAGGCAAGAAGGTCTAGCCGGGGTTCGGGTACGGGCACAACCGCCACATTCCGCTGAATCGTGCAGAAGGGGTAGTTGAGCGCCGGTGCACCAGCCGCGGTGATGGCATTGAACACCGTCGTCTTGCCGGCATTGGGCAAGCCGACCAGTCCGAGTGACGTTGACACTAAGGAACCTCAGAGGGGGCAGGGACAATCGTGAACGAATAAGCTATCGAAGATACGGCCATGACCTCGCCTTGTCAGCACGCTCGGGCCTCTCCGGAAGGGCCGGCTGTCAGTCGTTGACCCCCGATTCGGCTACCGCTCGCCTTCGTGTAATCCTGCGCTTTGCGCCTCCATACATGCTGGTCGGCCCACCCTAGATCAATCCACGTTGCCAGGAAGTCTACTACCTGAGATACACTTCCTCTGCAAGCTCTGGCTTGCTCTGATGCCGCCCACACGGTAATCTCTGTGGCGTATCCAGAGGATTCACGCGGCAATGCCTTCCGGCAGGGGAAGCAGGGAGAAGGCAGATAGTCTGCACAGCACAGGAATCGAGATCAGATGAACAGCACAAGCGTATCCACGAGTGAACCCGGCAATCCACTTCCGGAAATCACTGTTGACCACCTCCCTGACAAGCTCCAAGCAGCAGCAAGGCGCGCCGGCTGGAATACACTGATGCCGGTCCAGGCGAAGGCCATCCCCTATCTGCTTGCAGAACGGAACATGATGATCCAGGCGCGTACAGGCAGCGGGAAGACCGGTGCCTTCGTGCTGCCGATGCTAGAGCGGCTGGATCCATCTCTCGCCCAATGCCAGGCATTGGTCCTCGTCCCTACCCGGGAGTTGGCGCGCCAGGTGTATGAAGCGACAGCGACTCTCTGCGGGGACGATGGCCTGCGGGTAGCCGCCGTTTATGGGGGCGTTGGATACGGCGCACAGATCGAGGCTTTGCGACAAGGCACCCACATCGTTGTCGGAACTCCGGGTCGAGTCTTGGACCACCTGATCCGCCACACACTGGTGCTTGATCACCTCGTGATGCTGATCTATGATGAGGCCGATCGGATGCTCTCCATGGGGTTCTATCCGGATATGAAGCGCATTCAACGCCACTTGCCTCCGAGGCACCTCCACGTATGCATGTTCTCGGCCACCTTTCCGTGGGAGGTCATGCGCACCGCCCGGGAGTTCATGAAAAGCCCTCAGTTCCTCTCCCTCAGCCACGACCATGTCCATGTCACTGACACGGAGCATGTCTTCTATGCCGTCCCGGGTATGGACAAAGACCGGGCCCTAGTGCGTATCATTGAGGTCGAGAATCCGGCCTCAGCGATCATCTTCTGCAACAGGAAGTCCGAAGTACACTACGTCAGCGTGGTACTACAGCGCTTCGGCTATGACGCCGACGAGCTGAGTGCCGATCTCAGCCAGGCTGACCGAGAACAGGTCTTGGGCAGAGTGCGCCGCGGGGCCTTGCGCTTTCTGGTTGCCACGGATGTCGCAGCCCGCGGCCTCGACATTCCAGAGCTCTCGCACGTTGTCCTGTACCAAGTACCGGAAGACATCGAGGGCTACATTCACCGGGCGGGCCGCACGGGCCGCGCAGGGGCGCCTGGTGTGGCAATCACTCTGGTCAGCGGGCCGGAGGAGGAGTCTGACCTTGGCCGTATCGCCCGTCACTACGGGATCGATATGCAGCGCAGGGTTTTGCCCACCGACGAGGATGTGCAAGCAGTAGTGGCTGAACGGGTGACGGCCTTGCTGGAAGCGCGCCTCCGGGAGCGTGACAAACTCAAGACCGAGCGAAGCCTGCGGTTCGTACCCCTGGCTCGCAGCCTTGCAGAGAACGAGGATGAGGCCGCCATAATCGCCATGTTGGTGGACGATTTCTACCAACAGGCGCTCCATAGGCCCACAGTTGAGCCCGAGGGGCCACCAACTCCCACCCAGCGGCATGTGGAGCATAAGGTACCGATCCCCCGTGGCCCCCGGCGCAGAAGATAGGGAGGATCGGATGAAGGGAGAATGGGATCGAGCTGTAACCAGCAAGCCGTCCTGATCGAGCGAAGGGAGCCTCCCTCGCGCGCTGTCGCAACCTTATCCCGTCGACACCTGGTATGCAGTCACTTCGCCGATGTTCTTTGCGCTGATGGTCTTCGCGACTGCCGTCGAGGGGTCAATGCCGGCGCGGGCCAGGGTATCAGCGCTCACCAGCACACCATCCACATCGCTACCGCTCTCCAAACGTTGGGCGAGGTTCACCGACTTTCCAAACACCGTGTAGTCCATCTTGCGCCCGCCCCCCATACTACCAGCAATCACCTCGCCGGAGTTGATACCGATCCTGATGTGAAAGTCCAAGCGTCCTTGGTTCTGCCATTCCCCCCTGAGTTCCTCCAGACGTCTCTGCATGTGACGGCCCGCTTCTACGGCCCGGCGGGCGTGGTCGGGCATGGGTACGGGGTGGCCAAAGAAGGCCATGAGCCCATCGCCCATGAACTTGTCCACGGCACCGCCGTGGGCAAACACGATCTCGGTCATCTCCGCCAAATACTCATTGAGCTGAGTCAGCAGCGGATCCGGCTCATGCCCTTCGCAGAGCGCGCTGAAGCCCTTCACGTCAGAAAACAGGATTGTAATCTGCTTCTTCTCACCCCGCCTACCCAACACCGTGACCGGGTCTTCCAGAAGCTGTTTCAACGCCCCGGGCGACACATACTTGCCGAAGGCATCCTTGACGAGGCGTTGCTCCCTCTCCCGGGCCAGCCGCTCCAACATGACGGTGGTACCGTAGCTGCCGGCCAAGGCTACCAGCGGCATGATTGCGCCAAGCCAAATATCGCGTTCCCCTCCCAGCCAAAACACGACACCAGCGAAGACCACGGCGGCCAGCACGGCGCCTGCCGTACCGGCCGCCGGGCGAAGCCTCAGACCAGCGAAGGCGCCGGCCAGAGCCAGCAGCAACGCCGTCACCACCTCCCAACCCATACCCAGCCGTCGGACATGCCGGGCTCTTATGAGGTTGTCCAGAGCAGTCGCCTGAATCTCAAAACCGGGGAAACGTGGGTGAACTGGCGTGGCAGGAAGATCCATCACCGAAGGATCCGTGATGCCGACCAATACGGTGGCGTCACGCAAGAAGGCCAAGGACGCAACCGCCTCCGGGTCATCGTCGAGCACCGCGCGTTCGAGTTGCTGTGTGAACTCGTAGAACTCCACGGTGCGAAACGTACTCGGTCCCCCCACATAGTGGAGGATCATCCGGGACATCGCATCCAGCGGCACCGGCTTCCGTCCGGGGATTTCCAGGGAGCGCCCGGGGGATAGGCGGCAGTCAGACAACGCCAAACCCTGGCGCTGAAGGTAAGCTGCCAATGCGAAACTCGGCACCGCGTACCCCCCATACTCGGTGAGGACGGGAATCCTCCGGAATACGCCGTCCTGGTCAGGATCCACGGCAGCGTTCCCGATGGCGGCGGCTGCCTCCGCCAGAACCGGCAGGGGGCGGTCCGAGACATAGTGAGAGTGGACCACGCGGTCGTCGCCGTGTAAGGCCGGCCTCGGGTCGAGCCATCGAAGAAGCAATGAGTCGGCAGGGAATGGCTCCCTCGGCAGTGGCTCGAATCGATGAGCGGGGATCTCAAGACCAATCCCCAGAAGCACGTTGCCGCACATCTGCATCGCTCTAGCCAGCGTGGTGTCCTCCTCGGCCGAACACAAATGGTGGGTGAAAAACAGATCCAAGGCGATCTGACGCGGCTGGAACGCCATGAGTCCGATAAGCAAGGCCGACCATTCGTGCCGTGGGATGGGCCACCCGATCACCTCATGGGTCGGTGCATCGATGTTGACGAGAACGATGTCCTGAATATGCCCACGGTCGATGCCGTAGAACCTCTGGCGAAGGTCGTGGAAGCGCAGCTCGACGTGCTCCAGCACAATGGGACGCAGAGCCAGAGCCAGGGCCACCCATGCCACGGCCACCACGGGGCCGGAAGCGAGGGTGGTCAGTCGCCTCATGACGGGGTCAGACCACGGGCTCTGGCCAGTAGATCAGCCGCTCGGCCTTCAGGCGCTGCTGTGGGTCCAGAGCCTTGCGCCCAGCGAACTTGTGCCTGCTCGGCCCGCGCTGCGCCACCTGCTTCCCGGCATGCGAGGCGCGGGCTCGCTCCATGAGGGCCCTCATCTCGGCCTGCGTGAGTGCCCTGCGGCTCTCCGCATCGTCCGCCTTGGTGGAGAGATCATCCAGGCGCACTCCCAGCAGCCGCGCCAACGCATCCTCATTGCCTCCGACTGCTCCAAGGGCGCGCCCGAAGGCCGAGGCTGCACCGTTCACGTCGCCCGCGACGTGGAACGCCACACCCAGATTGACCCACGGCACCGGATCATCTGGGGCCAACTCCGTGGCCCGGGTAAATCGCACCACCGCCGAGTCAGCCTGAGTGGCCAGTAGAGAGCAGTTCCCTTCACCCACCCGTGCCCAGGCGCCCAGCTTGTGCCCGTCCGGGATGGCGGCGAAAAGCGCCCCTGCCTCGTCTATCCTGCCGGTGCGGCCCAAAAACACCCCCAGACGGTATGCGACACCGTGATCCTCGGGCTGGCGTGCCACCGAAATTCGCAACCCCCGCTCGACGGCAGACATCTCGCGCTCTCGCTGCGCGAGCCACAGGCTCAGCTCGGCAGCTGCACCCTCCGCACTGAGCGTGCCGAGACTACCCGCGGGTTCAAGCGTCGCAGGAGGATAGGTCTTCCATCCTTCGCGGACATTCACGCGTTCAAGGTAATCTCCCGACCTCTCGATCTCACGGAACGTACGGACGCCTTCCTCCCACGCCGGAAGGAATCCCTTGGCCAACAGCGTCGTCTCAACGGGAAGCCACACCATCCCCTCGCGAACGATGTATCGCTCCCGCTCTGGCGCTACCAGAAACCCGTCCTTTTCGAAGAGCCCCGTGGAAAACGCTGCGAAGACATGGTCTTTGGTGAGCAGGAGTTCAGTCGGGATATCGCCGCCCTCCAGGCATGATGCCAAGAGCATCGCCGAATCTTCGCAATCACCTGAACGAAGCCGTAGCGTCTCCCCGGCGAACTGCACACGGTCATAGGCAGATCCGGTAGAAGTCGGATCAGGTACGTATCGCAGGGAGAGACTGGTGAGAGCCCGCACCACCTTGAACCCAAGTTCCAGACGACCCGGCAAGACATCAACGTGCGGCACGTCAAAGGTTGCCGCGGCCCGGGTCATGTGCTGCACATCGTCGGCTTCCGGGGTGACGAAGGCACAGGCCGATTGCACGTCCTCCCAATCTATGGCATTCCGGCCATGGACGGTGAAGGTCACGCTGGATGCAGCCTCCTTCTGTCCGCCAACGGCCCAGCACCGGGCTACCACCCTGGCCATGGCCATCGTCGGCGCTTTGTTCCGCATCAGCCTGTGGGCCGAGAACGGTATGGTCAGCGGGATCGTCTTGGTCTCCGAAGGCTGCAGATTGCCGACAGGAATGGTCAGCGGCACGTCAAGGTACTCGGGGCACGTGATCTCCAGCTCCAACCGGCTGGCTGGCCTGGGTTCATGGAGTGCCACAATCACTCTACCAATGGGACGGGTCTGGTACATGGCCTGGCGGGCGGGAAACACCTCATCAATCCATATCTCCTCAATCTCCAGGGGCGGCAGATCACTCCGCGTCGGCGAGGGGCGCTGTGACGTGTCGCCCCCCATTATGACATCCACTATGTTCCCCTGCACCGCGGCGACACCCCACCGACCGGCGCTGGCCTTGCCCAGTGCCCGCGCCAAACCCCAGCCATCTCCCGGCACGAGGAATCGTTGCTGGATTCTTTCATCCATGGCAACCGGTTCCACGCTTCGGGCCACATTCCCCGACGAGAGGAGGGCCACGGTCGCGGCTCGCGCATCATCAGGAGAGAAGCCCAGGAAATTCACCGTGATCTCCTGGCATGGCCAAACCTGATCGCGGGTATCCCGCCAGGCCAGACCCATATCAATCAGGCTATCCGCCAGGGCAGCCATGCGCACTTCTGCTCGGACCTTCCGGCAGGTGCGCCCATCGTAAGGCGTGTCGAGCTCGGATGAAATGTAGGGAATATTGAAGTGAGCCACATAGGCCCTGCGCTGCGCGTGAATGCGTGCCTCAATGTCGCGAGGGAATCGCGTAGGCAACTCTGGGCCGATGATCTCGGTCACGGCCGAATCAAGAACGGCTCTCAGTGCAGCTTGTACGGCCTCGATGCCCGCCTCGCGGGAGTCGCCGGGCACAGTGGCCTCAGCCGAGACAAGTGCAGCATAGGCCGCACCTGCCATGCACATCGGAAGGAGCATACATCTGAATGCATTCATGGGCTATCTCCACCATCTGCGGCCGCATTTGCGGCGCAAGCCTACCCTCAGACGGGTCCGCGGCGAACCATCGCCACAGCCTTCTACATTGCGCAGAGGGAACCTCATCGCGCCGAATGGCATAGCAAGATAGGCTTCGAGATTGCCGCGGCCAAACGTGGACTAGCGCATTGACCGACTTCTCCAGGTTTCTTATTTGGGTGCGTTCTAAAGTCGCCCCCTTCCCTGACCTGCTGTCGAGGATTACGTGATAGACCTCCATGTGCACTTGCTTCCCGGTCTTGATGACGGATGTGGTACCCTTGAAGAAACCGTTGCGCTGGCCAACTACCTGACGAGTGAGGGCATCAAACACGCCGTGGCAACGGTGCATCATCTGCCGGGCGTCTACGAAATTCCTCCCGAAACCGTATCAGAGGCGCTCACCCGAACGCGGGAGGCTCTGGAGATCGGAGGAATTCCTCTGGAGGTCACCGTGGCCAACGAGATCATGATTCAGCAGGGCCTGGCCGAACGGGTACGATCCGGAGAGCTGACAGGTATCGGAAAGATGAAGCACTATGCCTTGGTCGAGTTCTCGAGCCGAGAGATCCCATGGTTCGCCTTCACGACTCTGGAGCACATGACTGAACTGGGCGTCATACCCATCGTCGCCCATCCGGAGCGATGCTACCCATTGCATCGTGACATTGCGGAACTACGGGCATGGTACTCGAAAGGCATCCTCGCCCAACTGGACTTGGGTTCTCTTCTCGGCATTCATGGAACTCGCGTGCAGCGTTTCGCGGAGTATCTAGTACGCAATCATCTCATCCACCTTCTCGGTTCAGACCTTCATTCTCCCCCACCCATCCCGGATCTCTGGGCCCGGGCATACCGCCGGATCGCCAAGCTGGGCGGCCAGGAATATGCGTGCATCATAGCGGATGATCTGCCCCGGGCAGTGCTGGAGGATGAGGATATCGGCCGGATAGTGCCCTCTCCCCGCCACGCGAAACGATACTCCCTGGGCACCCTTGCCAGTTCTCTTCTGGGATACGCGTCGAAGGACTGAACGTGCTGTCATGAGGCGGATTCCCAACGCCACCCGGCCCCGGTGAAACCTGGAATGAGCGTGCTCCAAAGCCTTGAGGACGCGCTTCTGGTAGGAAGGGCGGCCCGTGGCGATCATCATGCATTCGAACGCCTCTACCGGCGCCATATCGGGCGGGTCTATGCCATCTGCCTGCGCATGGTTGCCGATCAGACCAGGGCCGAGGAGCTGGCGCAGGAAGCCTTTGTTCGGGCGTGGGAGAAGCTTGCGACGTTTCGAGGCGCCGCGGCATTTTCCTCCTGGATGTATCGTCTTACGGTCAATGTCATTGTTGAAAGCGGACGATCGCTGGGGAGAATCCGCTTCCATGAGTCCGCTCGCGTTGATGCGGGCACGGATAGTGAGGGAGTTGCCTCTGACAGCATCGAAGCGTACAGCACGCATGATCCTGACACAGCGGACAGGCTTGACATAGAACGCGCTATCGCCAGCTTGCCCGATGGTGCACGCACCGTCTTCGTGCTGCATGATGTGGAGGGATATGAACACCATGAGATCGCCGAGCTTGCCGGTGTCTCAGTGGGAACCTCCAAGGCACAACTCCATAGGGCACGGAGGCTGCTTCGCCTGAGGCTTGAACGATGAATGACCACCCGATCCATCTGATGGATGAGTATATCGACGGAACCCTCGCCAATGCCATCAGCATCGAGGTTGAGGCTCATCTGCAGACGTGCGAGAGATGCCGGGAAGAGGAACGCTTCCTTCGTAGCCTGCGAGCAAGGGTTTCAGCCCTTCCGGCCGAAGTGAACCCTCCCCACGATGTATGGCCACGTGTCAGGTCTCGCATCCTGGAAACCAGCCGCGTGATGCCCTCATCTCGGCGGCTGCCTCTGCTGGCCGCCGCCATGGTGCTGATCGCCGTCATGGGGATCCTGCATCACGCAAGACAAGGACCCGTGGCACCAATCGGGCTCCATACGCCCACAGCCAATGCGATTCTGGCCGCGTTTGACCCTGCGGAACACGAGACCTCTGCCGCGAGGGCGGTTATTCTCACTGACCTCACGACTCGTCACCCTACACCGGCGGTACGGGCGGCTCTGGCCGTGTGGAAGAACGTGGCCGCGGTGGACCGTGCCATCGAGGCCCTACGTACGGCGGTACGGAGAAACCCCGGCGACGTCAGACTCATCGCGCGTCTCCGCTCTGAGTACCAGCGGAAAACTGCCCTCATCAAACAGACCGCATCCCTGCTGCGCCATCTGGAAACCCTCTCTGGGTCGACGACATAGTCCTCTCCCGCCACCGGCAGAATAGAGTCTGGCGAACCGGCAGCCAATGACCTTCTGCAGAGCGGGAGCGCCCACCAGCCCTACACCCTGAATGGCAACATTAGAACAAGAGGTCGCCTCATCGGAAGCATGGCGCGCACCTTTCTTGTCCTCGGCCGAACGGTACTTCAGGCTCACTTGCCGGGTGTCGCAATCCAGCTCTTCCTAACCAGGCGTGCTCCGGGAACCGGCGACGACCATGCACGCGGGACGGTCGCATAAGGCGGCGTGGACCCCCGAGCACCGTGCAACCACCGGAGATAGGCGCCAATGCCACGGATGCCCAGCCCCGACCTTGACGGGGAGAGCACACTTCCACCCCCCGGCGTGACTCGCCTCTCAGCCCTTCCGGCCCCCGGAAAGGGCCTCGCGAATCCGTTCTCCCAGCGTTGTCACCAGATACGGCTTCTGAATGAACCCGGTGAGCCCGCTCCCGGTGAAGTGGCGCGTGGCCTCGTGTTCCGCGTAGCCGCTGGAGAGGATCACCGGTAGATCTTCCCGAATTGATCGCAATTCGCCGAAGGTCTCGACCCCATCCATGCGGGGCATGGTGAGATCAAGGATCACACACGAGATCTCCGCACCCTTCTCACGGACTGCTGCCACCGCCTCCTGCCCGTCGGAAGCGATGAGTACGGCGTAACCCAGGAGCTCAAGCATCTCTTTACCAACGCTTCTCACTGATTCCTCATCATCCACGAGCAAGACTGTTCCGACTCCTCGCACCGTCCCCGCCTCGCTCTGGTCCTGACCCTCACACACAACCGCCTCCGAAGCCGGAGGGAACAGCACCCGGAACAAAGAACCCTGGCCTGGCGTGCTCTCCACCTGTATGGCGCCGCCATGGCCTCGGATAATCCCCAGAACCGCGGCCAGGCCGAGACCGCGCCCGGCAAACTTGGTGGTGAAGAAGGGGTCAAAGAGCCGTGCCATGGTGGCCTCATCCATACCGCACCCTGTGTCGGCGACCTCAACACACACATAGTGGCCTTCGGGTAGATCCTCCCCCGGCCAGGAGCTCATCAGACTCTCACGATCGCAGTATCTCACACCGGTCGAAAGGATGATCTCTCCCTCTCCTTCTCCGAGGGACTCTGAGGCATTGATGATGAGGTTCATGATGACCTGACGAATCTGACCAGGGTCTGCGTGTATGGCAGAAAGCTCGGTGGCAAAGGAGAACCGAAGCGATGCCTTCTTGGAGATGGAAACATTCAGGATGTGTGCCATCTCGACCACGACCTGCTTCAGGTCAAGTCGTTGCGACACGAACTGCCCCTTGCCAGAGTAGGCGAGGAGTTGCCGGCTAATGTCTGCCGCACGCCGGGCGGCAGTCACCACGCGTTCAAGATCATGGCGAGCCGGGGAGACCGGTGGGAGGCGCAACAGCGCAAGATCCGCGTGTCCAAGGATAGCGGTGAGTATGTTGTTGAAATCGTGCGCGATGCCGCCGGCAAGTACGCCAAGGCTCTCCAGCTTCTGGGTATGCTGAACCCTCTTCTCCAGTGCCCTGCGCTCTTCCTCGGCCCTCCGCCGCTGCTGGTACACCAGAGCCTGCGCCACCTGGTCGGCGATCTCGCCGGCAAACCGCTCCTCATCTGCACGCCACCGCCGAGGCTTGCCGACATGTTCGAAGCAGACAATGCCCCTTACTCGTCCAGCGACGCGTATAGGGGCATCCAGCATCGATGTGATGCCGTGAGGAATCAGATACGACTCTCTGAATTCGCTGGTGCGAGGATCGGTCAGGGCCTCATCAGCGGCGATGGCCCGGTCCGAAAGCAATGCCGCGAAGTATCGGGGATGCTTTGACGCCTCGAGCGTCAGGCCGCTTGCGTGCGTCTGGTCTGAAAGTGCATAGAGGTCAACACAGCGCATCTGCTCGTCTGGATTCCCCAGCCAGATACCGACCCGCTCGACCTGGAGCGTGTGCGCGGCCACCTCGGCGAATTCCCTGGCCGCTTCGGCGAAGTCACCGGAGGCGACCAGCTCCGACGTGGCGAGCCGCACCACTGCGGCCTGCTGACTCCGAATCCGTGCCATCTGAGCGGCCTGTTCCTCCTCATGCCGCTTCCGCGCAATGGCGGTAGCCACCTCATCGGAGACAAAGGCCAGCATCTGTCGATCCGAATCCGTGTATCGAACCGTCGGGTCATAGGTCTGCACTGCCAGCACCCCCACGACACTGTCGCCCGCACGCAGTGGCACTCCCAGCCAATCGATCGACGGCGCGCCCAGAGACTCCACCTCGCCCCGGGCCACAAGATCATCGAACACCTCGGGGGTTGCCAGGAGGGGTTCCCCAGTACGCAGCACATACTCGGTCAGACCCTTGCCTAGTGGTTTGGCCACCGGCGCATCCATCGCCTGATCCAGAAAATACGGAAACGACAGAGTGTTCGATTCGGTATCGAAGAGGGCGACATACATGTTGCTCACCGGCATCAGTTCGCCCAAATTCATGCGAATTGCCTCGAAGAGCTGATCGAGATCGTCAACGGAATGCACCGCGGTGGCAATCCGGTACACCACCCGCTCAACGATTTCCTGGCGTTTCCGTTCAGTGACATCTTCGTAGGTGCCCAGCACGCCGCGCACACCGCCGGAACTGTCCCGAAGCGGAATCTTGCTGGTACAAAGCCAGATCCGGCCACCATCCGGCGTGGTCTGGGGTTCCTCGTAGTTCAGTTTCGGAAGACCCCTAGTAATGACGCTTCTGTCATCAGCCCGATACAGATCGGCTTGCTCTGACCAGCCCAATTCGTAATCGTTCTTGCCGATAATCTCCTGCGGCGTCGCCAGCCCTCCATCTTGGGCGAACGGGCGGTTGCACCCCAAGTAGTTGAGGGACGTGTCCTTCCAAAACACCCGCACAGGGATCGTATCAAGAACCAGACGCAGCATCTGCTGCGACTCTCTCAGCGCCTCTTCAGTACTCTTCTGCTCGGCTTCGAGATGCCTTTCCCGCGTGACGACTCTGCCGCACCCCACCGTGCCGAGCAACCGTCCCTTCTCATCCACCAACGGCGCCTTGTAGACGTCTAGGTAAAGGGGCTCTCCCCGAACATTCCCGTACTCGTCAAACCTGCCCGGCTTCCCAGAACGCATGACTTCCTCATCGGAGTCACGACAGATCTCTCCGAAGGTGTGCCAATCTGGTCGGTCAGGATGCGCCGCCCTCTCACGCTGGGCGAAGAACATGTCGGTCTTGCCCCTCGGTTCGTCGATGTGGGTGGCATTGAGCAGGCGTTCACACATGGCCTTGTTCGCGAAGAGGTACCGCTTCTGCGCGTCTTTGGCCCAGATCAAATCAGGCACATTGTCGCACATCAGGCGCATGAGCCGGTGAAGCGACTGGTACATAGTCCCAGCCTCAAAGAGAGCAGAATCGGCGGAGGAAGCCCCGGACACTCCCGCCTCCTGCCCTGCTTTGTTGCCTATACCCTGAGTGATCAATCCCGATTCCTCATGGAATGTCACCGAGGCCCCCTTTGATACCTTATGAACGACGCGCGAACAGTCTGGTCGCGATGGTCGTTCTTCACTGGGCATCTTCCTCTGAGACCCGGGCCGTCCCCCGCTTCACCAAACGGAATACATTGCTCCCGCCGACTCGTCGATAGGACAGTTCATCCATTATGCGCCGCATGATGTAGAGCCCGAGTCCCCCTCCACCCCGTGCCACGCTCTCCTCGGGAGTGCCCGGCAAGGCCGAGACAGGATCGAAGGGAGGGCCATCATCAACAAACTCCATCGTGACGCATTGGGGATTGACCATGATTGAGAGCAGAAAGGATTCGCCGTGGCAGCAAGCCTCGCCCGCGCCGAGTCCATGGGTTACGATATTGTTGCCAACCTCTGCCGTCACGACTTCCACGTGATCCGCGTCCTCCGGCGCAAGGACGGTCTCGGCCATGCCTCTGACTGCAGCCGCAACGATGCGAACCGCCGTAGTGGACGCAGGCACCACCATGGTGATCCATCCTTCGCACGCCGCGACAGACACCATTCTACCAGGAGGAGCATCAGACACTGTCGTTGCCTCTCCACAGCCGCAGCAGCTCTGCATTATCGACGCCTGCGGCGGCCGCTTCCTTCTCGTCACGGACCCTGGCGCCAGTCGCCTCGACCTGGCGAACAAAAGACACGGAATCCACAACCTGCGCCATCCGGCACCGCGCGGCAGCGGCGAGGGCGGCGTCACTTGTCACCACGATGGTACCTTCCGCGCCATGAGGTGGGATCTTCGCGATGATCTCACGATCGGCGCGATCCGCCGTTCCGATGGCCGAAGCAACACGGGCCCGAACCCGTTCACCAATACTGAACTCGCCCCCGGGAGATCGGCCTTCCATGCCGTCGAAGATGACCAGGGCCGTGGACCGTCCGCGCTTGCAGAACCGTTCGATAGCCCAGAGAAGTCTATCAGGGGCCCCTGGAGTGTTGAGCTCGCCCCTGCTGCCAAGAACATTTGAGCCGTCGACGAGGTACCGCATGGGAAAACGCAAGATCGTGATGCTTCCGTTGACCCGTTACTCCCCCAGGTCTTCCTCGAGGAGATTCTGCTCATCCTTGAGCTGCCGGAGTACCACGTAGGCAGTCGTCTGCCCGGTGGCGAACGTGGCCGTGAATTGGGCAAGAAGAAGCAGGAAGATTGCCAGGAACAAAACGGCCAGAGCAACCCCGCCGATGATGCTTGCCGGCTGGTTACTCAGATACGCACGATAAGGGGATGCCACTCCTCCGCTGACACCCAAGAAAAGAGAATCCAATGCGCCCGGAACACCATTGACTGCGTGCGCAACCCGGGGCGCCCATGCCAAGGATGCCCGAAGCAGCCGACCAATAGCTCCGGCGCGGCCCATGTCGAATACCCACGAGGTCAGGAGCGATCCGATTCCCAGAAAGACGCCAAGGGCGACGGTGTGTACCGCTGCAATCGCGAGATTGAGGGTCGAATACAACCACGCCCGCTTTCCCTGGCCGCTCTGGATGCTGAACAGCTCGAATGCAGTCTCGAGGGCTTCACTGCCGCTGGAAGCGACGACGGCGGGCCCCATGCAGAGACCTGTACAGGAAACCATGAAGAGATAGAGGAGAGCGGACGCCGCCAGTAGACCGAGAGGGAAGAAAATGCCCGCAATGGGGAGCCACAAGCCGCCCAGCAGCGAAAGCGCGACCAGGGAAAGTGCTAGAATGCCCCCACCCACGCCGAGGATCAAGCCCGGAAGGACCACAGCCTTCCACTTGCGCAATGCGAATCGCCACGCTTCAAAGAAGCTGTAGAAGTCATTGCCCTTGAGCTGATGGTACGTGACCCTGCTCACAGCGGAGCACGCCAGTAGCCACGCCACTGCCGACCCCGCGATGGCCAAGCCCCAGAGGATAGGGGAAAGGGTACCGTCAAGGCTCCCGCGAGATGGCCACGGCACTGGTCCATACGCATTCCATACCAGAGCCGGTGAGACTCCACGCACCAGGAGGGCCATCCAGGCCATTACTGCCCACCACAGCACGGCCACGAGCATCCCCGGCAGTGCCACGAGCCACTTCCGAACCCGTAGTCCAAGAGAGGCAGCGCCGAACATGTCGCGGTAGTCATACCTGAGCACCTTCATGTGTCGTCTCCTTCGACTCCCCCCTCAACCATTACCTGTGCGTGCCGACGGGCCTCCTCTGTGATGGGAAGGCCACCGAGCATCCGGGCAATCTCGAGGATGCGCCCTTCGCCACTGACTTCTGTGATCCCGACGGTGATACGATCACTGGCACCCTTCTCCACGACGAAATGATGATCCGCCATGCCTGCCACAGGCGCAAGATGTGTAACGCAGAGTACCTGCCGGTCATGAGCCAGTGTCTTCAAACGGTGTCCCACGACCCGTGCGAGGCCCCCTCCAACGCCGGTGTCAATCTCGTCGAACACCATGGTGTCGACAGGGTCTACCCCCCCTAACACAGACTTGAGCGCGAGCATAATCCTGGAAAGCTCACCGCCGCTGGCCACCCGCGCCAGTTCTTTCGCCTCCTCACCCGGTGAAGCGGAGAAGAGAAACACCGCCCGCTCCTTACCCCTCGCATCGCCGGAGAACCCGTCTTTCACCGGCTGAGGCTCCAGCCGCACTGCGAAGCGAGCCCGTTCAAGTCCCACCTCGGCAAACTCAGCCTCTACCAAAGGCGCCAGACGCTCGGCAGCCTGCATCCGCGCCGTGCTAAGCCGGGTGGCCCGCTCCTCCAACTCGGTGCGGGTCTCCTCCAGCAGGCTCTCGGCCCGCATCAACTCAGCCCGAGCGTCCATACTCGCGGCCGCCTCGTTCTCCAGCCGAGCACGAAGATCCAGAAGTCCTTGATGACTCAGGCCGTGTTTCTTCTCCAGCCGAACGAGCAACCCCAATCGCTCCTCGACTTCCTCCTGCCGTTGTGGATTCGTCTCCAATCGTGAGTCGATTGCACGAAGCACATCGGCAAGATCCTGGAGTTCCACCACGCAGCGTTCCGCTCCCGCCAAAGCTCGCTTGAGGTCATCGAACTGGTCGCTCAGTTCCTCCAGGGTGCGAGCAACACGGATGATCCGTCCGATGATGGCGTCATCATCCTCCAGAAGCGTCTCGCGAGCCCGCATGCTGGCGGTCTTCCACTGTTCGGCGGTGGCTAGCAGCCGGAGTTCGCGCTCCAGCCCCTCCCGTTCGCCGGGGATAAGGTGAGCCGTGCGTAGTTCATTGAGTTCAAACAGACGCCGGTCAGCTTCCTGCTGGGCATGTTCCACGGCTTCCCGTGCCTCCCGCACGCGACGTTTGAGTTCCATCCACTGGCGGTAGACATCGGCAAGAGCGTTCCGTCCGTCGAGCAGCCCTCCGAATCCATCAAGTACCTCCAGTTGAGCCGCCTCGGAGAGGAGCAGCTGGTGACCATGCTGACCATGAATGTCCACCAGCCAATCTCCGATGGCCATGAGTGTCTCCCGGCTCACGACGCGGCCATCGACCCGGCACGAACTCCTGCCGCCCGGATGCACCCGCCGCTCGATCTGGAGAGTGGGCCCGCTCCACTCTGGAACAAGATCGTGAATTCTGTTCCACGCGGGGCTGGACTGCCCAATCGAAAACTCCGCCACCACTGTCGCGGTGTCGGCCGGAGCGCGGACATCGTCGGCCTCCATCGTGTGCCCCAAAGCAGCCTCCAGGGCACCCACCAGCACCGATTTGCCGGCGCCAGTCTCCCCCGTGACTGCACTCAACCCGTCTCCGGGAGAGAAGAGGAGGTGCTCGACCACCCTGAAATTGGCGATACGGAGCATGCAGAGCATCTACTCCCCCGCAGTCCCCGCCCACCCGAGCTTCTGGCGAAGCAGAACATAGAACGTTCGATGGCTGCGCTGGAGAAGACGAAGCACGTGAGGCGCGTGCTCCACCACCACCTCCTGCCCCTGGCGGAGAACGCCTTGGACCTGCCCGTCGACCAAGAGGTGAACGGCTACGTCGGTGGAGACAACGCGAAGCCGGACGACTTCATGGTCAGACACCACCATCGACCGCATTGCCAGCGTATGTGCACACAACGGCGTGATGATCACAGCCTCCACGGTGGGCTGCAACACGGGCCCTCCCGCGGAGAGACTGTAGGCGGTAGAGCCGGTGGGGGTGGCGATGCAGACGCCGTCGGCTGCGAATCTACTGACCAACGCGTCGCCGATTCGCACTTCGTACTCGACGACGCGGGCTGCTTCCATCCGGTGGAGCACGATATCGTTCAGCGCCAGAGCCTGGCGAGGACCCGTGTCGCACGTGGCCCATAGAAGCGACCGTTCCTCCTCCCGCAGAGCCCCAGCAAGAAGGTCATCCAGCAACTCCTCCATCTCATGGCTCTCCGCGGTCGCCAGGAAGCCGAACTTGCCGGTATTCACCGCCACCAACGGAATTCCTGCCGGCGCAACGAGGGGGGCCGCGCGGAGAATGGTGCCATCCCCACCGAGGACGACGACCGCGGCACACTTTCCCCCCATCTCCGCCAGTGACGTCGTCGCTTCCTCGCCCGGCGGACATCCGAATCCCATGTCGCCAAACAGGAGCGTGACACCCCGCCGTGCGGCCCACATCCGAACACGATCTACCAAGATCACCGCGTTCGGTCGCGCAAGGTTGACGACAAGACCCAGACGGTCAGCGGGCGGCAAGAGCGTCCTCTACGGTGGAGGCCATGCGTTGGGGAATCATACCCAGCCTCTCCCTGAGGATGGGCAGCGCACCATGGGGAACGAACGAGTCCGGCACACCAATGCGCACGATGGGCGCGTGCCCGGGGCGATTCATGAACAGCTCAGCGATGGCGCCGCCGAAACCTCCCGACAGCGCATTGTCCTCCACCGTAACGATGAGTTTCACGCCGGCCGCAGCGGATATCACGGCGGCTTCATCCAGTGGTTTCACGAAACGGCAGTCTAGCACACAGGCCTGGATGCCACGATCGCTGAGAATCCCGGCAGCTTCCAGAGTGTCATACACGATCGGGCCGACACCGATGAAGGCCACGTCGCCGCCCCGCCGCAGCATGCGCGCCTGACCCAACTCCAGGGGGCGAGGGTGTTTTGCCAGAGCGATGCCTGGTCCTTTGCCCCGGGGATACCTAAGTGCCACTGGTCCGTCATGTTCAAGGGCGAAGACCAGTGCCCGCTGCAACTCAGCCTCATCAGACGGTGCGACAATCACCAAGTTGGGAATCGGCCGAAGGTAACTCAAGTCAAACACACCGTGATGTGTGGGGCCGTCCTCCCCGACTAAACCTCCCCGATCCATGGCGAGCACCACCGGGAGATTCTGCAGACACACATCGTGGACAACCTGATCGTATGCCCGCTGCATGAAGGTGGAGTAGATGGCCACCACGGGTCTGAGGCCGCCCGTAGCCATGCCCGCCGCGAGAGTGACCGCGTGCTGCTCCGCAATGCCCACATCGAAGAAGCGACTCGGATACTCCTGGCCGAAAAGGTCGAGGCCGGTACCGCTGGGCATAGCGGCCGTGATGGCAACTATCCTGGAATCATGCCGGGCCAGTTCCACCAAGGTGGCGCCGAACACCTTGGTGAAGGTCATGCCACCCGAGTCAGGCGGAGGCCCCTTCTCCCTGTCGAATGGCCCGACGCCATGTAGCTTCTGACCGTCGGATTCCGCTGGGGCGTACCCCTTGCCCTTCTGCGTCACTACATGCACCAACACAGGGCCGGGCAGCGAGCGTACATACTTGAACGTTCGAATCAAGGTAGCAAGACTGTGACCATTCACAGGACCGATGTATCGGAAGCCCAACTCCTCGAACATGGTCCCGGGCACCAGGAGATTCTTGACGCTCTCCTGGAAGAGATGCGCCATCTTGCGGGCGCGCGTCTTGGAATCAGAGGGAAGCAGGCCGGTGATGCGCCACAACTCACTACGGAGCTTGTTGTAGGCCGGCGTGGTGATCAAGCGATTGAGGTACTCCGCCATGCCCCCCACGCTCTTCGAGATCGACCACGCATTGTCGTTCAGAACCACGGTGAGGCCGGTTCCCACGTCGCCCGCATGATTCAGGGCCTCGAAGATCATACCCGCCGAGGCAGCCCCGTCGCCCAATACGGCAAGTACTGAATAGTCATCACCGGATGCGTCTCTGGCCACAGCCATTCCCAGGGCGGCCGAAACCGAGGTTCCCGCATGTCCCGTACCGAAATGGTCATAGAGGGATTCCTCTCTCTTGGGGAACCCGCTCACCCCGCCGAACTGGCGCAGAGTCGAGAATCGATCACGGCGGCCGGTCAGGATCTTGTGGGGATAGCACTGATGCCCGACATCCCACACCAGCCGATCCCGAGTGAAATCATACACGTACTCCAGGGCAATGGTCAACTCCACGACCCCCAAGCTCGGGCCGAGATGGCCGCCGCTATGACAGACGCCGTCGATGACGAAACTCCGGATCTCCTCCGCAAGAGCATGAAGATCGGGTAGGGGCAACCCCTTCAGGTCGGCCGGAGAATCAATGCGGGAAAGCAGCCGATGCGGTGAGGGACCGGGAGTATCGTGCGCCACTAGAGAACCCGGTGACCCAGATGAAATGCGAGGTCGCGGAGGCGCGGCACCGCCGGTCCCTCCAACGAAGCGAGAGCAGACATCGCTAGATCGATGAGTTCGTCGACATAGCGGCGCGCGCCCTCGACTCCCAAGGTGGCCGTCGCGGTGAGCTTTCCGGCCTGGGCGTCCTTGCCCACGCGCTTGCCAACCACTCGTTCATTCCCTGTCACATCCAGAAGATCATCAATGGCCTGGAAGGCTAAGCCAAGGCACTCGCCGAAACTGCGCAAGGCGACGATAGCCGGCTCATCAACACCGCCCGCCAAACCCCCCAGGGTACAACAGCCCTGGAGCAGCGCCGCAGTCTTGCGCCTGTGCACCTCGATGAACGCATCCCCCGAGACGCCCGTACCTGGCAACTGGGTGTCAAGCCACTGGCCGCCAACCATGCCCTCAAGACCCGCAGCATCACCCATGACCCGGGCTGCCTCTGGAAGGCAGCCCGAGGCGGAGAACTCTCGGGCCAGTATCACAAACGCTTCAATAAGCAGAGCCGAGCCCGCCCAAGTAGCATCACTGATACCGTAGGCGACGTGGCACGTGGGAATCCCGCGGCGCATGAGATCATCATCCATGCACGGCAGGTCGTCGTGAATGAGAGAGTAGGTGTGGACCATCTCCACAGCGGTAGCGATGGCCAGCAGCGAGTCTCCCGCGATTGCGGGAGACTCGCTGCCGGAATACGCACTAAGGACAATCAAGGAAGGACGCACTCGCTTGCCAGGAACAGCCAATGCATGCCGTACGGCAGGGAGCAGCCGTGCGGATCCCCGCCAGCGGGCTAGGACTTCCCGTGCAATGAAACATTGAAGGGACTGGCTGATCTCCGCCTGGACCTCAGCGAGTGGCTTCGAAAGGTCTGGTCTCCAGGGTTCCTTCGGCGCTCTGAACAAGTTCATCAATCCTTGACTCGGCGAACTCCAAGACCCGTTGGAGGCGTTCGATCAGGCGCATGCCCTCCTCGAACAGCTCCATGGACCTCTGAAGAGTAACGCCACCCTTTTCCAGCGTCGAGACGACATCCTCCAGACGGGAGAGACTTGTCTCAAAGGAGGCAATTTCGTCTGCTATTCGTACAGGATCGACCCGGTCACCTGACATGTTGCTTCTCCATCGTGGAACACCACATCCACGATCGCGTCTGCCGCAGTATCGCCTGCACTGCTCAGCAGTGCTCGTGTCGAATGGTCAAGACAGAGTGTATAGCCTCGCCCCAAGACGGCTCGCGGGTCAAGGGCATTCAGCTGCTCGCTCCTCGCGTGTATCCTCTCTTCGTGAAGCCGAATGGTCGAAGCCGCGGCGCTTCGCAGGCGTGCGCCGAGATCGTCAAGTCGCAGAACCCTTTGCTGCACAAGACCTTTCGGTGAGCGCAACCCGTGACTCGTCCCTAACCTCCGTATCCGCTCGCGCGCCAGGGCGGTGTTGGCCGCAAAGGCCCGTCTCGCCCTGAGGGATAGGGAGTTGACGCGCATTGCCAGATCTCTCCGGTCGGGAACCACCACTTCCGCCGCAGCCGAAGGCGTGGGCGCCCGGGCGTCGGCAGCGAGATCCGCCAGGGTCATATCAACCTCGTGCCCCACTGCGGAGACCACAGGAACGGCTGAACGGACTATGGCTCGCACGACGGCCTCGTCGTTGAAGCACGACAGATCCTCCTTCGCCCCGCCTCCCCGTCCCACGATGATGACATCAACCCCGCCATGAACGGATAGATCTACCAGCGCCTTGACAATGGATGCGGGTGCGCCTTCTCCCTGGACTCGGGCAGCGCTCACGAGTATGCGTGCCGCAGGCCAGCGCCGCGTCACCACTTTGATGATGTCGGCGATGGCGGCGCCCGATGAGGATGTCACCACTCCGATAACTGCGGGAAAGGCGGGAAGCTCGCGCTTGCGACGGGAATCGAAGATACCCTCGGCCGACAGCCTGGCCTTGAGCATCTCCAGTTTCAGGGTCGCCATTCCCTTGGCGCCTGCCGGCACCATCTCATCCACAACCATCTGGTACTGGCCCTGGCGCTCGAATACCGTGAGCCTGCCCAGCACAAGCACAACGTCCCCTTCTGCGGGCACAAATCCCAGGGTCGAGGCCCTTCGGCGAAACATCGCAGCCCGGATAAGGCATGCCTCGTCTTTGAGGCTGAAGTACAAATGCCCTGAGGGTTGATGCAGTTTTACACCGGAAAGCTCACCCTGGACCCACACTTCTCCCATAGCGCCTTCTATGGCCGCCTTGACCTTCTGGGTGAGTTGACTGACGGTCAACCAGAAGACGCCAGCTAGCTGCTCTCCATTACCGAGCATAGTCGACGGCTCTGGTCTCCCGGATGACAGTTATCTTGATCTGACCGGGATAGTCCATCTGCGACTCGACCTTCCGCGCTATGGATGATGCCAAGGACTGCGCTTTTGCGTCATCCACAAGTTGGTGGGCGACGATTATCCGAATCTCACGACCCGCCTGTATTGCGTAGGCCTTCTCCACGCCTTCGAAGGAATCGCCTATTTCTTCCAACTGGTGGAGTCGCTTGACATAGGTCTCCAAGAGCTCACGGCGGGCCCCGGGTCGAGCACCACTGACCGCATCGGCAGCCTGAACAAGCACCGCAAGGGGGCTCTCGAACTCAGTCTCCTCGTGGTGTGCAGCAACGCAGTTGGCCACGATGTCACCTTCGCCGTACCGCGTAACCAATTCGATTCCGATCTGGGAATGGGTGCCATCCACCATGTGGTCTACAGCCTTGCCGATATCGTGGAGCAAGCCGCCACGGCGGGCCAAATCCCCGTCCAATCCAAGCTCAGCGGCCATGATCCCCGCAATGATCGCGGTCTCCTTCGAATGCACCAGCACATTCTGGCCGTAGCTCGAGCGAAATCGTAGCCGACCCAGGAGCTTGATCAGTTCCGGATGAAGGCCATGTACACCAACTTCCAAGGCGGCCTCTTCACCAGTTCGCTTGATGAGGTCGGCCATCTCCACCGAGACCTTCTGCACGACCTCTTCGATCTTCGTGGGGTGAATCCTCCCATCCTCCAGCAGCCGCTCCAGCGAGATTCGGGCAACCTCGCGTCGGATAGGGTCAAAACAGGAAAGCGCTACGGCTTCAGGTGTATCGTCCACCACGACGTCCACGCCTGTGGCGGTTTCGAAGGCTCGTATATTCCTACCCTCACGACCGATGATCCGCCCCTTCATCTCGTCAGATGGCAAGCTTACCACGGACACCGTGGATTCGGTCACATGCTCTGCGGCGCAACGTTGAATCGCGAGGCTAATGATCTTCTTCGCCTCCCGGTTGGCACCTTCAATGGCTCGATCCTTGATCGACTTCACCAGAAGAGCCGCCTCGGCGCGGGCTTCATTCTCGAGATTCTCGAGAAGTTGACGTTTGGCCTCCGCCTCAGTCATTCCGGCAATCCGTTCCAGATGACGGTTCTGCTCGGTAAGAATCTCGGTGAGCCGTTCCTCTTTCTGTTTGACGATGCGCTCGCGGGCCAGCAAGGCGTTCACCTTGTTGGCGAATTCCCTCTCCTTCTTGCTGATAATATCTGCTTTGCGCTCGAGGTTAAACTCCCGCTGAGAGAGTTTCTTCGTCGTCCCTTCGAACTCGCGGCGGCGCTCCCGCGTCTCGGCGTCAAACTGCAGTTTGGCCTGATACCATTCATCCTTTGCCTGGAGAGATGCCTCCTTCTTGATCGCCTCGGCGTCGCGCTTGGCATCTTGAAGAATTCGGGAGGAGATCTCCTTGACGCCTGCCATCCGGCGAGTGTCGGCTGCGGCCCTCCACCGTGCGCCAAGAAAGAAACCAAGTATCGTAGTCACTGCGGCCACTGCGGCCGCGAGAGTATAAGCAGTCATGATGTACTCCCCAATAACCCGGGTCGCCTCGTGGCGCTCCCCCATTGAAGTCGCCTGCGTGGGAGAAGGCATATGACCCGAGCAAAGCAGAAAGGATTCCCCGCCACGATGCCGTGTGTCGAGAATATCTCGAACCTACGTATACACGTGGGGATCGCAAAAGAGGGCATCGAGAACCTGCTGCACAGCTCCTCGACCGCTCACGGGCGTATCCCCTTCGGTTCAAGTGTTGGCTCAAAACATAACTGGACATCACGAACACGACAGGGAATCCGTATCACGAATCATTAGTGGTTGATCATTGCGGACTATTGTCAACTCGCTGTCTGTCGGAATCATGGACCCACGTACCGATCCGGCTCTCGAGTTGCTCCATTTTTTCGATTCCGAGTTCTTCAGCTCGCTCAATATCGCTTCTTAGAGTTAGGAATTCATCAGCAATATTCATTGCCGCCAAAACTGCCAATCTAGTCATTGACATCCCAACAGTCTTGTTGTGTATTTCCTTCATCTTTCCATTGACGTAATTGGCAACTCTATTTATATAGTCAGGATCCATGTCGCCAGAAAGTACGTACTCCTGAGCCATTATTGTTACTTTGATAGCACGAGCGCGAGCATGGTGTTCCACGTTCATCTCTCGATGTCAGCCATGCTCGAAATAGGGAGTTCGGCTAGGTCGATTCGGGCGAGAAGATCATCAATTCGCTCCTGGACTTGCTCCTTCACCGAGAGAAAGCGCGTCACACCCTCATGCACCAAGGCCTGCTCCTGATGCGTCGAACGCAGCCGCAGGATTTCCTGCTCGCGATCGGCAACAGCACGAGCAAGTGCGACGTTCTCCCTCTGCAAGCGATGGCACTCGGTGCCGAGCCGCGAAACAAGAGACTCCAGATGAGACCACCTCTCTGCCGACACCTTCAGGAACGTGAGGAGCACGGGCTGCCGACTATCCCTGCGGTGGTGCTGCCAGAGCTTCGCGCACCGAGTGCACGACCTGCGAGAAAGCTGACGGTTCCCGGACCGCCAGGTCGGCCAACTGCCTCCGATCAAGGCGGATGCCGGCGGCGTTCAGTCCATGAACCAGAGTCGAGTAACTCATACCGTTGTTCCGGGCCGCGGCATTGATTCTCATGATCCAGAGGCTCCGAAAATCCCTCTTGCGGCGCCTTCGGTCTCGGTAGGCGAACTTCCCGGCTCGAAGCACGGTTTCATTCGCCACCTTCAGCAGCCGACCGCGGCTGCCTCGGAAACCTCGGGCTTGGACAAGTATCTTCTTTCTCCGCTCCCGGGAAGGCACCCGGACTTGTGATCGTGACACCCCATCACCTCCGTCGTGGTGTAGCGTACGAGTGTTAGATGGCGAGCAGCTTGCGTATCCGCCCTTCGTCTCGCCGATCAGTCAGCTTCGGCTGGCGCAATCCTCGCTTTCGCTTGGAGGATTTCTTCGTGAGGATATGGCTCTTGTGCGAACATCCGCGCACAAGACGGCCGGTACCCGTCAGCTTGAACCGCTTTGCTGTGGAACGATTTGTCTTTATCTTGGGCATAGTACTCTCCATGGCGTGACGGGGTATGCCGCCGGAGACTGAAGAAGAGAAGGGCAGACCTTGATCAGGATATGGGCTTGGGAGCCAGCACCATTACCATCATCGCACTGCGACCATCGAGCTGCGCCTGCTGTTCAACGATACCGACATCGGCAAGATCAGCCGAGAACTTGTCGAGCAAGGCTCGACCGCGCTCCGCATGTGTCCGCTCTCTCCCGCGGAACAGCACCGTGACTTTCACCTTGTCCCGGCCCTCCAGGAACTTCCTGGCATTCTTGCACTTGAAGTCATAGTCATGATCATCAATTTTGGGCCTCAGACGGACTTCCTTCACATCGATCGTGTGCTGCTTCTTGCGCGCGGTCCGCGCCCGTCGTGTGCGCTCGTAGCGGAACTTCCCATAGTCCACCACCTTGCACACCGGCGGATGCGCATTGGATGCGACCTCTACCAGATCCAAGCCTCGCTCCTCGGCAAACGACAGTGCTTGGCGAATCGACATCACGCCGGCTTGGCTGCCGTCGTGGTCTATCACTCGCACCTGCGGTGCCGTGATCATACGGTTGACTCTGCTCCTGTCGGTCTCTGCCTCGGGCTTCCACCTCCCGGTCATATGGTGTGCGTGATCCTCTCCTTGTCTGTTGGGCTCACTCGGACAACCCGTGTGGTACTACTGTAGCCGGGGGCGCCGGCATCCTTGCAAACTGGTGGGCGATACTGGATTTGAACCAGTGGCCTCTTGCATGTCAAGCAAGCACTCTAACCAACTGAGCTAATCGCCCGCTCTTGGAAGGCACACCATGACAGTACAGAGTATGCCTCCACAGGCTGGCAGTCAAGCCACCTATCTGTGTCTCGTGCAGAAAGGCAACAAGGCGAGGTGGCGGGCCCTCTTGATCTCCCGGGCCAGAAGCCGCTGTTCTCGCGCGCCGATGCGCGTCGCCTTGCGAGGTAGAATCCTGCCCTGGTCTGTCACGAACCTCCGAATCGCATCGAGGTTCTTGTAATCGATTTCCTCAAGGCGAATCTTCGGTCGCAGTATTCGCCGTCTGTCTCTGCCTACGATCATGCAATCCTCCTCACAGCAGCCGCTAGCGGATGATGCCCGCGGATCTCAGGGTCGCCGCTACACCGTTCTTCGCCATAGTGCGCAGAGCGCGGGTCGAAACGCGCACCCGAATCCAACGACCCTCTTCGGGGATCCAGATCCGTTTGCGCTGGAGATTCGGCAACTGCCTCCGTTTGCTCCGATTATTCGCATGCGACACCCGATTCGCTACCATCGGGCCTTTGCCGGTTATCCTACATCGTCTCGACATCACTCCTCCGTACAGGACCGTTCAGGCCCCGTAGTGCAAAAGCGGCTCCTGCTAACGGGCGTTTCGGAAAGAGAAACCCGTGGCCTCGGCCGCAGCAACCGTGTTCATCCACCCATCGCCTCGGTTCCAGCGGAACCCGAGAACGCCATGGATCCGGGCTCCGCGGCAGCACACGCAACTGACACCGCGGATAGCCCGTGGGGCATGTGATTAGTGCCCACATCGATATCGTGTCCAACCTACGACCGAATAGTGGGTTTCTCAGGACTCGCTCCTCAGGAGCCGTTCGTGTGCCTGAAGCTCACCCAGGAGAACCCTCGCATCTCCAATGCGACCATAGTCAGGGTAGTTTTGGATCAGTCTCTCCGCCGCGCCCATGGCGCCAGCCTTATCCGCAGTAGCCGAAAGCGCCAAGGCCGCAAGATGCAAGCACTCGGGCGCCAACGGTACATCGCGATAACGTTCCGCGACAGCGAGATACTCGTCACCCGCCAGGTCGAGATTGCCCAACTCGGCATCGCAGTCTGCAACGCCCTTGCCCGCGGAGGCCCGAAGGAAGGGATCGTTGATCCCGCTCCGGTAGAAACGGTCGAACATCTCCCTGGCCGCCGCAAAATCACGCTGCTCGAACCTCACATGCGCCAGGTAGTAGGCAGCCCGTTTCCCGGTGTCATCTCGACCCTTGTCCGCCACGATCCCCATGAGCATGTCCACTGCCCTGTCTCGTTCGCCGGTCTGGAGAAGCAACAAGGCTCTACCAAGGCTGGTCTCCGTCTCGATTCGCCGCGACGAACGGTACGAGGATGCGGCCCACGCCAGTGCGGCAACCGCAATGACCGCCATGACCACAGTGACCGCCATATTGCGATTCCGGCTAAGGTAACGCCACGCCAGCAGCGTCTTCTCGATGACCGGATCGTGCTTCATCTCCTTTTTCGTCAGCCGCTTTCTCGGCGCCACGGCTCCTCCTCGCTTAGCAACTCAAGATTCCTGGACATGCCGGGGTGGGACGCTCCCAGCCCCTGATGGCGCCCCCGGCAAGACTCGAACTTGCGGCACACGGTTTAGGAAACCGCTGCTCTATCCTAACTGAGCTACGGGGGCAGATCGGCTTCTACTCTTCGGCCGCGCAGACGATGAAGCTCTCCACCGGATACCCTACCAGCTTCTGCCGTCCATTCAGGAAAGCAAGCTCAATCAGGAATCCGACATCCACCACCGATCCGCCCAGCTTTTCGGCCAGACGCACTGCCGCTTGCGCGGTTCCCCCGGTGGCGAGCAGATCATCGACCACAGCCACCTTGTCACCCGACGCCACGGCATCGCGGTGGATCTCAAGGGAATCGGTGCCATACTCCAGGGAGTAGCTCTCGCGAATCGTCAGCCAAGGAAGTTTCCCGGGCTTGCGTGCCAGCGCTAGGGGAACCCTCAACTGGTGGGCCAAAGCACCACCGAATATAAAGCCGCGGGCCTCCACCGCAAGAACCCTGGTTACACCCCTGCCCGCCAACCGCCCCGCCCATGCGTTGATCACCTGCGAGAATGCCTCCCCATCGCCGAGTAACGTGGTAATGTCCTTGAATACGATTCCCGGTTTTGGAAAATCGGGAACGGAACGAATCAAGCCTGCAAGCTCCATGTAGTCACCCTTCCGATTGTGCACAAAGGGCATGACCTTTGCCAACACCTTCGTGCGATTTATCTACCCAGAATGGATGCAGCCTCCCACCCTGGACGACATCAGAGGACGATTCGAAAACCCTGATCCGCATGGGCGGGAATCCCGATCCATGTGACCTGCTCCACGTGGCAAAGCCGGGGGCCTTCCGAAAGTGCGACCTCTAACGCATCGAGGGTGTCTCTTTCGCCCTGCGCTTCCAGCTCAACACCGCCGTCGGCCATGTTTCGTGCCCACCCGCAGAGCTCAAGTGCCCGCGCCCGCCGCAACACAAACCAGCGGTAGCCAACCCCTTGGACCCTGCCTCGTACGGTAAAACGACGCCGCTCAACCATCTATCGCGTCCATGAGCCAGGCAACAGCCTCTTCAGGAGTCGCCGCGTGACGGACCGGCAGTTCCGTCAGGTTCCACGTTGCCAGACCGGCTATGGGAAGACTGAGTTGCGCAGCCAGACACAGCTCGGAAAGAGTGCCGATCTGCCCCTCCACCGCCAGCACTCCGTCGGAGGAATGCACTATGGCCCAATTCCGGCCGTATCCCATGCCGGGAGAGATGACCGCATGTGCCCACTTGTTGGCATCTGACCGAGATCCGGGCACGATGCCGACTGCCAGCCCCCCCGCATCGTGAGCGCCTTGGCAGGCCGCCTCCATGACCCCACCAAGCCCGCCGCATATGACAACAGCCCCTCGCTGGGCCAGCAGGCGACCGCACTCGTATGCCAGCTCATTGCCTCGCGGCGAGGGGCGAGACGATCCAACCACAGCGATCTGAACTCTACGGGAACCCATCAGAGGCCCTCGATGCTCCTTGCTGGTCGGGGCGAGAGGATTTGAACCTCCGACACCACGGTCCCGAACCGTGTGCGCTACCGGGCTGCGCTACGCCCCGAATACCTTCACTCACTTGAGCACCACTCTCGCCACGTAGAAGCCCAGTACCAGCAGCACGAAGAACGCCACGCTCAAGAGATTGAAGTATCGATCAATGAAACCCTTCACGCCGGGGCCACAGAGCCTGATCAACCCGGCGACGAGAAAGAACCGCGTCCCTCGGGAGAGGAGAGAGGCGAAGACCAAGGTCGGAAAATAGATGCCGCAGGCGCCTCCCGCAATGGTGAATACCTTGTAGGGAATCGGTGTGAATCCGGCTGCGGTTACAAGGAGGAAGGCATTCCCTTGGTAGCCAAGCTTCACCGTCTCCCATTGACTCTCGAGATGATAGAAACGAATGATGTGCTCACCCACGGCCTCATAGAGCTGCGCGCCTATGAGGTACCCAACCATCCCACCTACCACGCTGCCGAGGGTCGCGATAGCCGCGTACCGCAGCGCAGACCGCGGCGTGGCAACCGCCATGGCGATGAGGAGCACGTCCGGAGGAATGGGAAAGAAGGACGACTCCGCCAACGCCAGAATCAGCAAGGCGACGATGGCCTGCTTGGTCTCTGCCCAGGCCAGTACCCACTCGTACATCGCCCGCATGGCCCGCGAGGGCCATGTCAACACGCTGTGCGCTAGCCCCAAGGACCACCTCCGGGTAACACCCCTCCCGAGAGGCGAGGCACTCGAGCGCAGTGCGGCTCTTCAGCCCAACCCCACTTACCCAGCAGAGGAACGAAGTTGCACTGATCCAATGCGGCTTGCATGAACTGCCCGCTCATACGCCGAGTGATCCGCACCAATCGCTGGCTCTTCCGGCCCCCCACCGGCAGCACCAGTATGCCACCGTGGGCAAGCTGTTCTGTCAGAGGCCGGGGCACGTCGGGGCATGCCGCCGTCACAACGATACGGTCAAAGGGGGCGTATTCGGGCCACCCATCAGCGCCGTCCCCCAGCCGGACGAGCACGCGAAGATACCCAAGTCTATCCAAGAGCTTCCGTGCTCCTCTGGACAACTCTGCAACCCGCTCAACGCTATACACTTTGCACCCCAGTTCCGCCAAGACGGCGGCTTGGTAGCCTGATCCTGTTCCCACCTCTAACACCCGCTCTCCGCCCCGCAGAAGCAGCGCAGTGCACAGGAGCACAACGGTCTCAAAGGAACTGATGGTCTGCTCGCCGCCGATGGGAAGCGGATAGTCAGCGTACGCCAGGGATTCCAGCGTGGGCGAGACAAAGCGCTCCCTCGGCACGCGGCTCATGGCTTTCAGGATCCTGTCCCGACTCATGGGGCTTTCCCGGGTACCATCGCTCACAGTTGGCCTACCCAATCCAGATGCCCCTGCACCTGGAGGGAAGGCAGCATATCCTCACGAGTCAGGTCCCCACCCAACGGCGTCACAGATACCAGCTCTTCCCTGATGGCCGCCTGATCCGATGCATCATCCGTCTCCCACTCCGGTGTGCCGCCCCCGATCCAGCATGCGCGCCGGCCATTGGGGCCCTCGAACCGAGAGACAAAGTCCCGGTACCGGCGACTTCCCAACCGCGTGGCGCGGATACCCACGGGCTCTTTCGGAACATTCACGTTGAGCACAATCCCCGCGGGAACGTGCCCATCACGAAGAAGGCGCATGAGCCAGAGCCCCACATCAGCCGCTCTTGCGAATCCATTCACCTGGGATGCCAGGGAGAGCGCGGCCGACGGAATGCCATTCATGCTCGCCTCCAAGGCCGCCGCAACAGTCCCAGAATAGAATACGTCCTGCCCCATGTTCGGCCCATGATTGATGCCGGAAAGCACGACATCGGGCACGCGGTCAAGGATACAGTGGAGGGCAACGACAATGCAGTCCACAGGCGTGCCATCCACGGCGTACACACCTGACTCAACCTCTTTGTACCGGATCGGACGATCAATGGTCAGCTTGTGACCAGTGGCGCTGCAGTTCTGCTCGGGCGCGCAGACCACAACCTCGGCGTGGGCCCGAAGCCGTTGGCGCAGAGCCGCAAGCCCATCCGCTGAGACGCCGTCATCATTTGTGAGCAGGATGAGCATAGGATCCTTCATCACCGTGGCTGTGCCGCGTTCATACGAAGTGGGCCGGCCACAACGGCCGGCCCTTGGTCGGGGCGACTGGATTTGAACCAGCGACCACTGGCCCCCCATGCCAGTGCGCTACCGGGCTGCGCTACGCCCCGATGTGCATTGCGAAGTGCACACGAATGTCAGTCAAATCCCGGCGCCTGTCAAGACACTCACCGTCTTGGCAGGCGTGACCTCAGTCAGCCTTGCCATACGACACGCCTGGATTGCCCCGTGTCGTCCTTCGTTGCGCCTGTTCTCGTAGTCGGGAGGGCGTCGCAGGCTCTCAGGTATACCGCGTTAAATTGCAGCGGGATCGACGCGCACCTGTCGTTTAGGAATCGGGCCTGAACGTCTTCCGAGGATACGGCAGAGTACAAGGATCTCTGGCCTCTCTGCCACTGCTGCGCCCGATTCGAGTCAGTTCGCCACGACTGAAGGCAGGGTGGACGCTCCTTTCGGCGATGCGCAAGGTCAGAGTGTCGCGCCGGCTCTCAGGTTGATGGTCATGCCAGATCTAGAGCCACCGGACGAGGGGAAGGCAATCTCGGGTCTCACTTCTGCACGGACCAGAAACGCCCTGAGAAACCGAACTTCGACTCGGCAGGATCCTCGTAGAAACGATTCCTCGACAGCGGCCCGACGCCTGCCCGCAGCGAGGTCGCCTCGCACCTCCAATCCTGTCGAAGGCTCCACCTGGACGTACAGGCTCGGAGACCAAGACCACGTTTCCGAGGTGCCTTGGGTCACGGTGCCGTTGAACGCAATGCGGGAGAGAAAAGAGGGAATCCACCTCCGCTCCCACCGGGCGTAAATGGTCCACGTGTCGCTCTCACCTCCGCTGCCGTGAGTCGTCACACCGATACCCTCTAGAAACCACCGGCTGGCAGAGAGCGGCCGCATGTCAAGAGTCACCTGGTAGGTTTCTTGGCGTGTTGACGAGAATGCATCTCCTGAGTCAGAAGCCGTTCTCTCCACCCGCACCGCCCGAAACCGCACGGTGCTCTGCGACGGAAGAAACAGAAGCGGTCCGCCCGCGAGGGTCGTGCCGCGCTGCTGCCCAACGCTGCAGGAATCTCCCACATCGCCCAACACTCCTGCCAGGCCATGGCCACGATCGACGTCGTCGAGGTCATCGGAAAGAGTGCGGGAGTAGCTTCCCTCCAGTTCCACAGGGGCCCGCCCCGGCCGTATGGTGGCTGAAGCCAGCATGCTCCTAGCCAGAGCGACATCCTTGGTGGTGGCACGATAGTCCGACGAAGCGATGTCGGCCTCGCCCCTGGCATAGACGCTGACGCCGGGAGCGGGGGTGGAGGTGGCCGTCAGAAGCCCGAAGGTTCGCCCCGTGAGCCGGGCAGCGCTACCCGGCGTGGTATCGTCGCTTCGACGCCCCCACGCCAACAGCGAGAGGTCGAGGATCCCGGCCGGCCTCAGGTGAACTCGGGACAGCCCGCTCCTGAACCTCGTGGATCTATCTCCCTCACGGTCGGTGGACTGTCGTACCAACACCTGCCCCCGGGCCTTCTCGAAACCCGGGAGAGAACTGGGCTCGTAGTCGACACCGAGTTCCATCTTCCGCCACGTGGTGCACAGCGTATCTGCCTCCCATCGGCGGGAGGCGACATCTGCACTGAACGTGGGCATCCCTCGCTGGGCCCAGACGATGCGACCGCCACCTTCGACACCCTCATGCTCTCCAGCCCGGCGCCACGCTGCCCGCCACGACACGGGAAGCTCGTTCCACGGCTCCGCGCGTCCCGAGGTCGCCACTTCCCGTTCCAGTACCCCATACTCGGTCAGGGTGCGACCATCGGTCTCGATGGTCTCCGGAAGTGACATCCCGCTCAGCTGTGCCTGCACTCGATCGCCCGCCACCGAGAGCAACCCGCGGGATCCAACTGTGCCGCTCTTCGAATCGGCCAGAAGCTCCGCCTCCGCCCACGTAGACCGGGGTGCGTCGGGAGTCGACCGGAAACGAAGGGCGCCCGACAGCAGGGATCGCGTCACGCCATCGTCCCGCTCGTGAAACGACCCCACCGACATAGTCCAGAGGTCCCCGTGGTTCACCACCAGCTGAGGGCTGGCCAGGGTCGTCTTCTCCGCGTCGTCCGGTAGCCAATAGTCATAGGACACGCGGATCGTGGAGTCCTGGGTGACAAGATCCCGCTCTGCGAAGGAAAGGAAGAAGCTCCCGCTCGTATGGTCGAGGGTAAATGAGCCTTCATCCACTGGCTGATCGTCCAAATAGACTTTCGCCGTGCCGATCACGATCCGCCCGTGAGTCAGCCGGTATGACGCCGATCCGCCCTCGAAATACTCCTCCGTGTGGGCAGTGGTCCGCTGGCCTGCCCATGCCCTCCCCTGGAGGAGACGCCGGCCCCGCTGTGGACTCCGTTCACCGCGCCCCACCCACACTCGGCCGCCGCAATACCCCGGACGCCCTGGCAGGTCCATCAGCTCGGCGTCAGCGTTTCCCCATCCGGCGCCTACTTCCCGTAAGAAACCATCTTGTGGGCCCTTCCACTGCATGCCGTACCGATCGCCCAAGAACTGATCCGTGTTGTCATAAAAGGCCGAGGCGGCATCTCTTCGACCGGAGAGACGCACCCGGTGACGGTCGGAGATATCCCAGGTCCCTGCCTCCCGTGTGCACTGAAAGAGGTAGGTGTAGGATCCGGAAATCACGACGGGAGGAGTCATCATTCCCAGCTCGAGACCATCTCCCAGCCGGATCAGCGCGTCCGAGCCGCGCCGGTGGCCGCTGGGCGGGGGGCTCACCCACCACTGGCTCTCCGAGGAGAGAAACGCCGCGAAGGCATCGTCTCCTTGTGCGACCAGGCGGGTGCCCGTGCTTGTCACACGCCGGGGCAGGCTGATCAGCCCATCTACTTCGCCGGGAAACCGAAGATCACCCTTGAGTTCCACGGGATTCCCCGACGGAACGTAGACCACCACCGCCTGATCCGTGACCAGATACACGTTGCCTTCGTGGACAGTGCCATCGTTAATCCGCCCCTGCACGCGGTTCATCCACATCGGTTGGCGACATGATCGGCTCTCCAAGTCGTACACGCTGACACCCCCGCCGCCGATCAACCACACCAGAGAACCCTGAATCAGAAGTTGTGACGGCGCCAGATGGCACGCAACGGCCTGCCACGATTCGGTAACAGGCACATACCGGGCGGCTCCCGCCGGCCCCATCGCCCATAGCTCGTCACCGACCCGGTGCAACCAGGACACGTCTGGGATCGGTAGTTCTTCGCCACATCGATACAGGCGGATCTTCTCATACTCCGGATCAAAACGCACAACGCCACCACCCGCGGAGAGCCATATCTGACGGTTGAACGAGGCAATGTCGGTCAGGCTGTCCACGGGCACGGAAAACCGAGTCCACTCTTCGGCGTACGGGTCGAATCTGCCCAGTGACCGCATACCCGCCACCCAGACGGATCCTCCCTCGAACGCCATGCCGGCGTATCCCGGCAGAGAAGAACCTTCCGCGGATCCGTACACCACCCAGTCATAGTATCGAGCGTCGGCATTGGCGATGACACTGTCGGTCGCGACCCAGAGGAGCCCGTCGGACATCCCCAGCTCGAGCAGCACACTGCCAGCAATCTCGGGCGGAAGAGGTATCTGGCCGACCGTGCGGTTATCGGGATCGATGCGATAGAGACCACGATCATGGATGGCGTACACAATGCCCTGATCCTCTACCGCCCATTGGACCGGGCCGCGCACCGTGGCGTAGGTTGAACAGAAAGACAAGAGGCTTGCCGCCCAGAAAACGAGTGTAGTGGGGTGCCGGAGGCCGGATCGTCGGGCCTGTACCGCTCTCCTCATCACAGGTCGGCCGCAAGGCTTTCCACGGCCTCGGCCATGCGATCCCACGAAAACTGCGTCTTGTACTCCCGCACGCGAGCCGCGAAATCCTCGGTGGGTGAGCGTTGAAAGAACCGGATAATGGCCTGGGCCAAGGCCGCCCCATCACCGGGGGGAACGACGAACCCGGTCTTTCCCTCGATCACCGATTCAGCCAGCCCGCCTACATCCGAGACGATGACTGGCGTATCGAAGTTGTAAGAGATCTGCAGTATCCCGCTCTGGGTCGCCGAGAGATACGGCAGCGTCACTACATCGGCCGCGGCGAAATAGGTTCCGACATCCTCATTGGGAATATACTCGTCGAACATGAGCACGTCCTTGGCGATCCCCAGTTCCTGGATGCTCCGCTCGGTGGAGACCACGTCCTCGTAGAACTCGCCGGCCACGACCAGTTTCACCGCCATGGATTCTCGAACGGTTCGCATCGCCTGAAGCAGCACTCCCAGCCCCTTGTACCGGCGGACATAGCCAAAAAACAGTACGACACGGTCCTTGGGATCCAACCCGAGCCGCTCCCTGGCCTCCCCTCGAGAAAGCGAGGTCTTGAACAAGTCAAAGGCCGGGAGTGATACGAGCCTGTACTTTGCATCGGCTCTGGCGCGAAGGAGATCATCCCTTACGGCCTCCGTTTGCACCACGAAACCATGGGCGGTCCGCAGGCCTACCCGCGTGAACAGACGATCTCCCAGGCGCCGTTCGTGGGGCACAATGTTGTGACAGAGGAAGATGACCCTGGTCCGCGAGAACAACCGAACGAGACACGCAACCGTCGCGTATGCCGGCATGAAGAACGGCATCCAGTAGTTAAGAAGGAGAACATCCGGCGAAAAGGAACGCGCCCTGGATGCGGACCGGAGCCAGCTGAATGGATTGATGGAATCAAGGACGGCCTCGCTTGGGATAGCCTCCACGTCTCTGCTGAGATCCGTCTGAGTCTTCCCGGGGAACAACAGCCCCGGATACTGGCGAGAAAAGGAAATGACGCGCACCTCATGCCCGCGCTGCACCAAGGTTCGGTAGAGAAGAGCCATGTAGTGCGCCATGCCGCCCCGCATCGGATACGCAGTGCTGACCGCAACAATTCTCATGAGGTATCCTCTTCCTCGGCCGTCGGCGCCCAAGAGAGGCATCCCCATTTCACGGCCGGCAAGGCGGGAACGCGAAGATGCACACCCGTACGCAGTCGCGCCGGAGCATCTTGAGACCATCACAATGTAGCGGGGTCGCATATCGCCAAGCAAGAGCCCGCGAGCTTCGGACCAAGGAGGCTGTTGATGAAGCCCGCGCAAGATCGTGATGTGACCCAACGGCCCCGAACTGCACCATCGCGTATCAAAGTCTGGCGATGTGATGGCGACGAAGTACGCCAGGCGATTGAGGCGAGTGCGGCCCGTGGTGGCGGTGTTCGCTCCGAGTGTATCCGCCACGGAAGTGCCCCTGTGAATACCGCGGCGGAATGGAAGGTACCATGACCCGTGCGGCAGCGACGGCTGGCTTGACCCTGTCATCCGCTGCCGATAGCTTGTTCTAGATGTTGAGCCCATGCGTGTCGGCGGCCGATGAGCCGCTGGGCGCGCACCGGACGCTACGCGCAGAAGTACGGAAAGGTGTGGCGGCCCTTCCCCAAAGGGACGTGCCGCAAGGAGCGTGGTCGTGAGTATGAACCGCCTACCCGTGAGAGCTCTTCTTCCCTTGACCCTTGGCCTCTCGGTCATACTGGCATGCGGTGATTCTTATCCTCCCCAGAGCGATGAGGGTTTGGACCTTGTCGTTGTGTTCGACACCTCCGGCAGCATGGACGATGCCGTGCTCGACGCCGCAGGGGGACGCAGCCCGAAGCACGTCATCGGAGCCAGGGCCTTGGCCTCTGTGGTGGCCCGCGTGGAGGAGTACGCGCGGCCCGGCTCGTCCCATCCCCGGCAGGTTCGGTCCGGTCTCGTGGTGTTTCGATCGGGAGGGGCCGCCGAGGCCGTTCCCTTCGGCCCATTCGACGCGGCTGCCCTGAGGAGCTGGCTCCACGCCGGGGTCACGCCCCGCGGTTCGACGCCCTTGGGCAGATCCCTGGAGATGGCGGCGCAACAGGTGCTCGCCTCGCCCTTGTCCCGGAATCACATTCTGGTCATCACCGATGGGATGAACACGACAGGTCCCGATCCCAAGGCCGTGATTCCACAGATTCAATCGCGGGCCGAAGCGCTGGCTACCGCCATCGGTGTTCATTTTATTGCGTTTGACATCGCCGCGGCCCTCTTTGATGAGCTCCGGCAACATGATGTGACGGTGGTTGCTGCGGCCGACGAAATCCAGCTCAGTGATCAGCTTTCTTTCATAATGGAGCAGAAGATCCTGCTGGAATCAGAGGAGCCGGCGCAGCCCGATTCATTCCACACCCAGTAAGGAGGAGACCATGGGTCTGTTTCGCGCCATCAAACGCGTGTTCATCTTCCTGGGCCTGATGGCTGACAAGGCAACAGAGACCGATGCCATCAACCAGGCGGTGATCGAACGCGGCATTCGCGACGCTCGCACCAAGGCCGACAAGGCCCACTATGCCAACGGGCAACTCGCCGGGCAGGTTGCCTTGCTCAAAGACCAGGTGAAGCGGCAGGAACGGCAGCGTCAGGAGCTGCAGGGCCTGCTTGCGGCGGCCGCCAACGTCAACGACGTCGAAAACGGAGCCCATTACGCCGAGACGCTGGCCAATCTCGAGGAGGAGATCCGCGAGAACGAAGCCCAGCGTCAGAATCTCGAGGATTTGTACAAACAGAACACACAGATCATCGCCCAGAGCATCCGCGAGGTACAGAAGTTTCAGATGGAGTTCGAGCACGTGAAAGCCAGGGTTGCGGTGGGACGATCGCTGGAGAATCTGGCCAGCCTCATGAAGAGCTCCGTGGGCGAGCTGCAAGGGATGATGGGGGGTGAGATGGGCGAATCCATGCAGAGGCTTCGCCAGTCCGCTGCTTCGGGAGAGGGGCAGATCAGGGCCACCTTGGATCTCGCCAAGGAGATGGGCTCGAACGTGAAGCAACAGCAGGAGACCCGGAGAGCCCGAGGCGCCATGCTATTCGAGGAATATCGAAAGAAGGCGGGGTTGGTCCAGCCCGAGGCAGCGACGACTGCCGCGCAGCCAGAGCAACCGGAGACGCGTCAGAAGATAGCGGAGTAGCCCCGCCGACGTACCGCACTTTTAGGAGGTAGCCCAATGACCGGACGTGGCAAGTTTGCCCTGACCTTCCTTCTTCTCGCGGCCGTGATCTTCGGTGTGTGGCGCTGGTGGGACAAGATCGCCCCGACCGGTGCCCCAACGATACCGTCGCTGAAGGCTTCCGATATCACGCAGAGACTCCTTGCCGGCGACAAGGCGGTATCGCTCATCGGTGAGAGCGCAATCCCTCCCGTCGCCGGCGTGAGCGACTATGCGAAGCCGATGCGTGATGGCAAGATGGTGGTGAGATTCCCGATCAACATCTGGCCAGGTTGGGCACCGATTATCGTTGCCAACAATGGGCTCGCTCCCAACGACGCCAGCCTCTTCTACCAGAAATACGGTTTCTATGTGGAACTCTCCATCGTGGACGATCCGGTGAAGGCTCGCGATCTGTTCGCCACCGGTCACAGCCACATCCTATGGGGCACTCTGGACATGATCGCACTATTCGCTCCGGAGCTGATAAAGGACTCCCGCACGGTGCCCATCGTGTGTCAGCAGATCGACTGGTCCAGCGGCGGTGACGGCATCGTTGCCCGGGGCGATATCCGATCCATCAATGACCTGAGGATGCAGGCCGGCAAGAAACGCAAAGTGGTACTGGCGCAGAACTCCCCTAGCCACTTCTTCATTATGTCGCTGCTGGTCGATGCCGGTATCGACCCGGCCGAGGTTGACTTCCGCTGGGCGGGCGATGCCCCTGCGGCGGCTAAGATCTTCGTGCAGGACGACAGCTTTGATGCCTTTGTCGGCTGGGCGCCCGACATCTATACCGTGTCGGAGCAGCTGGCTGGTACCCGTCTCATCGTGACCACGGCCAGCGCCAATCACCTGATCGCCGATGTCTGGGCCGTCCGTAATGACTTCTTCCGCGACCATCCAGACATCGTGGCGAACCTGATACGGGGCATCTTCGAGGGTATGGACCGGGTGCGCAGCGACGTACCCACCGCGGCGCAACAACTGGCGGCGGCTTTCAATATCCCTGCGGACGAGTGCGAGGCCATGATCGGCAGCGATGGCGGTATCACCACTGGTGATGCGCATCTCACCAACTACCGAGAAAATGCCAACTTCTTCCTCGATCCCATGAATCCCGCCAACTTCGAGGTGGTATGGAACCGCGCCTCGACCATCTACCAGTCCTTGGGCGCCATCCAGACTCCGGTGGCTCCGGCCAAGGTCAAGGCGTCGTCGATCCTGGCCGGCATGGCTGAGGAGTACAAAGATGTCGCCGATCTCTCCCAACCCACCTTCCGCTCCACCACCTTCTTCAAGACGGCCGAGGCTGAAGCGGGCGAGATTCTCACCAAGGCCGTCATCATCACCTTCGAACCGAACAGGGCGGCTCTGAATCCAGTGTATGATCCGAGTATCCCCAAGGTACTTGCCGAAATCGGCGAACTGGCGGGCAAGTTCGGCAATGCCTATGTCGTGATCGAAGGCAACACTGATGCCAGCCGCAGAGGGATTGTGCCCGCGGACTTGGTCAGGCAACTGTCCTATGACCGGGCTGACGCCGTGCGCAAGGAGATCATGGCCCGCTACAAGTTCGACCCGAACAAGTTCCGGGTGATCGGCAATGGGTGGGACAATCCCGTACCCGGGATGACCAATTCCAGCGACCCCGAGCACAATCGCCGCAACCGCCGCGTTGAAGTGAAGGTGTATCCGCTCGAGAGCGACTGATGCTGGGGTTTCTGCTGTTTGCCGCCGTTCTGGTGGCAGCGCTCCTGTGTGTGGCACGGTACACGGGCCTGGCCGTGCGAAAGGATGTGTCCCATGGCGTCAGCCTGGCGCTGACCTGGGGTTTCGTGGCAGTGCTGCTCCTGCTGTGGTGGGTGGCGACGCGGGGCGAGAGGATCGAGGATCGCATGATCGCGCCCCTTATCCTACCCAATCCCTTCGAAGTGCTGCAGGCGTTCCCCAAACTCCATTTCGAGCAGGCCTTGGTGCGCAGCGCGCTGACCTCGTTCGTCCGGGTCACGATTGGCTTTTCGCTGGCCGCCATGGTGGCCGTGCCACTGGGAGTGTGTATGGCGGCATTCCCCCCCGTGGCTTCTTTTTTCCGACCCTTGAGTCTCGCCAGCGCCTATGTGCCCATCATCGTGTTCATCCCCTTGACTCTGGCGTGGTGGGGCGCCTCCGAGACGCAGAAGATCGGGTTTTTGTTCATTGCGTGTTTCGTGGCCTTGTTGCCGTTGGTGATCAAGTCAGTGTCTGACGTGGTGCCAGCCTTCCTGGATGTGGCGCGGACCAAGGGCGCCACCCACTGGCAACTGGTGCGGCACGTGCTCTTCCCCGTCGCCGCCGCCGATATCTGGGATCATCTCCGCGGGGTATATGGCATAGGGTGGGGATGGATCATCCTGGCCGAAGTGGTGAATGCGCAACAGGGGCTGGGCTACCTCATCTCCGTGTCTGAACGCCGGGGTCACACCTCTTCGATCTTCGCCATCATCATCGTCATCGTCGCCATCGCCATCGCATGCGATCGTGCTTGGCGTTGGGGTGGGAAGAACCTGTTCCCCTACCGGAGGGCCACGTGACCGACGAAGTCGCCGATGCCGCAACCCCTGCTCCACCGCCGCCGTCTGACGACGTGGCTCCGGCAGAAATCGTACGCTTCCACGGCGTGAGCAAGGTATTCGGCACAGGGCCGGCAGCCAAGGTGGCCGTCGCCGATGTCTCATTCGTGGTGCACGATCTTGCCGGCATGGGTGAACTCATCGCCATTGTCGGCCCTTCAGGATGTGGGAAATCCACGTTGCTGCGCATTCTGGCAGGTTTGCCGCCGCATTTCCCGCCCACCAGCGGTGCTGTAACGGTGTTCGGCAAGCCCGTGACCGGGCCGGGTGCGGACCGTGGAGTTGTCGATCAGAAGTACTCTCTGCTCCCCCACCTGACGGTGCTGGACAATGTCTCCTTCGGGCTCATGCTCCGCGGTGTGTCCAAGGCCGACCGTCATGCTCAGGCAAAGGGATGGATACAGAGAATCGGTCTTGAAGGCTCTGAGCGGAAATACCCAGGCGAACTCTCCGGCGGCATGCAGCAGCGAGTCGCCATCGCAGCGACCCTGATCCTGTGCCCGCGCATCATCCTCATGGACGAGCCCTTTGGGGCCTTGGATCCCAAGATCAGACTTCACATGCAGGAACTCCTGGTACAACTCTGGCGAGAGCAACAGGCAACAGTCTTTTTCGTAACCCACTCGGTGGAGGAGGCCCTGTATCTGGGAGACAGGGTGTACCGGATGAGCGCCCGGCCCGGAAGGCTTGTAGAGCAAGTCGAGGCGCCGAGGCCCGACGAGCCTCCAGAGGTGATGCGCAAGCGCCCTTGGTTTGTCGAGATGACCCATGACCTGTTGCAGAGACTGGAGGAAGATCTCCCGAACGGTTCCTCGCGGGATTCCCCAGCCCCCGCACTCGAAGGATGAAAGGCCCATGCCCGAGCCAGACTACCGCCGGGAATTCAAGAACAGCCCCCATCACCTGTGGCTAGCCATCCTTACCGTAGGCGTGGGTGTGCTCTCGGCTGAGGTACTGGGCCTTATCCTGGGAGTCACAGGGTATGCGCTGGGATGGATCTACCTGCCTGACATGCCTTTCTTCAAGCGATGGGTCCACCGCCGCCGGGAGAAGGAGGAACGAAGGAAGGCTCTGCAGGAGATGATCCTCTTCGTGCGCCGCCGAGACGCGGAACTGGCCAGGCTGACGAATGCGGGGCGGACCCGCTACAATGAGCTGGCTGCCGTATGCCGGGAGATAGATCAGGCCGGCGCAGACGGGGACGACAGAAGCGATGGTCCCAGGGTGAGGAAACTCGAGGAGCTTATGTGGACCTATCTTCGGCTTCTTAGGATGCAGGAGTCGCTGGAGGTCTTCCTGGAAGGCGAACGCAAGGAGGACCTTCCCCGGATGGTGCGGGAATCTGAAGAGGAAGTTCAGCGTCTCGCTGCAGACATTGAGGCGGACACGTCAACCGGGTCACCTCAAAGTCTGGAATCCAGGCAACGTCTTCATAGCTCCCGGTCAGACCGACTCTCGGTGCTTCACAAACGGATGGCACGGCTGCAGGAGGCCAAGGAGAACCTGGCGCTAGTGGCCTCGGAACAGGATCGCCTCCATCAGCAGATCAAGCTCATCCGGGCTGACGCCATGGCCATGCGCAATACGGAGGCGCTCACCGCCCGGATCGACGCCAGCGTAGAGCAGCTTGACCAGACCAACAGATGGCTGGCACAGATGGCGGAGTTCAAGGATGTCGTAGGCGATCTGCCGCCCCCGGATATGCGGATCGGCTTCGGCGAAGCGGCAACACCTGAGCGAGAGAGACGCGGGAGGGTAAAACAACGGGCATGAACGAACGCAACCTCGGCGAACGACTGCCGCTGGATGGATGGGCTTTGGCGCTGGCCCGTCGATGGAACAGCGAATCGTACACCGTCTTCGTCCTGCACGGCAATATCTTCGACGTATTCCCTGTCACCGTGGATGGCCAGGTGACCTATGTGCCGCTCAAAGGGTTTCTCTCCCAGAGGCTCTTTCCAGAGCGCTCGGTCCTCCTCTTCTACGACATTGGTGATGGCCTGACCTTCGGCTCCGCCGACATGCAGCAACGGTTCTTCGAGTGGATCGAAGTCTACGACCGGGTCGAGGGCACGTCATACCGGAGCCTTGGGCCGCCCCGGGAGTTCACCCGCCTGGCGCCTTTGCTCAGGCGATTCTTCCTGGCCGCCGCTGACGGAACCAATACGCGAGGCATCACCCTTATCATTGACTTTCCCGAGAAGATCATCCCTGCCACGGAGGAAAGCGGCGCGAGCCTCGATGAGAGGATGGCCCTGGTCACGCTGCTCAAGTGGGCCGCATCCTCGGAGATGCGACGGCTTGACGTTTGTGTTCTTTTGGTTACCGAATCAGCGGCCGAGTTACACAGCGACATCCTCCAGCATCCCCACGTCGCTCAGGTCCGCATAGATCTTCCCGGGGAAAGTGAACGACGGCGATTCCTGAGCGCCGATTGGGTGAAGGAAATATCCGGAGAGCGGGGTTTGGAGGGATGGAGCGATATCCCCCCGGCAGACCTTGCGCACCGTACCGCAGGGCTCAACCTTCTCCGCACGAAACATCTTGTGGCAGAGGCGGTTCGCAATGGCCAGCGGCTCACGGCGGAACACATCGCCTCAGGCAAGAAGCGGCTCATCGAGGAGTATTGCCAGGGTCTTGTGCGGTTCAAGGACCCCAAGCCGGGCGTCAGCCTGGATAATGTGGCGACCCACGAGGCAGCCAAGAAACGGCTTCGAGAGCTAGCCTGGCTGATCAAGAACGGCAAGACCTCCGTGCTGGAGCGGGGTCTGCTCGTGCCGGGCCGTGTGGGGGTGGGAAAGTCCTTCCTCATCGATTGCTTCGCCAGCGAGTGCGGGCTGCCCGTCATGGAGATCGGCGAGTTCCGCTCCAAGTGGGTTGGCGACACTGAACGCCAGCAGGCTCGCATCCTCATGACCATCCGGGCCCTGGGGCCGGTAGTCGTCGTAGTGGATGAAGCCGACGCCGTGTTCGGCAGCCGGGTCTCCGATGGCGACAGCGGCGTATCCAGCAGGGTGTTTGCGGCCTTCGCCGCGCATATCGGCGACTCCAGCCTTCGGGGCAGAGAGCTTTGGGTTGCCATGACCTCGAGGCCTGACTTGCTCTCCATCGACATGAAGCGTCAGGGCAGATTTGGGCTGTGCATGCCGCTGTTTCCGGCACAGAATCCCGACGACGTCGGGGAGCTCTTCTCGGTCATCGCCAAGAGCCGCAAAGTCGATCTCTCGGACGAGGTCCAGGCCTATGTGCGCGCAACCTTGGGCGCACTGCCCCTGACCGGCAGCGATGTGGAGTCAATCATCAATCGTGCCAGGGAGCGGGCCGTGCTTGCCCAACGAGATGATGATGTGCATGTCGAGGATCTTCAAGACGCGGTAGATTCCTTCATCGATCCCCTGGATCCCCAGCTTCTTGCCCTGCAGGAGCTGGCGGCAGTGCTGGCCACCTCGGATCGACGCTATCTGCCCCCACGCTACGCCACGGCGGACCGCGCCGAACTGGAGGCTCAGTTCGCCTACCTGAAGCACCGCTTCCGCTGAGCACGGCCTCCTGGCGCCATGCTGTGGCGCCGGTGGACGGCGGTACCCCCGCCTCCGGGGCGGATGGTGCCGCCAGTCTCGCGTCTGTTCCGACCCGGATCGGGAGGATATGTCCATACACTCGGTATAGGACCTGTCACATATAGGACAGCTCCTATATTCACCAGACGGTGTCATCGGCCCGAACCTGGCCCCGTGCGGCACCAGGCCACCGTCGCCTTAGACCAGCGGAATCCAGACAGGAGGAGTCGGGAATCGGTGAAGCGCTTCAGCTCGATGCGGAGCCGGTTGCCCCCATGCTCGCCACCCCATGCCTGCCCGCGATACGGGCCAGCAGCCCCGCGAGACTACCGCGAGACAGCGCCCGTGGCCAACGCCGCCACGGCTGCGTGCACTGCTCGATACCCCTCCCTGGTAACCGTGGAAAACTCAATGATGTCTTCGGCGGACACTGCCGTCGCCGTGGCAATCGCGTCGAGGAGCGTCGCTCGCTTGCTCCGGGAGATCTTGTCGGCCTTTGCGGCGACCACCAGGTACGGCATGCCCTGCCCACGCAGCCAGACCGCCATGTCATGGTCCAGCACCGTGCTGCCCCGCCTCAGGTCGGCAACCAGCACCACGGCGCGGAGTGTCGGGCGACCCGCAAGGTAGCCCTCAACCAACGGATGCCATCGCGCAAGGACATGCCCGGGCAAGTTGGCCCACCCATAGCCCGGCAGATCCACCAGGCATATGGCGGCACCCTTGGGCGGATGCCAGAGATAGAGACGGAGGGTGCGCGTCTTACCGGGCGTTCGGCTCACAGGGGCAATCCGCACTCCAGTAATGGCATTGATAAGGGATGATTTGCCGACATTGGAGCGCCCGGCAAACGCAATCTCGGGATGAAACGGCTTGGGAAGCTGGGCCAGGCTGGCGCAGGACTCCAGTTGCACGGGAAGGGTGGGCATCGGCTCACTCCCGGCGAATCCGGCCCATCAACCTGGAGTCCGCCGTGTGGGGCATTTCCTATGGGGCTTCGGTGCCGGTAGGCCGCGAAAGCCTGAGTGGATTCTCCACGAAAGCCAAAGCCAGTACCTCATCCATGGACCGCACCTGATGGAAGACAAGGCCCCGCTTCGCCTGCCGAGGGATCTCCTTGAGTTCCCGGGTATTCTCCGCGGGCAGCACGATCTCCTTGACGCCGCCCCGTTGGGCCGCCACGGTCTTCTCCGGCAGACCTCCGACGGGTAAGACCCTGCCCCGCAACGTGATCTCGCCGGTCATGGCCACCGTGCGCTTCACCGGCCTTCCCGTGAGGGCGGAGATCATGGCTGAAGCCATGGCAATACCTGCAGATGGCCCATCTTTGGGGATGGCACCTTCCGGAATGTGCACGTGAATATCGTAATTCAGGTGGAATTTGGGATCCAACCCCAGGGCTTCGGCCCTGCTGCGCATATAGGTCAATCCCGCCCTGGCCGATTCCTTCATGACGTCGCCCAGTTGACCGGTGAAAAGCACCTCCCCCTTACCCGGCGTCACGATAGCCTCGATGGTCAAAATCTCCCCGCCGAATTCCGTCCACGCCAATCCGGTGGCCGAACCGACCCCAACCTGCTCATCCAATTCCGATTCGCGATAGGGTGGAGCACCCAAAAACATTTGGACCCTTCTGGGCGTGAGGACGATACAGCCCGAGCCGGGGTCCTTGGCGATGCGCCTCGATGCCTTTCTGCAAATGCTGGCGAGGCTGCGCTCAAGATCCCGCACGCCGGCCTCCCGCGTATATCGCCCGATGATTGCATTGAGGGCGCTTCGCTCGAACTGAAGCTGCTGGCCGTTAAGCCCATGGGATGCTCTCAGCTTGGGAATGAGGAACTGCTCGGCAATGCCCAGCTTCTCATGGCGCAGATAGCCCGGCATCCGAATGATCTCCATCCGGTCCCTCAGCGCGGGTGGTATGGCGTGGGTGATGTTTGCCGTGGTGATGAACATCACCTCGGATAGATCGAACTCTACTTCGAGATAGTGATCGCTGAAGGTGTCGTTCTGCTCGGGATCCAGCACCTCCAGGAGCGCCGCGGAGGGATCCCCCCGGAAATCCACGCTCATCTTGTCTACCTCGTCCAGCAGAAAGACCGGATTCCGCGTGCCAGCCTTTCGGATGGATTGGATGATACGCCCCGGGAGTGCGCCGACATAGGTCCTCCGGTGGCCTCGGATCTCGGCCTCATCGCGCACGCCGCCCAGGCTGATCCGTACGAACTTTCTGTTTAGTGCCCGGGCGATGGACTTACCTAAGGAGGTTTTTCCCACGCCGGGCGGGCCGACGAGACACAGTATCGGACCTTTCAGGCGCTTCACCAGCTTCAGCACCGCCAGATACTCGAGGATGCGTTCCTTGACCTTGGTCAAGCCGTAGTGATCTTCATCGAGGATCCGCTCAGCCTCCCCGATATCCAGCTGATCCTCCGTCCGAGCCTCCCAGGGGAGACCTACCAGCCAATCAAGGTACTGACGCACGATGCCGGTTTCGGGCGTCATGGGCGGTAGCCGCTTCAGCCGGGCCAATTCCTGCTCGGCCTTCTCCTTAACCTTGGCGGGCATGGAGGCGCCTTTGATGGCCGCCTCCAGCTCTCCCAGCTCGTCGGTACCTTCTTCCTCATGACCCAGCTCTCGCTGTATCGCGCGAAGCTGCTCGTTCAGGTAGAAATCCCGCTGGTTCTTCTGCACCTGGCCGCGGACCTCATCTTCAATCTTGCGCTCCAGCCGAAGGATATCCAACTCCTGGGCAAGTACATGGGCCAGAAGGGTCAAGTGGGACATCAGGTCGAATTCTTCCAGGAGCGCCTGTTTCGTCTCATTGGCCACCAGGAGGTGAGCGGAAACCACATGCACAAGCCTCGACGGGCTGGTGATGTCCTGCACCGATGCCAGCAAATCATCGGGCAACCGCCGATGCAACGAGACATATTCGCCGAAGCTGGCCTTGACCGTCCTGAGCATGGCCTCCAGTTCGGGAGATATGGCCGGCGGCTCCGGTTCGCCGCGGGCGAGCACAGCGTCCCTGAGATCGCCGCGGATCACGTAGCGCTTGACCTCCGCCCGCCCCAAGCCCTCCACCATGATCTTGGCCGTACCGTCGGGCAGGCGGAGAAGCTGCAGCACTGCCGCCACGCAGCCGACCCTGTACAAGTCCTTGCTCTGCGGGTCCAACACCTCGGGGTGCTTCTGGGCAACGAGGAAAAGAAGCTTGTCGTCGTTCACTGCCCGCTCCAGGGCAGCCAGCGATCGGTCCCGACCAACCAGAAGCGTCGTCATCATGTACGGATGCATGATGAGGTCTCGAATGGGGAGTATCGGGAGGCGTGACCGAATGTCGATGACGCCGGTGTCGCGATACAGTCTGAGTAGTGATTCGATCGGGGTCATGATGCCTGCTGCGACGCTCAGGAGGCCTTCTTCTCCTCTGCCATCACAAACAGAGGAGCAGCCTTCCTGTGCACGAAATCGGCGGTGATCGCAACCTCGCTGATGTCCGACCGGGAAGGGATGTCGTACATCAAGTCAAGCATCAGTTCTTCCATGATTGCCCGGAGGCTGCGCGCGCCGCTTCCCCGCCGGATCGCCTCGGCCGCGACGGCCGAGAGGGCATCGTCGTGGAAGTGAAGCGTGATGCCTTCCATCTCGAAGAGCTTCTTGTACTGACGAACCAGCGAATTCTTGGGCTCGGTCAGTATCTCCACCAGGGCATCCTGTGTCAGTTCGTGCAGAGGAGCCACCACAGGGAAGCGGCCCACCAACTCGGGAATCATGCCGAATTTGAGGAGATCCCGTGGCTCGACCTTGTCCAGAAGGCGGCCAATGGAGCCGTCAGAGGCATCGTGAACCGCCGCACCGAATCCCACCACCTTTCCGCCGCCTCGCCGTTCTATGATCTTCTCCAAGCCGTCGAAGGCACCGCCGGCAATGAAGAGAATGTTCCGGGTATTGACCTCGATGAACTCCTGCTGTGGATGCTTCCGTCCGCCCCGGGGCGGGACATTCGCCACTGTCCCCTCCACCAGCTTCAGCAATGCCTGCTGCACTCCCTCGCCGGACACATCGCGGGTGATGGATGGGTTATCAGCCTTACGGGCGATCTTGTCGATTTCGTCGATATAGATGATGCCCTTCTCAGCCTGACCGATGTCGAAATCGGCATTCTGCAGCAGCTTGGAGATGATGCTCTCCACATCTTCGCCAACGTAGCCCGCCTCGGTAAGGGTGGTGGCGTCGGCGATGGCGAAGGGCACATCGAGAATCCGTGCCAGGGTCTCGGCGAGAAGCGTCTTACCCGTCCCGGTAGGACCGAGGAGCATGATGTTGCTCTTCTCGATCTCAACATTGTCACGGAGCTTCTTGTTCCGGATACGCTTGTAGTGGTTGTACACAGCCACGGCCAATGTCTTCTTGGCGCGCTCCTGACCAATGACAAAGGCGTTCAGTTCCGAGTTGATCTCGCGCGGCTTAGGCAATGTAGGCTTGGCGTGCTGTACGTCCCGGCCGGCCTCCTCGGAGAGAATCTCGTTGCAGAGCGAGACGCACTCATTGCAGATATAGACGGAAGGCCCCGAGATGAGCTTGTCCACCTCGGACTGATCTCGCCCGCAGAACGAGCAGCGCAGCAGTCTCGATCCCGGCGGATTGGTGCGACGAGTCATTGCGACTACCCTTGCGAGTGTTCCTTGACGGGCAACGCCATCACCGTATCAATGATGCCGTATTCCTTTGCCTCGTGCGCGGACATGAAGAAGTTGCGGTCACTGTCGCGCTCGATTCTCGATACCGGCTGACCGGTGTGGGTTGCCAGTATCTGATTCAGACTCTGCTTCATCCGCACAATTTCGCGGGCATGAATGGCGATGTCAACCGCCTGACCGGAGATGCCCCCCAACGGTTGGTGGATCATGATGCGGGAGTTTGGCAGGGCCGAGCGCTTTCCCACGGTCCCTGCAGCGAGAAGCAGCGCACCCAGACTGGCGGCCTGGCCCAGACAGACGGTGGCGATATCCGGTTTGATGTACTGCATGGTATCATAGATGGCTAGGCCCGAGGTCACGACGCCACCGGGCGTGTTGATGTAGAGCGATATGTCGACGTGGGGGTCTTCTGCCTGAAGAAAAAGAAGTTGTGCGATGACCAGATTGGCGATCTGGTCATCTACGGGCGTCCCGATGAAGATGATCCTGTCCTTCAGGAGCCTCGAGTAGATGTCGTAGGTTCGCTCTATCCTGCCTGTCTGCTCAACCACAAACGGTATGTATGTCATCAGTAAGTCCCTCAGCTCATTTCGGCTAGTTCCACCTCGGCCTCGTCCTCAAGGAACCGCTCAACGTTGACTCGTGTGATCCGACGGATCAAGGCTTGGAGATCCTCGTCATCCATCTGTTTGACCGCCTGCTTGGCACTGAGCCCTCTGGCATGAGCCTGGGCCCCGATAGCTGCCTGGATCTGCTCATGAGTCGGGAGAAGCCCTTCCGTGGTGGCGATCGCGTCAACGATCAGGAGTTCCTTCATGCCGTGTCGTATCTGATCTCGGTGCCGCTCCGCAAAGAACTGCGGGTCCAGAAGATCGGAGTCAGGTTCCTTGCCCTGGCGGTGGGCAGTCTCGACAAGGGATGTGCGTATGTCTTCAATATGTTCGTCCACCATGGCTAACGGCAGATGCAGGCTCGCGTTGCGCGCGATCCTGGCTACCAGTTCGCCGCGCATCGCTGCACGGGCATGCCTGTCCATCTCGTCTTCGAGCAGTACCCGGACCCTAATGGGGAGTTCCTCCGGATCGTCAATGCCGAACTCCTGCGCCACGCGTGCCGGCTCCGGAGGCTCCACGGTCAAGGCATCCACCACAGTGATCGCATAGAGACTGCCTTCGTCGGCCCCTTTGGGAGCCTTCACCAATCCACTTCCCTCGCGGGGGAGGGTGATACGGGTGGTAGCATCCTTCATCAGCCCCACCAGGCCATTCACCAATTCCGGCGGCGCTTCGTTGAGATCGAGCCGGATCATGACCTCCCTGACAGGCTCGCCAACCAGAGGAATCCCACCGGGAGCGACCCGTTGCACACGAAGTCGCGCCGCATCTCCCAATGACAATGGCTCCTTCTTGGGAAGCAAGGTCGATAGCTGCTCGGTTCGCTGGCGAAGAAACTCCTCCACATCAGCTTCCGTCACGGTTCGACGCTGCAGCCTCGCGGGGAGAGCCTTGTAGGGAGGAAGCTCGAAAGGTGGAACCACATCCACCTCAATCCTCAGTTTGAGGCCTCCGTCAGAGGCGATGGGTGATGTCACGTGCGGCGTCCGAACCACCGGGAAGTGCTGGTCGTGTGCGTAGCGATCCAGAAATGCCTTGCCCAGCTCCAGCACCAAACCTTGTTCGGCAGACTCTCCAAGCTGGGCCTGCACCAGATGGAAGGGAACCTTCCCCTTTCGGAACCCTGGCAGTGTCATGTCTTTGGTCAGGCCTCTGAGGTATACGCCGCGCAGTCTCTGCGCTTCGTCGGCCGACAGCGAAACCTCCAGCACCCGTTGCGACGGTGACGGCTCAGTGACAGTTACCGTCGCCTTACTCATGGTCTCTTGGGAGAGCTTCACGCCTCTACTCCTGAATGAGCGAGCCGACTGGGGCATTGCTCATGTGATGTATGCAGCTTCTGGTTCCCTTCTCATCCGGAAGTCCCATGGAAAGCGCAAACCCTACAAGGTATCGGTGCGCCGTCGTCTGCGCCACATCCCCGAACGGCCGGTCAGATGCGCCAGCATCCCTGGAAGGAGATCTTCTGGGCCGATCCATCGGCGCCCATAACGGCCGATCCCGACGAAGCCGTGCCATCGGGAATCTCAAGGACCTGTATCTCTCCCAGAGAGATTCGCTGCTTCTCTGACCGTGTGCCCCAACCCCCTGGCACCAGCCCTGCGACGATGACCTTTGCAGGAGAGATTCCTCTGAGAGCGGTCGCGAGTCTGGTCATTTCACCGATCCCATCGTTCACTCCTGGAATTGGCCTGGTCTGTGCCCATAGCGCTCCATCAAAGGCAGCGGCGAACCTGCCCAGTGACTCCACCAAACGGTCGAAGCGAACGCCGCGATGAGGTCGGTTCACTGCCTGCATCAGGCGGTGAAGCCCTGCATCCAACTTCACCATCACCACATCGACAGGCTCCATGGCGTCACGGATCGCACCCCGGGACAGAAGCGGCCCTGGAGTCAGCACTGCCAGAGGGACTGCGTATCTGGTATGAACCCGCCGGAGGAAGTCGCCGATTCCCGTCCACAGCAGGGGGTCTCCACCACCCCCTATCACGAGATGATCAAGAGCGCCGGCCTTCTCCCTGGCGACATCCAGAAGAGCACCCACCGCGTGGGCATCGGCCACGCGCCGACGGCGGGTTGTGGGTGGCGGATGGGCAACCGTGCAGTACACGCAGTTGAATGGGCATGATCCACCCGCGAGCCCCTCCACGGTCATGATCCGGCCCAGAGCCTGCGAATCCCCGAACGAGACGGTCACGCCGATGAGATTAGACCTCGCGCACCCGGCGATGGCGACCCATCACCTCGGCATTGACGAGATTGGGAGGAGCATGGCCGGAGAGCATCGCGAGGAGGTTGGTGGAAGCCAGCGTTGCCATGGTGGCGCGGGTGGTGGTGGTTGCTGATCCGATGTGGGGCGTCAGGACCACATTGGAAAGCTCGTCGAGTCCCGGTGCCAGTGCGGGTTCCCGCTCGAACACGTCGAGACCGGCGCCCGCGATGACTCCGCTCTTGAGGGCCTCGATCAGTGCCTCCTCGTCCACAACCGAACCGCGGGATGTATTGATGAGAATGGCCGAAGGCTTCATCAGGCCCAGCGCTTCGCTGTCGATGAGATGATGGGTCTGCTCCGTGAGAGGCACATGGAGCGTCACGAAATCGCTTTCCATCAGCAGGGTGTTCAGATCCACACACCGTGCGCCGAGGCGCTCCATCTCGGGCCTGTCACACCTCTCCGCGTAGAGGATTCGCATGGAAAACCCACGGGCGCGTCGGGCCACCTCGGTGCCGATACGACCCGCTCCGACGATCCCCAGTGTGCGCCCCGCAATATCGGCGCCCAGCATCAACATTGGTCCCCATCCGGCGAAACGCCCCGTCCGGACCATAGCGTCCCCCGCCACAATCCGGCGGGCCGAGGCCAGCAGTAGTGCCCATGTGAGATCGGCCGTGGCATCGGTCAGGACACCAGGAGTGTTCGCGATCATGATCCCCAGTTCCGTCGCGTAGACGGTATCGATGTTCTCATACCCCACGGCGTAGTTGGCGAAACCCACGGTCTTGGAGGCCACATCCAGGATATCCCGGTCGATGCGATCGCTGAGAAGACAGATCACGCCGTCCGCCGTGTGCACGGCCTCACTGAGTTCGTCCCTGCTCATGGGGCGATCCTCACCATTGATGTGCAGAGTAAGCCCCGCCTCTCGCAGGAGACGCAGACCGTCATCGGGTATCGTACGGGTCACCACGACGCGCATTCCGGCCTCGATTCGTTCGCAACTGCATTGAATGGTGGGGAGTTCACAGATCCTCGCTGCGCGGGAAGTCTTCAGTTCTCAGTGGTCAGCACTCAGTCGCCGCTCTACATCCCCTCGTGCTTCATGCCTCGTTCTGCTCGGAGGTGTCGGCTCTCAGTCCGGCCCTCCGGTCCCCATCATTCCATCACGATAGTCGTTTGTCCTCAACCGTCCAGTTCGTCGCCGCGGCTGCGGCGATACATCTGGCGAGCCTCGTCCTTCATCTCCATCTGATCATACAGCACACCCAGCCAGAAGTAGGCCTGGCGCGCCGAAGGGTCAATCTCCACGATTCGCTGGTATGTCTCGAGAGCCCGGTCCGACATGTGGCACGCGCGGTAGGCCCGCCCAAGTGCGAACAGCGCGTCGACATTGCGCGGATCCAGTCGCAAGGTATTTCTGAGGGCCTCGACGGCCTTCTTGCTCAGTCCAACCTTGATATAGGCCAGGCCGAGGTTGTACGAGGCTTCCATCCCCAGGGGATCAAGCTCCAATGCCCGTTCGAAGTGGCGAACCGCGCGTTCCAGGTCGCTTTGATCTCCGTACATGGCCCCGAGGTTGAAATGCACCTGCGGGTTTGTCGGATCCAATTCCGCCGCAGCCAGCAGAGTCTTGATGGCCCGCTCCTCCCGCCCCGTGCGCTCAAACACCAAGGCGAGGTTAATCAGTGCATTGGTGTGAGATGGCTGGCCGTCCAGGGTCTTTTGAAAGTGGATCTCGGCCTCCTCATCCAATCCCAGGCGAAACAGCGTCGATCCCACGCGATAATGCAGCATCGGATCATCCGGTAGTTGCGTCAGCGCATCGCGAAACAGCGCCAACGCCTCATGATACCGCTTCACGCGGTAGAGGGCGAGGCCTTGCTCGTGAAGTGCCTGGATTGCGGGTGGTCGGTCCATAGGGATCAATGTCTCCTCGAGAGAAACCATGCCGGATCTGTTGGATCACCACAGTTAGCCCACGACGGCGCGCGCGTCAAGACCGAGCGGCCGGTGGTTGACAAGCAGCCCGGGGCATTTACCTTGAAAGTTTTGCCGGTACCGCGTGTGAGCGTCCCGCCTGGCGCACCCCTCAGGGAGCGTGCCAGCACCCTGCGCTGGCATCTTGGCGGTACTTACGCGTGCGCCATGCTGCAGGTGGGCGCGCCTCTACTCAACCCAGGTGGTCCCCATGAACCATCTCCTTCGGCTTGTGCGGCCACGGCAGTGGACGAAGAATCTCGTGGTATTCGCGGGAGTCGCCTTTGCGCAGCGGGCGTCCAATGCCGCCGATGTACTGAAGGCCTTCGGCGCGTTCGGCGTGTTCTGCCTACTGAGCGGTGTGGTATACATCATCAATGATATCAGCGACCGCGAGGCTGACCGTTTGCATCCGGTGAAACGATTCAGGCCCATCGCGGCGGGTGAGGTGACAGTCACCTCGGCCTACCTTTGGGCGGTGCTGCTGGCGATAGGCGCAATGGCGGCGGCGATTCTTCTATCCCCTGCGTTCGCCGTGGTGGCCGCCAGCTACCTCGCCCTCATGCTTGCGTATAGCCGGTGCCTGAAGCATTTGGTAATCCTCGATGTGTTCGCCATATCGGCTGGCTTCGTGCTGCGCGCGGTGGCGGGCGCCGCCGTCATCGGCGTCGAGATCTCGTCATGGCTCATCGTCTGCACCATTCTTCTCTCGCTGTTTCTGGCCATGAACAAGCGACGTCACGAACTGGTGATTCTCGAGACCGGCGCGGCCAACCACCGCCCGATCTTAGCGGAATACAGCCCCACGCTCCTTGATCAGATGATCTCAGTAGTGACATCGTCCACGGTCGTGGCCTACGCCCTGTATACCTTGAGTCCCGATACCGTGGCGAAGTTCAATACCCATGCGCTGTCTTTGACCATCCCCTTCGTGCTCTACGGCATCTTCCGTTACCTGTATCTCGTACACAAACGCGACATGGGTGGTAGCCCCGAGCGGTTACTGCTGGAGGATAAGCCCCTTCTCGTTGCCGTGGCGGCATGGGCCGCCTGCGTCGCCGTTGTGATCTACTACGTTGGCCCTCGCGGGCTCCTCTAAGGAGATCCTTATGGCCTCCCCTGCTGACTTGATCCGTCCTCACGTTTCGAGCATCCCTCTCTATGTCCCGGGGAAACCCATGGAGGAAGTAGAGCGCGAGTTGGGCATCGTGGCGGCCAAACTGGCCTCCAACGAGAATCCGCTGGGCCCCGCGCCTGAGGTAATCGACGCCATCATACGTGAGGCGCCGCGGATCAACCTCTATCCCGAGCTGGAGGCCCCCGTACTCCGCACAGCCATCGCCCGGAAACTCGGCGTGGCGGAGGATTCCGTGCTGGTGACTGCGGGCGCCAGTCACTTCCTCGAGATCGCCGCCTTGGCATACATCGGTCCCGGCTTCGAGGGTGTCAGCCCATGGCCCTCGTTTGTCCATTATGCCATCGCCTCGCGCATGGCCGGTGGAGAATTCAAGCCGCTACAGGCGGCAGACCCGAGAAAGGCCACCATCGAGGAGATTCTCAATGGCATATCCCCACACACGCGGCTGCTGTTCATTGCCAACCCGAACAACCCCACGGGCGCCCACTACAGCCGGGCCGAGCTTGAGGAGTTGCTGTCGGGTCTGCCGGAGCGCGTCATGGTGGTCTGGGATGAAGCGTACTTCGAGTATGTCACCGCATCAGACTACCCCGACGGAGTAGCCTACTTGTCCCGCGAACCCCAACTTCTGGTGACCAGGAGTTTCAGCAAGGTCTACGCCTTGGCGGGGCTACGGATTGGATACGGAGTAGGTCATCCCTCCATCATCGCCCAGCTGGCGCGCATCAGGGGGCCGTTTAAGATCTCGATTCCCGCGCAGGCCGCGGCCCTCGCGGCGTTTGCCGCCGTCGACCACACGAGGCGGAGCGTAAACCTGGTAGTCGAAGGCCGGAGATACCTGGCCGAAGCCCTGGCCGGTTTGGGGCTGTCGGTATGGCCGAGCCAGGGGAATTTCGTAACCGTGGATGTGAAGACTGACGCGTCCGCAGTTGCAGAGCGCCTGGAACGGGTCGGCTACATCGTGCGACCCCTGAAGCCCTTCGGTCTGGCCAACAGCCTGAGAGTCACCGTGGGCACCATGGCCCAAAACGAGGGGTTCGTGCGGGCCTTGGCCGAGATGCGTTCTGTCCGGTGATTCCTCAGGCGTCACGGATTATGGCACCGCGACCGCTTCTCCCGTCCACCAGCACCTGAAGCGGCGCAGACACCCGTAGATGCCGTACCGCACCATCAAGGTGCTCGTCCACCGAGGGTTGTGCGGATAGCCATTCCCAGTCGATGCATCCGTCCCCTCGGCGCTGGTGCACCGTGAAATAGGCTATGCCGAAGGTCGTCAGGTTGTTGAAGAAGTGAGAACCCAGGGACGGTTCGACCTCCAGATCGGGAAAATCAGTCTCAACGATCGCCCGCGCGGTGGAAATCTGATGCCAGGCAACGGGGATGCCCAACCAGGGATCACTGGATCCCCAACGACCCGGCCCGATGAGCACGCAGTTCTTGTCTTCGGCCTGCATCCTCCGGTTCAGGGCCTGGATGATTCCGGCAACCTGGCCTGTATGCGCCCTATTGAGCTTGGTGGGATCCACCGCGATCACATCGTGCACCTCAGAGATCCGGCCATTGCCCAGAGCACTGTCCGACTGGACAATGACCCGAGGGTCTCCTTCAATGCTTCCAAAATCGACCCCCTCACCGGCTCGCTCCGCCACCATTGGGCGTACCTGAAGCACCTGGAACTCACACGGGCCACTGCAGTGCCAGGGCACGTCTGCGGCAAACTCGATTTCTACGGGCGTGCCGAAACCCGAAGTGCAGATCTTGAGAAGGCGGGCCAGTAGGGCGGGGAGAGAGAAGGGGAAGCCCTCCAGCAAGCCTGCGAAGGTGACCAGGGGCGCACCTCCGGGCATGACACCGGAGACGAGACGCTCACCGTCGGAGAGATAGGTCGACGCCAGGGCATCGGCAGCGCCGGCCCTCAGCGCGTCCACTGTCTCCTCGGCCGCGAGGTTCGCGTCAAGGATGAGCCCCGGTATCGACGAGTCTTGCGTCATGTCCAATGCGTAGAATCGTCGTTGCGCATTGCGCACCACATCGGCCACCCGGGAAAACTGGGGCATGATCTGCGGCCGGGCCGGGCAGAACCGCAAGCACTCACGGCCCTCGACCACGCTCTTGCCCAGCCCCATTGCCACCAGAGCCACGCCGTCGTCCGGCTGGATGCCCTGGATCGGGTAGAAATTGTACGACAGCGCAACCCCCGCAAGCGAGGGGTAGAATCGGTCGCCGCGGCGGCTCCCCACCAACCTTTGCACCAGCACCGCCATGCGCTCCTCCTCGATGCGATGGGGCGTCGTCGCCAAGTACTCTCGCGCCGACTTGAAGATGGTCGACGAATACACGACCTTGATGGCCTCGATAAGCTGCGCCAAGCGAACATCGAGGCTGGGATGGGAGTTGGGTAGCATGACCGTGGCGTAGACTCCGGCAAACGGCTGCAAGACCGAATCCTCCAGGATGCTGGATGATCGTACGGCCAGGGGCTCGCCCATCCGGGTCAGCAATGCCGCCAGTTCCGCGCGGCGGTGGCCGCTGAATCTGCCGCGCCGGAACGCGTCGAGGATTTCGCCGTCCGTGCGGGTTCCCGGCTCCAGCAGCACCGAGCGGAGGTCGTTCTCCGCGACAAACTCCTCGAACACGTCGCTGGCCACGACCACGGTGTCGGGTATGCAGACCGTCACGCCGGGGATCCCCACGTCTTCCTGGGCCAGGAGCTTGTGCATGAATGCCAGGCCTCTGCCTTTGCCGCCCAGCGACCCGCTGCCGATTTTGGCGAACGCCACGAAATCATCGTAGCGTTCGGGGTCGAAATCCGCAATGATGTGGCGCTGAATCTCCCGGAGATAGCTGACGAACCGCTCGATGAGGTAGCTGCGGAGATCGGCGATAGAAGCAAACTCCGATACGCGCTTCGGCTTGATGAGCGACGCCAGTTCAAACTCCGAACGAGCCTTGAGCCAGCGGGAGAAATGGTTACGGCGGGCATGATATTCGATGGCTTGCTCCGGCACGTCCCGCAGAAGCCTCACCATCTCCCGTATGGTGCATGCCCGGCCGACGTCTCGCCCGTCAGGCATGCGGAACACAAAATCGCCGAATCCGAAATTGGCCATGATGTAGTCGCGGATTTCCTCCAAGAGGCGCGGCGACTCCTTGTGCAGGAAGGATGCTCCGGTAGCGTGGGCCCGATCCCTGTTGCGAGGATCGGTTGATTGGAGCAGGATCGGCATATCGGGATCTCGTTCACGGATGAGCCGTGCCAACTTCAACCCCGCCTCACCGTCATAGTGACCGTCGCAACTGTAGCTGACATCCGATATGACGCCAAGCACATTCTCGGCATAGCGTTCATACAGGCCCAGCGCTTCCTCGAACGAGTGGGCCAGAAGAATCTTGGGCCGGGCGCGGGTGCGTAACAGACGATGGGAGAGATTGAAACCCTCGTCCAAGAGCCTGCCGGTCTGCCGGGTCACCTCTGCATACATCTGGGGGAGAAACGATGAGAAGAACCGTACTTCGTCTTCCACCAGAATGATGACCTGCACGCCGCTCTCCAGCACATCATGGTCAGCGTTTTCCCGGTCTTCGACTTGCTTGATCATGGCCAGGAAAATCTTGATATCCCCCTGCCACAGGAACACCCAATCGATGGCGCCACGATCTCGCATCCCCTCCACCCGCGGCAAATCCCAGGCATGAGCCGCCAGCAGGGCCACGTGCACCCCGGCATGGGCCTTCTTTGCCTGACGGCCGAAAACCTCTGCGTCCATGTCGCCTATGCGCGAGGTGGTGATGATGAGATCGAACGGCCTGGCCTCGAGAAGCTCCATGGCCTCTCTGCCGCTGCCGGCCAGGGTGAATCGAGGCGCGAACCGAACATTCAGTTCCAGGTTTCGATACTCCTGAAGCACCAGTTCAGAAAGCTGGCCGTCTTCCTGAAGGATGAAGGCATCGTACTCCGATGCCACCATGAGGATATCCCGCACCCGAAACCCCATGAGCGATGAGTATTCGTCGGTACGCATGCCGTACCTGCTGTGGAGCATGAGCTGGGGCTTTGCCGTCATCTGCACTCCGGAGATAGGCCCGGTGACGCCGGGCGGGACCGATCGAGGCCTTCGTTCATGGTATCATAACGTACCCGGCCCGATCCTGCAAGACGCTGCCCCGCGCAATGCCGGGCAACGGAACGGTTGAAAAAGGCGCTCTTGTGCCTTTTCTTCCGTGAAGTGGGAGTATTGCCGATCACCCGCAGACTCGCCGCCCCACAGGAGAATCAGACCATGACACTGTCGCGAACCGCATGCATCGCCTCTCTGTTGGCACTGGGCCTTATGCCCGTGCAGGCCGGCTGGCAACTTGACCTGGAGTCCGGCGCCGTAATCAGCGGCTACAATGATGTCCGTAGCCCGGGAGACGGCGGCACCATGCTCTCATTGTCCAAGGAACTCTCGACTGATGCGGATGAATACATCAGGGCTCGCCTGACCTATTCGTTCCGTCTCCGCCACTCGCTCTCCGTGCTCGCGGCGCCCCTGAGCTTGAGAGCTGAGGGCTCGGTGCCCAAAGAGGTGGTCTTCGAGGACGCGACGTTCGGACCAGACACTCCTCTGGAGGCCACGTACCGGTTTGACTCGTACCGGCTGACCTACCGGTACGATATCCATCGACGGCCCAACCTTACGATTGGCCTCGGGCTCACCGGCAAAGTTCGAGACGCCGAGGTACGCATCGAGAGCGAAGATGCGGGGGACGCCAAGAAGAACACCGGCTTTGTACCGTTGCTTCACGGGGCCATCGAATGGTGGGTTGCCGATCGCACCTCACTCATGGTGGTCGCCGATGCGTTGGCCGCACCCCAGGGACGAGCCGAAGACGTGCTGGTTGCGCTGAGGTACGAGCCCATGCCGGCCGTCGCGCTGCGCGTGGGCTACCGTGTTCTGGAAGGCGGCGCCGACAACGACGAAGTACTTACCTTCGCCCTCCTGCACTACCTAGGCCTCGGGCTGGCTATCAGCTTCTGAAAGGATGGAACAATGGATGGATGATTGCAGTCGTCCACCCATCCACTCGTCCACCCATCCACCCGTCCAGTCGTCCACCCATCCACCCGTCCCTGCTTTACGCCAGGTCGCGGGAGGCCTCGAGGAATCGAACGCCCAGGATCCCCTCGAAATGAGGATCCTGAGTCCACAGGGTCGCCCCTTCGGCCCGGGCAGCCGCCAGAACGATGCTGTCGATCAACGGGATCTGGTGGCGCAAGCTGAGATGGGCGGCGGACATGGCCGTGGTCGAGTCAAGATTCACGACCTGCCCGCGCTGCATCGCGGCGATCGCCTTGAGCGCCGCCCCGTCGCCGTGGCTCTGGAGCACGCGTTTGAACACCTCGGCCAGAATCACGACGGGCACCACTAGTTCATCGGTATTCTCTACTATGGGCGCGAAGAATGCGGCATTCGGGCCTTCGCCGAAGTACTCGATCCACCCGCTGGTGTCCACGACGTTCATGGCCGGTCATGCTCGCGGTCGGCGGCGCCCTCAATACCGCGGAGAAAGCCGCGCAACTCATCCATCGGCCGCAACGGGATAAGCTCAAGACGATCTTCGTGGGTGATAACCTGAAGCCGCTGGCCCGGAGCCAGCTTCATCCGATCACGGATAGGCTTCGGGATCACGATCTGATACGTGGGAGACACGGTGACGATAACCACGGGCAGCCTCCATGGCTGGTATGCGTTTGGCACCCTGAAGGCTACCCGTTCCGGGGCCGTCTGTCAATCTCAGCGATGGGAAACCGCGGGGAGGCTGGGAGATACCCTCCCCATAGTGGGCGTGGACTCGCATATCAACCCTGGCAAAGGAGAAGAGAACGCGGGACGCACGTGATCGACGGCTCAGCGACGTCCCCCATCGGACGGTCCGACACACGGCGAGGGAACAATGGAGGGCAGCTTTGGCTTTGTATGAGGAGTCGTATCGATGAGGGTCCGTCGTGCTTGGAATAGGAATCTGGACGAATTGGTGATACCCGGACCTCTATCGGCAACGATAGTGCACACCACACTGGAAATCGTCTGTCTCAGGGTGCCGTTCTTCCTGGCCGTGATCCCGTCGCCCCTTGGCAAGCCCGCCAGGACTACGCGAGGAAGACACAGTGTTCCCGAGACATCAGGTTTTGGATACGCAATCCGGGGGCGAACAGCCTGAGCGGTCGCCAAATCCATCCTGAGTCCAAAGAGGCCGTACGAAAGCCTATCGCGAACTAAGGATTCGTCCCGACTCCGTACTTCCGGTGCCGTTTCGCCCCGCGTCGCCACCGGACCAAGCCGTCGGCCGTGTAGAGCAGCAGGGCGCACCAGACGAAGCCGAAGCCCACCGCACGGACCCCGCCGAACGGCTCGCGATAGACCAGGACCCCCAAAAGGAGTTGCAGAGTGGGCGCGATGTACTGGAGGATTCCCACGGTCGCCAGGGGAAGCCGCCGTGCCCCCGCGGTGAAGAGCAACAAGGGAAAAGCGGTGACACACCCGCTCATGAGGAGAAGTAGGCTACAACCGTGTGACTCCGAGGCAAAGGAGCCGCTGCCCTGGTGGCCGAGGTAGGCAATGTAGACCGCGGCAGGAACACATAAGGCCGCCGTTTCCACCGCCAGGCCCTCCAGGGCGCCCAGCGGTGCGATCTTGCGCAGGAGACCGTAGAGGGCGAAGGTCGTGGCCAGCGTCATGGCGATCCACGGGAACGATCCGTGATTGACAGTAAGGTAGAGAACCCCGGCGGCCGCCAGGCCGACGGCCATAACCTGAGCCCTGCCCATCCGTTCGTGCAAGACGATCACGCCGAGGAGCACATACATGAGTGGATTGATGAAGTAACCGAGGCTTGTTTCGACGATCTGACCGGAGTTCACCCCCCAGATGTAGGTTAGCCAGTTGGTGGCGAGGATTGCGCCACTGCCCAGAAAGATGAGCAGGAGCCGGGGTCGCGCCTGGATGACGGCACGCCACCGCCAATCGCGCCGGATGACCAGAACCGCGCTCACGAACACCAGCGACCACGCTGTCCGGTGAGCGAGGATCTCCAAGGCGCCCACTCCGCCCAATGCCTTCCAGTAGACGGGTAACAGCCCCCACAAAGAGTATGCGCTCACCGCATACGCCAGCCCCTTCCTGGTATCTGCGGCGGCGCGGTCTCCCTCTGCCGTTTCAGGTTTCAAGGGCGCACATTCGTCCCGCGGTAGTGCCACTTCCACTCACGTGCAGCAGGTCCGCGCATCGTCTCATCCGGAACCCTCCAAACCTGACGCTCCGTACCCACCGGACCAGCCACCATGACCGGGGGTTCGCTCAAGGGGTTGCGACCGGTGGCGTCACGGGCCGCCCGGTTAGGCCGCGTGTAGGCGAAGGGGCTCAAGCTTCAGGATGTGACATGGTCTGCCTCGCCATCCTCTTGCTCATGGCCCGTTGGCAGAATCTATCCATAGGTCGCCACTATCACAACGGCAAGGTGCGGTCTTTTGCCGACTCGGCGGGGTACTCTGGTGTAGCGCGTATCTCAGCCGGCGGCCTCGCCCGAATCCACCGAGATCGGTTATAGACGGGCGTGAGATCTACGTATTCACTCCTCCCCTGAGTTGCCTGCGCATATCGTCGGTGGGCTCTGGAACGGTGAGGTCTCCCCTCTGGCGCCTGCCTTCCACCTCGTTGCGAATGCTCTCCCGCAGATCCTGATTTGGCATCTCGTCACGAGCCATGTGAATCGTCTGAGTCGGGAAGGCGAACGAGCTCCCTGAGCGCTCCACGATCCGCATGATGTTGAGGTTGATCTCCTCGGCGATGCCCGTGAACTCATGGAAGTTCGTCGTCAAGATCCAGCAGATGATCAAAATGTCCAGAGACGACGGGCCGAATCCCTTGAAGCGAACCCGATGGGAGTCGGGATAGACGCGCGGATCCGCGAGGAGCATCTTCTTGATCTCATCGAGGATGAAGACGATCTGATCGGCCGTAGTTTCGTACACGACGCCGATGGTGGTCTCGAACATGATCCGATCCCGTTCACCGAAGTTGGTGATGGTCTGCCCCATCAGGACTCCGTTGGGAATAGAGACCAAGGTTCGGTTCATGGGGCGTATTCTCGTGGATCGAAGCCCCACATCCTCCACCGTTCCCGAGACGTCACCGGTGGTGACCCAGTCACCGACCTTGAATGGCCGGTCGCCTGCAATGGCGATGGCTCCGAAAAGGTTCTCGATGGTCTTCTGTGCGGCAAAAGCGATGGCCAGACCACCCAGTCCCAAGCCTGCCAGCAGGCCCACGACTTCTACGCCGATGACATCCAGCACGGCGAGGAATACGAAGACAAGGATGAGAATCTTCGACACCCGACCCGCGATGGGGATGAAGCTCAAACCCAGTGCACTTCGCTGAGTTGCCAGGGCCCTTACGTACAGCGTCATCAGGTCGATGGAGCGGAACAGCATCCACCCGAAGCCCGCCAGCATCAGAATGCGCCACCCTCTGCCGACAAGACTCTGTGCGGCTATTGACATGCCGACCAGGGGCGAGGCCATGGCAACGATGAGAGCCCAGACGATCAGACCCAGCGGCCCATCCAATGCATGGACCATGGCGTCGTCCCACTTCACCCTCGTACGAGCCGCCATGGCGCCAAACACCCGCGAGGCCCATGATGAGAGCAACCGGGCCGCGAACCATCCGACGATCAACACCAGCACCAGCGCAGACCACTGCCACAGTTGCAGACCCGCGAATTGTGTGGCAAAGAAGACTTCGGGGAGGTGATCGCCTATCCACCCGTACCCGTGGTGCCGGTAGAGCGCATCAATCTGGGCTACGGTGGGACGCGAGAATGCCCAGACGCTTCCGAGCATCGGGTCGAATCGTCGCGTCAGCGAAACGGGTACCGTCCTCCTGGCCAGGACGGCTTCGGCGAGAACTTCCTCGTCGTCGGGGATACCGGCCTCCGGCACTCCGAACTCATCATTGGATACGGCATCCGGCTCAATGAGCCCAGTGCGCAGCACGGTTAACATGAGCCGTCTGGCCAGGCGTCGACCCGCCGCGGTCTGTTCGTTCTGTGGATAGTCTCCGAGATCGAGGAAATGCGAGGCGTCGTGGAAATCCCCCGCCTTCGCATGCTGCAGAAAGCCCGCGACCGTGGCCCGGGGGTTTCCGCGCCGGACCGAAGCCGGAACCTCGCCCAGCCCCTCGTTCAGAGGTTCGGCAGCCTCCACGTCGCTTCCCTCGACGACTGCGCGATACCAGAAGGGAATGCTGGAGACCGTCTGCCTCGTGAACAGCCACGCCAGCTCTCCTGTGGAGAGGTCCCGGGTACGCCGAAGCCACACTTCTCCCTCCACCGCTTCGTGGCGGAATCGGAATGCCACCACCACGTTCGAGGGTTCCCCCTCGACTGTCGGTCCCTCGGGCTCGGAGTGGCTGACACCGCCTGGAGCCGCTCCCAGCGTGTCCAGAAGCCGAGTAAGCTTGCGGGCAAGGTCGTCACCCACCGCGCGGTGCTGACCCTGGGGAACCTCGCTCAGGTCGAGAAGATGCGCCGCCAGATGGTAGTCACCACGCCGACCTAAAAGAAGGAATGACTTCCACGCATCCGCGGGTGCAGCACGAACCACGAGGCTCGGCGGCGGTCCCAGGCCCGGGTTGATGGCCGACCGCTCCGCGATATCGGCCTTCTGGGCCAGTACGACAGGGGGGACGAGGGTTCCGAGCAGAAACAGGAATACAATGGTGCAGGTGCGCACTGGATTCATCGCAGGCTCCTTGGGACGGGGAAGGGCTGTGCGTGGATACCCCAGGCACGCAGGCTCACATTGTGGTTCGTATACCGGAGCATTCCACTCCTGTCAAGTCAGGAACCATACCCACCGGGCTTCGCACCCTGGCTTGACACGTTCGCCCCAGGGCAGAGACTGGGCGTATTCGCCGGCCACAGGTGCGCCCGTAGTACGGATGCCCAGGTGGCCGGCCTTTCTGGCCCAAGAGGCGGTGCTCCATGAGTCTCGTTCATATCGCAGCAGGCCTAGGCCTGCTCTTGGCAGTCCTTGGGTTCGCCGTGTGGCAGGCGGCCATGGCCCGACGATGGGCATGGCTCGCTGCAGTCCGATTCGTGTCGCTCATCACGGTATCCTCCGCTGCGCTTTGGCTGTTTCTGCGCCTTGCGGGGGGCCCTCTAGTTTCACGGCTTGTGCCCTTCTTTGGGGCATCCACCCAGTTCTTTTGTGTCTATCTGGCCGTCAGGCTTCTCGACACGGTCCTCTTCGACAGCGCGCTCAGCAGGCGTCGCGGTGTCTCGGTTCCCCGGCTGCTGCGCGACATCGTCCGCTGGATCGTAGCCTTCTTCGTGCTCATGGTCATCCTTCGCGCCAATCTTGGCATCGATCGTACGCCACTTGTCGCCACGTCCGCAGCTCTGACCTTCGTGCTCGGGTTCGCCCTCCAGGACGTGCTGGGTAACCTCTTCGCCGGTATCGCCATCAATGTCGAGCAGCCCTTCTCCATCGGCGACCGAGTATCCATCGACGGTCGCGATGGCACGGTTGACAATGTCAACTGGGGGGGCGACTCGAATCCTCACCTACGACAATGAGTATCTCACGGTACCCAACTCGAAGGTGGCGAAGGGCATTCTACTGAACTACAGCCAGCCGCCGATTCCCAAGGCTCGCTCGTTCTTCATCAATATCGGGTACGAGGTCAGACCCAACCGGGTGAAGTCGGTGATCCGTGAGGCGATAGTCTCTATACCCGAGGTAGTCAGTGAGCCTTCACCCAGGGTGTGGCTCATGGAGTTCGGAGAGCATGCGATCTCCTATCGGGTGAAGTTCTGGGTGAGGCGCTTCGAGGATGGGTACGACACGAACGACCGGGTCAAATCGCAGATCTGGTATCATCTGAACAGAAGCGGGATCATTGTCCCCTACCCCCGCCGCACGGTGCAGATACTCGCCCAGGAAGAGGTGAGCGCTCGCCAGTCTCACCACGTGGCTCGGGCGCGCCAGCTCCTACGGCGCGTGCCGCTCTTCGCCCAAAACTGGACGAGGAACCGCTGGCAACTCTTGCTGCGGAGGCTTCCGCGGTGTTCTACGCCGCGGGTGAGTCACTGGTTCGCCAGGGAGAATCGGGAGACTCCCTCTATGTGATCCAGCAGGGATGCGTCGAGGTGATCGTCGCCTCGGCCGGGGGACAGGCGGCCACGATGGCGCGGTTGGGCAGGGGTGACTTCTTCGGCGAGATGTCGCTGCTCACCGGCGAGGCGCGCGGGGCCACGGTTCGCGCTCTGGAGGACACATCGGTGCTGGTCATCCGCAAGGAACACCTCAGTCCCCTCCTGGAGGAGAATCCGGCCATCGCCGAATCCCTCTCCCGAGCCATGGAACTCAGGCAGAGGGAGAACGTGGCAAAGCTGGCCTGCTTCGAGGAGGAGGATGAGCCTGACCACCAGGAGGCGTCCTTCGGCCTGATTCTTAAGCGGGTGAAAAGCTTCTTCGGCCTGGTCTGACGGACGAGTAGCCCCTGCCGTCAGTCCGGGGGTAAACGTTTCCTCCCCAGGGGGGTCAAAGAGACAACCCCTGATGAGAGGAACCCCGTGACCGCAAGGATCGTGCTCCCAATAGCGATCGTGGCCGTGGCCGTGGCCGGAGCCCATCAGCTGGACGGACGGGCCATCCGAATCCGCGGCGTCGTGATGCCGCAGGCCGAGTGGATGATCATGGCCACCGAAGACTATGTGGTGGAGCAGCTCCTGCGCGGAGGCGTCATGTCCGCATCCCGGAGCTGGCAGGCCCTGCGGGGAGACCCCGTCTCTGTGTCCCTGGTGGGGTGGCCGTGCACGGGTGATACGGTGAGAACCGGACAGCCGCTGGCCCGGGTCGTGTTTCCCCTGGCGATCCACGGAGCGACCACGTCCTCCGCCCGGCTGGAGGGCGCCCGCGCCAGGCTGAGGCTCCTGGAGGCAGGGCCCCGCCCCGAAGAGGTGGCCTGTGCGGAGGCCACCGCCCGGAGTGCGGAGCTGACGGCATCGAGGGCAGCCACGGAGGCCGCGTTGGCGTGTTCCCTCGCATCCCGCGGGATGGTCGCTGCCGACGAGTGTGCCCGGGCGAGAGTTCTGGCGGAGGTTGCCGCCGCGGATTATGCGGCGGCCCTGGCGAAGGCTGAACTGACCCGAGCCGGGGCCAGGCCCGAAGACCGGGAAGCCCTCCGGGCCGAAATCGCGGCCTTGGAGGCCGAGTCAGCCCAGGCGCACGCGCGGGCCGAGACGACCCTGGTTGCGGCGCCGATGGATGCAGTCGTTGGCGATCTTCGGCCCGAGTGTCTCATCGTCCTTCAGAAGATCGATACGATCCTGGTCGCCTTGCCTCTTGACCAGAAGACACTGGGAAAGGTTCGGACTGGCGACTTAGTGGAGGTCACGAGCCAGGCCGGGACCGATGCTGCCGGCAGGATCGTCCGCCTGGCTCAGAGCGCTTCGGTGGTGGGAGCAACCGTCTCCGTGGCTGCATACGCAGCCATCCCCAATGCTGGACTCGACATGCGGCCGGGGATGACGGTACGGGCTGCAATCCGTAGCGGGGGATCGTGATGTCGCGAACGATCGCCGGGTGGCGCGAGGAGTTCAAGTACTGGATCGACGGCGACCAGGCCCGGCGCATCGTCCGGGCTATCAGCTCCTTCGTGGTTCCCGATCCCCATGCCGATTCCCACGCCGAGGCCACCTACACCGTGCGGAGTATCTACTACGACTCTCCCCGGTTTGACTTCTACCATCACAAGGTGGATGGCCTCAGACGGCGCAAGAAGCTGAGAGTGCGCTCGTACGCCCGAGACGGCATACCGGAGCGCCTCTTCCTGGAGATCAAGCACAAGCGCGGCCGCAAGGTTCTAAAGGAGCGTGCCCCGCTGTCCCCGGATCTCTGTAAACATGCCTTGGTGCACAAGGAAATTCCCCCCCTCCAACCAGGTGACGGCATGACGCCGGGAACGTTGCGCGCTGCAGGCCGGTTCGTGTGGTTCACCAGGCAGCTCTGCCTTGAACCAGTGGTGCTGGTCGCGTATGACCGCACCGCCTATGTGGATCGGTGGCATCCCCAGGCTCGCCTCACCATGGACCGCGGAGTTCAAAGCCTGCTTTGGCCGACCTATGACGCGCTGTTCGAGGAGGGCCATCTCCACCCATGCACCAATGGCCACGTGATCCTCGAGCTAAAGTTCGGTGACTGCATGCCGCAGTGGATGCGCTGCCTGATACGGAGCGAGGGACTCATGTCAACCTCCATCTCCAAGTACTGCCTGAGCCTGGAGAGTTGGAGGAGTGGTCAAGGCGTGCCCGAAGCCTCCCATCCCTCCGGAATGGACCATTAGCGTATGTTCGAGAACCTCGTCATCGAGGCAGGCGAGCTTACCGTGGAACTGATCCTCCTACGGGTAGCGCTGGCGTTCCTACTGGGCGTGGTCACGGCCGCCCTTTACTACTTCACGAATGACAGCCCCGGCGCATCCAGGAGCTTCCTCCACACACTGGCCATGCTCTCCATGGTCACCGCCATGGTGATGATGATCATCGGCAACAGCATCGCCCGGGCCTTCAGCCTGGTCGGCGCCCTCTCGATCATCAGGTTCAGAACTGCGGTGAAAGACACGAGGGACACCGCCTTCGTGTTCCTGGCCTTGGCCGCCGGCATGGCAGCGGGCACCACCCAAACGATGTTGGTGGTCGCGGCCTTCGCGGGGGTGGGTGTTTTCGTCTACCTGCTGCACCAAATCCGGTTTGGAGGAGGAACCGGGTCCACCGTCGCGCTGACGTTTTCAGCCGCTGTGGACGAGCTGTCCCACGAGGCATCCATGGCGGTCATCAGGAAACACGGGCGTATGGCGTCGCTGGCGGGGCTCCACACCCAGCGCCAGGGCACTCTCATCGAGGTCTCCTACACCGTTGAGCTGCGCCGTGGGGCCTCGCCTCATCGCCTGGTCGCAGACCTGACCGCATTGCCCGGCATCGCCCGGGTCGCCGTCTCCCCCGGCGACCGCGTCGTCGAACCCTGACATCCGCCTCCTCGGCGGTACCCAGAGATCGCAGCAAGAAGATCGCACTCGGCTCTGTCGGGCCTCGTGGTCCCCGGGTTCCGCGACCCGCGGTGCCGGAAAGCGACGCCTACTCGATCGAATCCTGCGTGACTCTACTCGCGGTTCTCTTCCCCGCCGCATAGCCCCATGCAGTGACACAAGAGAAAGCCAGCTCACATCCCGAGATGAGGCGGCATTACAGCCACGCTGCACATCCGCGGGCGCGGGGGATCCATGCCCCACCGCAGGGCATGGGAACGAGCCGGCAAGATGACGAGCACGAATGTCATTCCCCGGCGTGGCCCCGCACCCAACGCTTTGGGTGCTGTGGCGTGACCGGGTGATCCAGGACTCGGTCGTGATGTCTTGGCCTGGATTGCCCGATCGAGTCGGGCAATGACAGGGCGGACTGTGGAGGTTTCCATACCGACCCCGACGCGGGCGGAGTCAGAGCTTTGCCCTACGAGGCAACGGTTCCTCGCAGAGCTTTACCGGGACTCCGTGCCCGACTGAGCGGAACCACCCTCCCCTGCAGCCTCGAGGCGCGGCGCAGTCACGGGGAAGAGAGGTAGGCCAGAAATGGGTGATGTGCAGGTTGGCAGCAGCAGTCCGCCTCGCTCGTCGATGATCTGCGCGATCTGGGCTCGGATCGCGGGGGCATGTTCTGACCCGGACAGTGGGCAATCCTTCTACGCCCCCCCTCCCCGGCGCGGCGGGCACATTGCGCGCCCGGTGCGCTGCGTGCTATCTTGCCTGCGCCTCAGCGATCAGCCTGAGGCACGAGGTAGCGGATCTCAAGGGTTGGCTTCAACGTCTCGGCGTTGAAGTGCGGTGCGACATCCGCGAGATCCGCTGCCTCTTCCAGCATGGCCATAAGGCCATGGTTGGGTCTGGCGCCTGCCAGCCACTCCTTCACGATCGTGGTGAGCATGAACTTCGCGGGCGTCGCGGCCTGCCGCATGAGCACGCGTCGTGATGTCCTTGCCTCGTCCCAGGCCGCGTCGGCGGACTCGGCATTCCAGGAATGGGTCACCGGCGCCACGATGACGGGGACATACTCTGCATCCCAGGGGATGCCTTCACCTTCTGTGAGTCGCAGGAACGCGTGGATGACGACTGCATCCTTGGGCAGGCCCGTGAGATCGAAGGCCATGGCAACATGCGGATCTGCGACGCCATCGGTCTCAACGTCAAAGTCTGCGGTCTCGCCGGGAGAGAGCACGACGGTTTCAATGGGAGATGCTGTGGCACTCATCGCCAGCAGCGTGGTCGTGAGGATGAGCGATATGCGTACCATTGCAGGACCTTCCTTCCCTTACCGCACCAGCACGAACCGGAACGTGTCGGCGGTCGCCGACGTCGCCATCCGGCACAGGTACACGCCTGAGGCTACCGCATTCCCCATCGAAGTATGGCCGTCCCACACCACCGAGGGGAACCCGGCAGGCCGGGGCCCGTCTTCCAGGGTTGCGATCAACCTCCCGCTCAAGTCGAGGATTGCCAGGGTCACGTGGTCCGCCTCGGGAAGCGCATAGCGGAACGTCACGTCTCCCCGCGACGGGCTCGGATGAATGCTGATCAGTCTTGCCGCTTCCGGCAGCGCCGCCTCGGGCTCCGTCACAGGCATCAACCTCGGCTGGGAGGTCAGGTACGGCGAATACACGATGTAGTCGGTCCGGCCCGCGAAGCTGCTGGCGTCGGGCGGGTTCTCCCCCCACCAGTTCCCCACCGCATACAGCGAATCAGGGACGGCATCGCGATTGATGTACTGGAGGTCGATCGAGTTGCTGTGGAAGTCATTGTTCCCGTAGTCGTCCCGGGTGCCGAAATCGGCGGTCCTGCCGCGCGAGGCCGCGCCGCGTGGAGACGGAGAGACATGCCCCCGGTAGTTGTACAGCCTGCAATCTCTGACCGTGACCATCGTGCCGGGCTCGCTGGTGTAGATGCCCTCGAAGCAGCCGCCTGATCCATCGGCATCGCACGACTCGATGGTGGTCCCGCCCGCGCCGCTCTGGATCAGGATGGCCGTTTCATCGACATAATCGAAGTTGTTCGCGCCGATGGTGGCATAGGCATCGCTTGAGACGATGATCGCATCGCCGTCGATGTTGTAGAAGGTGTTGGCGCCTGAGCTGCCGATGGAGGCGCCGCCCCACACGGTAATACCGTCATCCGTGAGGTTGCTGAACGTGCAGGCGCTGATTCCAGCAAAGCCCCCCAGATAGACCCCATTGCCGCAGCTGTCGAAGGTGCAGCCTTCGATGCTCAGAATGGCATACCCGTCAGGGTCGCTCCAGGCCGAGACGCCGTACTCACACTGTGTGAACTGGATCCCGTCAAGACCGATCGACGGCCACTCTGGCGAGCCCTGCACCGCGACGCCGATGTCGCAATTGCTGATGTGGCTTCCGCCCGTGATCGACGGCCATGCCTCGTACGTCCAGAAGCCTGCGTCACTGCCCTCGATGGTGACATCAACAAAGTCCGGCGAGTTGCTCGTGGAGCAGAGGTCCACGTAGATGCCGGTGTACGGGACATCATGGACCGTGACGTCCTCAAAGGTCGCCCCAGATCCAAGCACGAGGATCCCATCACCATTCGCTCCGGGTGTGCCGCACACTTCGATGTCTTGGAACCCGCAGGTGCTTGCGCATGCGGAGACGAACAGGCCGAGGCTGTACGTGCCCATGAACACGTCAAGATCTTCGACGTGAACGTGATCACTTCCGTCGAACTGCGCAGCCGCGAACGAGCCGCCTCGTATGGTAAACCCTGCGTTTGGTCCTCCGAACTGAAGCGAGTCCGCGGTCATGGGCGAGTACACCGTCCGTCCCGAGCTGCCGCCATTGATGGTGGTGGAGGCAGCTCCGTTGGTGGACCAGACGTCCACCCGGTGGGAGAGCGTGATGCTCTCATAGTACGTGCCGGGATGCACCACCACGGTGTCGCCGGGAGACGCCGCATCGATGGCGTCCTGGATTGAGTCGTCCCAGTAGACGTGATGGACATCGGCGAAGCCTGGCAGCGCCAGAATGCAGAACAGCGCTGCCGCGAAGACGAGCCTTGTCATGGCCTTTCTCCTTTGGGATTGAGACTCAGTATTGAGGGAGAACCTGATTGACGTGCCGCATCATCACGCAGGACGGCCCTCGAATCTTGCAGGTGAAGCGGCTCATCGCAGGATGCTGACTGGGTGGGTGCAGGCGAAGCCATCCGCTACCATGCGGATCATGTACGTCCCTCCGGGTAGCAGTGCCCCATGATCATCGGCGCCCTCCCATGCGAGGCCGTACGCGCCGGGCTCATGGTGCCCTCCGGCGATGGTCGCCACGCAGCGGCCGGCCACGTCATAGGCTGAAATGGAAACACCCCGCGCCTTGGGAACATGGTAGCAGAGAATGGTGCGATCGCAAAACGGGTTCGGTGCCGGCCGCAGGAGCTTGAATGCCGGGGGCCGGCAGCCGGCCTCGGCCTCGCCCGCCATCGGCACGGCGCACGAACACCCGAACTCCGACGTGCTGCCGTTGCGGTTGGTGGCAGTCGAGGTGAGGACCGTGCCCGGGGGCAGCGGCGGGGAGATGGCGAGGCGGTACTGGCTGAACACGGGACCCGGCGCGATCTCCTCCGCGTCGCCCACGTAAGTCCTGCCGCTGTACACATCGCCGTGGGCGGCGAGGGAGCATTCGTAGTGACTTCCGGGCGAATCACCGATGAAGATCTCCACGGCGCAGTCTCTCATGCAGGTCATGTAAGCAACGGTCTCGCCTGCTCCCTGCACGACCGAATCGCAGTAGCACGGGTCGATCTCTTCGTTGACCCCCGGGCCGTAGACCCCGTCGATGAAGTCAACCTCGGAGAGCGTTGCCGGCCAGTTGCTGAGCTGGATGCCCAGACGGTTGCAGCCGTACACGGAGTTGCGGGTAATGGTGTTGAAGTCGCTCGTCTCGTCCCAGATTTTGAAGCCGTACCAGGCGTGGGCATAGGCAACCACATTCCCTTCGAAGCGGAGACCCGATCCCTTGATGTGGAGGTTCGTTCTTCTCGGACCGCGGTCGCCCCCGTTGAGCCCGACTCCGATCAGATTGTCCCGAAACACGATGGCACCGGTGTCGACAGCCACATGCGTGATCCAGACGTTCAGCGTCTTTCGGCCGGCGATGGTGTTCCCGCGGACGATGCCGCGGTCTCCGGAGCCCGGATCGTACGATATGTCGGCCAGAAAGAACTGTTGATGGGCGCCCGATCCCGACGTGAGATCAACGGTACCGGTTCTGTCCAACCCGATGATGTTGTTCACAACCTCGAAGCTCCCCGCGTACGAGATCGCCAGCTCGCCGATTCCCGAACCGGAGAGGATGTTTCGGTCCTCGGGCGCGTCTCCGCCAATGCGCAGGTCAGTGACGCCGCGGGCGTCGATCCCACACGGGCTGTGCGCCTCCGCGCGACTCCCCGTCGGGTCGCACCCTATGTAGCACCCCGTGATCGTAATGTGTTCCGAGAGGCTTCCGTCAGACTTGTTGTAGATACTGACGTTGTCTGACCCGAACCCGTTGATGCACAGACCCCGAATGGTGATGTCGTCGGCGTAGATGACCACGCCCATACGATTGGGGACCCCTTGCTGGTACGGCCCCTTTAGTTCGATCTCGGGCCCGTAGGGATTCGTGTCATGCCCGATGAACTCCCGCTGCGAAAACCCATCCACCACCGCGTGCGGCTTCCAGAAGGCATAGGGATCGCCGCTTGTCGCGGCCAGGTCGTACGCGATGGTCCACACGCCCGTCTCCGGGTCGTAGCCAGGGTCGGTCATCGGAATGGCAAACAGCACCGTATCCGGGAGGATGGGATACCAGTCGCACATGCCCACCGCCCACCGGAACGAGCCCTCGTCATAGTCATCTCTGGTGTTCGTCACGTAGAACGTGTGAGCCCCGCACGGCCCACCAAGGAGGCATACGAGCACAAGCACGACGCAGATCATAGAGCCTCCCCCTTCGTGAGGTCCGGCGGGTGACGCGGGCTGCTCCAGCCCCACGCGGGCAGCATAGCCACACGGCGACGAGCAGGCGCGGCGCCGCGTCCGGTCGCCGCGCCTGTCGCCATCTGACGCCTGCCTTAGCGCTGATCAGTCTGTGGAAGGAGGTAGCGGATCTCGAGGGATGGCTTCAACGTCTCCGCGTTGAAGTTCGGTGCTACATCCGCGAGATCCGCTCCCTCTTCCAGCATCGCGACGAGTCCATGGTTCGGCACGTCTCCGTTCAGCCACGCGGTCACAATCTCGGTCATCCAGAACGGGGCAGGCACCCGCGCCTTTGTCACCAGCACGCGGTAAGCGGTGTGCTTCGCATCCCAGTCTCCGCCTGGGCTCTGCCACGATTCGCCTTCCGCCGGGCCGTGCCACGAGGCCGATTCATCCCAGCCCGAGGTCAGCGCGCCCACGATGACCGGCACGAAGTCGCTCTCCCAGGCAACGGTCACCCCATCCGTCAGCCTCAAGCCCGCGAACTCGACGATCGCACCCTTGGGCAGCGAGGCAAGGTCGAATTGCATAAGCACCCTGGCATCCGGAAGCCCGTCCGAATCGCCGGCAACACTCGCGGATTGGGATGGATACAGCGTCACCGTCTCCAGTGACGCCGCGGAGACGGTGACGACCGCCACCACGCTCAAGAACACCACAATGCGTTTCATCACTCACCTCCTCACCTGACAAGCACGAATCTGCAGCTCGCGGTGTTGTCGCCGCAACGCAGGCGGCCCACATAGCAGCCGTTCGCCATCGCGACGCCCGACTCGTCGCGCCCGTCCCAGGTCAGCACGCCGCCCCCCTCCTGGACCTGTCGGTCTACAAGGGTCCGCACTCGGCGCCCCAGCAAGTCCCATACTTGGATGACGAGACGCCCTGGCCTCGCGACGCGATACGAGAGACTCACTTCCCCGTCGGGCGCACGTGACTCATCCCCCTTGTACACCAAGAGCGTAGCCGTCTCGGCATCTCTGCCTGGTATCTGCGGGCGCAGCAGCGACTGGTTCAACCAGGGGTCGTAGACGATGTGGTCGACACGGCCGCCGAAGCTCCCCGCGTCAGGAGGGCTGTCGCCCCACCAGTTCATCTGGGCATACAGGTAATCAGGAACCGCCGC
>JAFGKV010000146.1 GCA_016928395.1 Candidatus Fermentibacterota bacterium | reverse complement strand
CATGAAGGGCACGAAGACGTGAGTCTCACGCCAAGCCGCCAAGCGCGCAAAGGGAGACCTCACCACAGAGGCACAGAGACCACAGAGGAAGGCAATTCACCTCAAAGGCACAGAATGAGTAAGGAGATAGGAGTGAGGAGTGAGGAGTGAGGAGATAGGAGTGAGGAGATAGGAGTGAGGAGTGAGGAGTGAGGAGTGAGGAGTGAGGAGTGAGGAGTGAGGGGTGAGGGGTTTGAACCCCAACCCTAGGCGGTAGCGTCCCGCCGCGGCACCGGAAGTTGCAGCACGTATCGTCCGGGCTGGCCCGGGGCCCCCACGTGTGTGAGAGAGCAGGCAGAACTCGCGTGGTGCCCGGATCCCCGACCCGTCGATTACGATTACGACAGCGATACCGATAGCGATGCCGACTACGATACCGATAGCGATAGCGATAGCGATAGCGACCCCGCCCCGGTGGGCGACCAGAGACGATCGCCCCTACGACGGCTGAGGGCCGACAACTGCGAGCGCCGCGGGCTCAGCGCGCTATTGGATTATGCCCAACCAGGTTCGAAACAGGAAGTCGGCCCGGCCGATCAGAAGGGATATGCGGGCCATGACGGTAAAACCGAAGGTGGCGCCGAAGCCGATCATGAGGGTCCACACGCCGACGCGGGCCACGGCGCCTACCGCGCCGCGGTGAGGCTTGGAAAAGAAGAAGTAGGTGATGCCGCTGATGACCCCAATGACTACCAGCAGGCTGTTGATGCCGGCCCAGGTGTTGAGGGTTCGCAGGTCGATCATGCTGGCCTGGACTTGACGGATTACCTTGGTCTGCAGGGAGAGCGGCACCACGAAACCCGCGCCGATGCCCCAGATGATGGCGATGGGGATCCGGGCAAGCCAGGAATAGCGCCGGCTGTAGCGGGTGAAGATCAGAAGGCCAAGCAAGGCCGCAACGAGCAGGAGGAAGATGCCTACGGGGCCGGGCACCACGTTCCAGTTGTGGTCGCGAAACACCGGATGAATGAAATAGGGAACGAATGTCTGCCGAAGGAGGATCACGAGCCAGTATCCTGCCGACACACCGACGACGAGGTATTCGGCAACGCGATAGAAGATGTTGTCACGATAGAGGAAGGAGAAGATGCACAGGGTCAGAAACGAGGCGACCCAGACGCCGGGATCGGTGGACAGATGCATCACACGTGCTGCTTTCTTGTCGCTAAGTAGGCTACATTGCCTATAATGATGAACGCCACGATGACCAGGTGACAGATTGATTGGATGTTCATCCAGATGATGGCGCGATCGCCCTGGTTTAGGAGCGTTTCGTACTCCGCGGCGCCTTTGAGACCTCCCAGGATCCCCTCGATCTGCCCCGATTGAAGGTAGTTGTAGTAGTCTGCCGCCATGACCGCGGTAACACCCAGTGCCAAGGGAAAGTTGTAGCGTTCATGCCCGTACATGATCCAGTAGTCGACGCCGCTGGTGGCGCTGACCGAAATGACGAAGCGCAGGTCGGCGTAGTTGCGGATTCCCTTCATGAGGGGCAGGCTGTCCAGCGGGGTATTGTAGAAATCTATCGGGAATGACTGGCGCATGTTCTGCCCCATGGAAAGGATGACCGCCCCTGGGTAGGGCCGGTAGCCCAGGAACACATAGTCTTCCCCGTAGACTTTCCCTTTTTCCGTGGCGATGTGGCGGATTTCGGTTTCAATGAGACTGACCCCGGTCGCCGACAGGCAGGTTGACACGAATCGCGCCCCCCGATCGAACACATGCCGCATGATAGAGTAGGCCATGGGCTCCAGCTCGGCCATGGTATCGGGGCCATAGTCCATGTCGAGGAGGATGACATCGCCGGGCTGTAGCCCGTCGACCATGTCATAGACCGTCTGAACCTCGGGCGTGACGCGCACGGGCAGCTTCACAGGGAAGAGCAGCGGCAGCACCAAAGCCAGGGCCAAGAGCAGGAAGATGATACGACGATCCATGGTGGCGATCTTGACCATCAGCGCGCGCACATCAATCCCCCGCCATGTAGCTGCGCTCGATGCCCAGCATGACCCGCAACGCCATGGATGCCTCGCCCAGGCCGATCCCGATGAGGATGGCCCGCTTCGCCGCCACATTGGGCACGTTCAGGAGCCAATCGGCAATGGCGGGAAACAGCCCTGCGCTCATCCGGTCACCCAACGGAACCCGCCCGAGCATCACGAATGCGGCCGCAAGAAGCAGGATAGTGGAAAGGGCGCTCCTGACCCTGAATGCACGAAACGCCGCCGAGGCGATGAAAAAGGCCAAGAGACTGAACATCGTCGCGGAGATGGGATTCAGTACGCTATTGTACATCCACATGAAGACCCCGCGGCTCCCAGCCTCCACCGAGCCGAACAGCCCTCCCGCGACGGTCACCAAGAGCCCGACGATGGTGATAATGCTGTACTGCCATTGGGCTTGACGGCGCCGGATCTTCTGAAGATGCGACTCAACGAGGCTCAGGATGCCGATCAGGATCGTGAATACCCCCAGGATCTGCAGCCAGATGTTCGAGACCTCGTATGCCTGCTCGAAGGTGCGGTGGGGGACGAAGAACTGCACCGTGAGGACAAATGCGCAGATGAAGGTGAGGAAAACCGGGAGTTGGCGCTTCACTGCACGATGTCCAGAAGTCGTACCACGAAATCGGTGCCGAATGTGGTAGCAAGGGTGCCGGCGACGATGAGAGCCACCACGACCAGTTTTGCAATGTCCTGGGCCTTGAGGGTGCCCAATTGCAGAGGATCATTGGAGAGGTAGGCACTGGCGGCGTAGAGTTCCTCGCCCATGAGGGTGTAATCGCATGCCGCCACGAAGAAGGGAATCTGTGTCAACTCGTCGGTCCCGGCGATCTGGATGGACCCGGCCTGGAAGCCCGTCTCCGCCAGAATAAGAGATTCAGCGTAAAACTTGCCCAAGTAGAAATTCGTTGCCGGCTTCTCGCGAAGCATGAGCCCGTTCACGGCTGCGGTGAAGGGGAATTGCTCCGAGGTGACGTAGAATACGTCGCGCTCTTGATACGCCTCTGGCCTCCCTGCATTAATGCATGCCGCTTTGACAACCTCCTGGGCGATGATCATCACCGTCGCATAGGTATTGGGCACGACAAGCCTGGTGCCGTACTCAGCCGTACGTTTCGCCACGCGTCCCAGCACGGTGAAGGCGGCAATGGTGGCAACCTCCGAGGCCTCGCCGATGCCAGGGACAAACAGGATGGGTTTGCCCATTTCCGTGGCCCGGCCGATGGCTTCATCCACAGCGCCGATGCCTGCGATGGGGCGCACGTAGAGCTTTATGCCTCGCCTGGCATTGTGAATCATGAGGAGAACGATGGCTGCAAAGAAGACGCTGAAAACCAGGACGACGGCCTTGCCACGATGGAACCACTGGGCCGAGGGGATAGCGGAGGCAGGGCTATACTCCCAGGTATCGTCCCCAGCCTGGGCGATCAGCCGGTAGTAATAGGTGTGGCCATTGATCAGGTCGGCGGAATCCTCGAATCCACGCGCCGATGCCGGGAGTACGGCCAGTGTATCAAACGGGCCGCTTTCCGATGAAGAGCGGAGGATCAGGTATCGATCTGCTTCCCGTTCGGGCCACAGAACCCAGGAGAGTCTCACCGTGTTGCCATGATCGTTTGGGGTATCGATGGCCTCCAGAACGGACGCCATCCCCCCTCGCGGATACCACATGATCATTGCGGCAACCCACAGCAGGCACCGTCGCACCGACACCTCCCTCT
>JAFGKV010000145.1 GCA_016928395.1 Candidatus Fermentibacterota bacterium | reverse complement strand
TCGACGGCGCCGGCCGTGCGGGCAACGGCGCCTGGAGGCTGTACGCGTTGGAGCAGCCGGCCCGTGCCTTGCTCCCGGCGGACGAGCTCGAGATGGTGGGCGCCCCGGGAGATCCGGCCGATGCGTATCACACCCCGGGAGACAGCCTTCGCCCCCGATGGGATCGAAGCTACTCCCCGGAGCGGACATTGCGAACCTGGAAGAACGGTCCCGAGCGATCCCATGGCGTCACGATCCACAATGACACCGGCTCGGCCCCCGTGCAGCTGGATGAGCTGCCGCCCGGCGCTTACCGGATTACCTACGAAACAAAGGATGATTTCGGGGCAATCTACGAAACCTCCCGGGAGTTCATGGTTGCCGGCCCCACAACCGTCTTGCCCTTGCCTCTGGTGGCAAAAGTGGAGAAGGGTTTCGTTCCGGTGGGCGGCACCGCCCGCGTGCTGGTGTTCTCGGGGGTCCAGGGCGCGCCCCTGTACGTGGATATCTATAAGGGCGGCGCCCTCGCCCATCGCCGCGTGCTCACCGCGGGTCGAGACTCGACCATCATCGATATCCCCGTGGGCGAAGACGACCGCGGGGGATTCGGCCTCACGGTCATGACCGTGGCGGACCATCAGATCATGCAGTTCTCCCAGGCGATCTACGTCCCGTGGGACAACAAGGATCTCGCGGTGAGTTTCTCCACGTTCCGCGACAAGCTGACCCCGGGATCCCACGAGGAGTGGAAGGTGACGGTCAAAGGCCCCGACGATTCACCCCTGGAGGCCAATGCCGCGGAGATTCTCGCCTACATGTACGATCGCAGCCTGGATATCTTCGCCCCCCATTCGCCGCCAAATCCCCGGTTCTTGTACCCGACCCGCGCGGGCGCCCCCGCCTACAGAATTAGCCTGGGGAGCGTGGACGGCGAGATCTTCGAGCATGCCTACTTCAGTGAACCCTTGGGCTATCCTGTTCCCAGCGTCGACCGCCTGAAGGCCTACGACAGCTATGGGATCGGAGGCCCGGGAGGCCGCATGGATCACATGCACTTCAAGTCAGGATCAGTGATGCGCTCGGCCGTACCCCCCGCGCCGATGGCAATGGAGGCCGAGGGTTCTGCGGACGTGCTGAGTGCCCAGAGCAATGTCGGTGGGCGGGAAGAGGTTGCCGACGCGGAGAAGCCCGCCGAAGCCCCGGCAGCTTCAGAGGCGCCGGCCGAGGAGGCCTTGCGGAGCGACTTCGCGGAAACGGCCTTCTGGGAACCGCACCTCATCACCGATCGCGATGGCAGCACCTCCATCCAGTTCACGGTGCCCGATGCCGTGACCGCATGGAATGTCTGGATCCACGCCGTGACCCGCGATCTTCGTTCCGGAGCGCGGACGGTGGAAGCCAAGACCGTGAAGGATCTTATGGTCCGCCCCTATGTGCCTCGGTTCCTGCGCGAAGGCGATCGGGCCGAGATCAAGGTCGTGGTGAACAATGCCTCGGACGCGCCGATGCAGGGCGACGTCACTTTGGATATCATCGACCCTGACACACATGAGAGCCTCTTGGAGGCTTTTGGGTTGTCGCAGGACCACGCGCGCCAACCGTTCAATGTCTCGCCTGGGGGTGGGACCAGTGTCTCGTTCACGGTCGCAGCGCCCAAGAAGGTCGGTACGGCGGCGTTCAAGGTTATGGCTCGCTCTGGCGATCTGAGCGACGGCGAACTGCGGCCATTGCCCGTGCTACCCGGGCGCATGCATCTGGTGCAGTCACGCTTCGTGACCTTGCGCAACAAGGATCGCAAGGTTATGACTTTCGAGGATCTGGCACACGGCGGCGACCCAACTTTGGTGAACGACCAGATGGTGGTCACCGTGGATGCCCAGTTGTTCTTCACGGTGCTCCAGGCATTGCCCTACCTGGTGAACTATCCCTATGAGTGCACAGAGCAAACCCTGAACCGGTTCCTCTCCACGGGCATCGTGTCCAGCCTGTACGACCAGTATCCGGCAATCCAGAGCATGGCTGCCGAGTTCGCCGCGCGCCAGACCAGGCTGGAGACCTTTGACGAGGCGGATCCCAACCGCACGATGCTTCTGGAGGAGAGCCCATGGTTGCAGCAGGCCCAGGGCGGGAGGGACAGCGGCCATGGCCTGACCAATGTGTTGGACTCCCGCGTTGCCAAGGCGGAACGCGACGTAGCCTTGGCCAAGCTGCGCAAGGCGCAAACCTCGTTGGGCGCCTTCCCGTGGTGGCCGGGCGGCCCCCCGTCGCCCTACATGACCCTGTACATCATGCACGGCTTCGCCAAGGGGTTGGAGTTCGGCGTGGATGTGCCGAAGGATATGGTGCGACGCGGCTGGTCCTACCTGGCACGGTATTTCCGGGATGAGCTGCGGGTCATGATGGACAAGGACTGCTGCTGGGAGTTCCTGACCCTGTTGAACTATGTAGCGACCTGCTACCCCGATCCCTCGTGGACGGGCGACATGCTCACGCCCGAGGAGCGGGAGGAGATCCTCGCGTTCTCCTTCAAGCACTGGCGGGAGCACTCGCCCTATCTCAAGGGCTACTTAACCCTCACGCTCAAGCGGGCGGGCCGTCTCGACGATGCCCAGCTCGTGTGGGACAGCGTCATGGACTCGGCGAAGCGCACCGACGACCAGGGCACCTTCTGGGCCCAGGAAGACCGGTCGTGGCTGTGGTACAACGACACAATTGAAACCCATGCCTTCGCCCTGCGAACTCTCACGGAGTTGCGGCCGCAGGATCCCCACCGCGACGGGCTGGTGCAGTGGCTTCTGCTGAACAAGAAGCTGAACCAGTGGAAGTCGACCAAGGCCACGGCCGAGGTAATCTACTCGCTAATCCACTATCTGAAAGCCGAGGGAGCACTGGGGATTCGCGAAGATGCCACGGTCACCGTCGGCAACCAGACGGTGACCTTCACGTTCGAGCCCGACGAATACACCGGCAAGAAGAATCAGATCGTAATCCCTGGTGACAAGGTGGGCCCCGAGACCGCCACCGTCGTAGTGGAAAAGGAGGCAAAAGGATTCGCGTTTGCCTCGGCAACCTGGCACTTCTCCACCGAGAAACTGCCCGACGCGGAGCGTGGCGACTTCTTCCAGGTCTCCAGGCGTTACTTCCGGCGGGAGAGCACGGGCAGTGGATTCGTGCTCAAGCCTTTGGCGGAGGGCACAAAGATCGCGGTCGGTGATCAGATCGAGGTGCAGATCTCGCTGCGGTCAAAGCACGAGGCCGAGTATGTACACCTGCGCGATCCCCGGGCTGCCGGGCTCGAGCCTGAAAACGCGGTGTCGCGGTTCAAATGGGATCTTGGCATCGGCTGGTACGAGGAGGTGCGCGACTCGGGGAACAACTTCTTCTTCGAGCGCGTGCCCGTGGGTGAGTACACGTTCAAGTACCGGCTGCGGGCCAACATGGCGGGGACCTTCAAGGTCTCACCCGCCACGGTGCAATCCATGTACGCCCCGGAGTTCAACGCCTACTCCACGGGCGCGATGCTCACCATTGTCGCTGCTGAGTAGAATCCGATTGGTGCCTCACGGGGCGGGCCTCCGGGCCCGCCCCCGTGCATTTCGCGATGCGGAGATGTTATGGAAGATAGCCGACGTCGAAGTCGTGTTCTCCCGCGCGGCCGGAACGGCAGAGCTCCGACTCGGTTGAGCTGACCGCCAGTATCACGTAAGCCCAGTTGCTGTTCGGGTCGCCGATTCCGTGAGAGCTACTCCACGACTCAGTGCTAGGAGGGAGGACCACCAGGCGGTCTTCGTAGCCCGGAGCCATGCCGGGCAGGCAGTAGGCAGCGTTTTCCGCCCCATAGACCCAATACTGGAATGCACCGACCACAGGGGTCCACGAGAGAGCCAGCGCTCCCCCCTCGACCTGTCCGTTGAGCACCATCTCGGGACCGTACACGTAGGCACGTGCAGGGTTCTCACCAGGGGCGCCCACGATGACTTCAGGCACCCCGTCGCCGGTCACATCGAAGCCTCCTGCCACGGCAATGCCGAAACTCCCGCCGTACCATGGATTGGGGGAGTCGAGCGACCACACCGCCTCTCCGGAAGCACCACTGAACACATGGGCACGGCCGATCCAGTCTTCGCCCTCTGGCGATAGTCCCTCCAGCAGCGCGCCCACGATGTAGTCGGAACACCCGTCCCCATCAATATCCCCTGCGCACGAGACGCTGAAACCAAACTGCCCGTCCCGCTCTCCATAGGGCGGCTGCACAATGCGAACCGCCGTCCCGGCAGCGCCGCTCAGGATGTAGGCGCGCCCGCAGTTGAAGATGAACCAGTCATCGTCCTCAAAGGGAGCGCCCACCAGGCACTCGGAAATGCCATTGCCATCGATGTCTCCCACCATCGAAATCGACAACCCAAACCCGCCGCCGTCTTCGAGGTCGAGGGAGGCTCCTGTCCACAGGGGTAGCCCTATCGCGCCGCTAAAGGCATACACTCGACCTGGCCCGAGCTCGCCCGAAGGTGGGTGCTCGCCGGGTGCCCCAACCACGACGTCGGGAGTGCCATCGCCATCCAGATCCCCAGCGCCGCAGACCGACGCACCGAAATGCCCGCCTGCCTGACCGTAGATCTCGCCGGGCGACACAAGCTCACGTATCACCATGCCGGTCGCCCCGCTGAAGACGTAGACACGCCCCGCGTCCGGTGGCGATGTTCCAGGATTCTCGTATGGAGCTCCCACGATCAGGTCGTCGATGCCGTCGCCGTCAACATCGTCAACCCCTGCCACCGCGTGGCCGAAACGCCCCGACTCCTCCTCGTGTGGAGAGATGAGAGTCTGTGCAACAGTCCCCGTCACCCCGCAGAACACGTAGGATCTGCCCGCATCAGCGGCAGATGCTCCAGAGTCCTCTGCCGGGGCGCCGACAATGAGATCTGAGACGTTGTCGCCGGTTACATCAGCGAGCCCAGCCACTGAGAAGCCGAAGTCGCCAACCTCTTCGGAAGGCGATCCTAATGTGCGCAGCAACGCGCCGGTCTTGCCTGAGAAGACGCATGCCCTGAACCCGGAATCCCCGATCAGGATGTCGGCGACACCGTCGCCGCTCACGTCGCCGATGAACGCGACCGACCGACCGAAGGAATAATCAGGCTGCTCCAGAGATGACAGCGTGTGGATCACGCTCATGGGTTTCTGCGACTCTGCAGACTGCAGCAGAAACGCGAGCGGAAGTAGAATCGAAGCGAGCCGGCTCATGGTGCCCCTCCTGGCCGTAGGTGACATGACGCCGGGGCACATGTCCCACTATGAAAGCCTTCACCTCCCAACTTGCGCCGCCTGGGATTCACAGTCAAGTTCGAGGAGACTCTGTCGCTGCGCAGATGGCTCAGCACTTGCGTAGGAGGCCCTGAAGGGCGAAGCTGGCGAAGACCTCCCCTTCCTGGACATCGGGCAAGGAGCCGAACCCGGTAGTATGTCGGATCCAGGCGTCACTCCGTGTGGAGGCGAATGGAGACGGGACCGCATGATCACTGACTACGATCGCCTGATCACGCATCTGGCCCGGATGGACAGCGTTTTGGTAGCCTTCTCCGGCGGGGTCGACAGCTCGCTTCTCCTGGCCGCGGCTTACGACGCCCTGGGAGAGCGCGTTCTGGCCGTGACCGCCACGTCCCGCCTGCAGGCGAGTCATGAAATAGCCGTCGAAGCGGTTGTTCCCCTGTTGGGCGTGCGCTGGATCCAGGCAATGACCGATGAATTGGGCCTGCCCACCTGGGACGCGCCTGCCGCTGCTTGCCCGGCCTCGCGTATTCCCTATGGCCAGGAGATCCCTCCCCGGCGTCTGGCCCACATCGATCGGGCCGAACAGGGCCTGCGGGATCACGGCGACGTGGCGGGGATCGAAGCTCCGCGGAGCGATTTCTTCCGTTTGCCTGAATCCGAGACAGCCGAAGCTGTGAGCAGCACCTGTCGTGCCGCCGGCCACTCCTTCGTCACCCTCGACCTGCAGGGCTGGCTACCGGATGGGCTCCCAAAGCGAGACCATCGACCGCGGGGCCAGGTCACAACCGGAGTCATGACGGCCGGTCCTGGTGGCGGAGCGAAAAGGCACTATTCTAACATGAGAATAGTAGTCATGTGGCGCGCGACGCGGCTGTGCGCGGAGAACTTCCACATTCGCCGCGACACTTCGCCCGTCCGCGCCTCCATGGCCAGGACCCACGACGTGGCACGGCCGCCATGAAGACGAAGCGCATTGCCGTCGCCATGAGTGGTGGCGTAGACTCCAGTGTGGCGGCGGCGCTTTTGCAGCAAGAAGGCTATGAGGTCATCGGAATCACCTTGCGTCTGAAGCCGCCTGAGCCCGCATCCACCGTCGAGGATCCTGTCGCCGGCTCACAGGTTGTGGCCGACCAGCTCGGGATTCACCTCCGCATCCTTGACCGTGCCTCCCGGTTCCGGGACGTCGTGCTTCGGCCCAGTTGGGAGGAGTACGCCCGCGGCCGGACCCCGAATCCCTGCGTGATCTGCAATCCGGCCGTCAAGTTCGACGCGCTGCTCGACATGGCGCGCGATGTGGGAGCAGACTGGATCGCCACCGGCCACTACGCCCGAGTCGTGCGGGAGCCGGAAGCCGCACCGGTTCTTCTGCGCGCCAGAGATCGCGCCAAGGATCAGTCATACTTTCTGTTTGCTCTCACGGGTGACCACCTGGCCCGGGTCATTTTCCCCCTGGGCGACCTGTCCAAGACAGAGGTTCGGAGCCTCGCCAGGGACCTCAGGCTCCCCTGCGCCGGCCGCGCCGAGAGCCAGGACGCCTGCGTCGTCGGCCTGGGAGAGAAGCTACCGGAGTTCCTACGCACTCTCTTCGATGAGCCGGGCCGGCCGGGCGCCGTCGTGAGTGCCAATGGGTCGCTGTTGGGAACCCACGATGGGTTTCACCGCTTCACCGTCGGCCAACGCCGCGGCCTCGGTATCGCTCTGGGTGCACCCGCCTATGTCAAGGGCATCGACCCGCATACCGGCGCGATCACGGTGACCACGGATCGGGGTGACCTCCTGGCCGCGGGCCTAACCGCCTCCGGGATGATCTGGCATGCGGTCCGGCCCGGCCGTGCCTCCTTCTCCTGCCTGGCCCAGGTGCGCTCTGGGCATCGCCCCGTACGGGCCGAGGTTCGCCACGCGGGTGAGGACGGGGCCGTACTGCGGTTCGAGACTCCGGTGCCTGCGGTGACGCCGGGGCAGGCCGTGGTGCTCTATGACGCCGACACGGTCATCGGAGGCGGCTGGATCCAGCGGGCCATTCCCCTCTCCTGAGGGGACTGACCCCCACCCTCCCGGCGGAGCCCCTCACCGCCGGGGAGGCCCGCCCCGGGGCCGATGGGATTCTTGAGGGGATGAGAGAGTGCACCCCGCCGTTTGAGTTCTCTCAGATCGTGTTCCGTCACCTCGAACACAAACACGGCATAGGCCACATGGCCGACGGGTTCGAAGTTCTCCCGGAGCCACCGGAACCACTCCGGATCAGTGAGGCCGACCAAGGCATTGCCGGCCACCAGGATGCGACCGGGCATGGGATGGGGCGGGTGAAACTGGGTGCCCGGATGGCTCCTCAGGTAGTCGCGGATCGAGGGAGTGGCCTGGCCCCAGTCCAGGTTGGAGTCGGCAAGGAAGCGGTATGTCCGTGTACGATCCGGCACCAGCTCATTGAAGTAGGGTATGAAATGCGGCGCATACGATGCGGCTGATGCAGCGAGATAGACCACCAGCGTACCATACGCGACGCGGCGCCTGGGCGAGACCGCGGGCCAGTCCTTGAGCAGCCTTCCGCAGAATATGTGCATCAAAGGAAAGATGGGCAGGAGGAAGCGGATGCCGAGCTGGGCATTGAAGCACAGCGAGAAGTAGGCCATGAAAAACAGGGACGGCACCAGCAGGAATGCCTCATCTTTCCGCCATCCTCGCCGCGGGTCAGGGCGAAGCAGGCCCAGGAGAGCCATGGAAACCAGGAGCTGGGTCGCCAGCGGCACCTTCAGGAGCCAGCACCACAGGAAGTAGGTCTTGAACCCCCGGAAGCCTTCCTCGCCGCTTCTGCGCACCTCGCCCCGGAGGTAGATGCCCGGAAAGGTGGCGCCCGTGGTCTCGTTGTGCTTTACCCGGTCGAGGCCTTCGACAAACGGCACGGGAAGGGGCAGCGGGAGGCTTCGGAGGAGGGGTGTGCGCTGCAGCGAGAGGAAAAGATGGCTGCGGAGCCGGTAGTCCCGAAGCGGCGTGGCCGTGCCGTGAAACAGGAATCCCGCATTGATGATCACGATGCTTGCCGCGACGAAGAGGGCGAAGAAGCCCGCGCCGCGGCGCAGAAGCCTCCCCGGTTCTCCAACGCCCCTGTCTCTCCACGTTCTTGTGCCGGCTGCCCCGAGGAAGAGCAGCACGAACAGTGGGTACAGGTAGACTGCGGTGTACTTGGAGAGCTGGGCCAGGCCCAGGGTCGTAGCGCTCAGGGCCGCATGCGGCACAGTGGGTTCCCGGAGGAACACCCAGTAGCGGTAGAGCGCAACCAGGACCATGAGCGATGCAAACAGGTCCGTGGTGACCAGCGATCCATGGGCGAGGATGGTCGGGTCGAACGCCACGAGCGCTAGCGACAGGAGCGCGCCATGCACCCCATACAGAGCCCGGCTCCAGCGAAACACGCCCACGCCCAGGAGCAGGGAAAAACACACGGTGACCACCCGCGCGGCGTCGAAGGAGGCAAGCCCTGACGCGAGACCGTGGAGGATGGGAAGCTTGCCCAACGCCACTGACAGGTGGTACGGAATCGTATTGACAACGGAGAATGGCATCTTGCTGTCGTGGGGGCCGAGGTCGGGGTCGAGCCGGCTGATCTTCATGCCGTAGGCGTAGTGGTTGGATTCGTCATAGGTGAGGGACTGGCGGGCGATTGACCAGGCACAGGCGGCGAAGTGCACCACCAGAAGAAGGGCAACGGCATAGGCTGGACGCAGGGCGTGCCGGGCTATGGTCGTGCCCAATCCATGGTCACCATCTATGGGTACCCTCATCCTGCTCCTCACTTCCGGGTCCGACCGCCGGCTGGGCGGCGTCGGGCACCACGAGCATCTGACGCGCTTTCCCGAAACGCGGTGTCTGCCGCGCACAATAACGAGACGGTGGCCTGCAGTCATTACATCCGTGGGAGCGGTGTAAGGGGGTGCCGAAAGAGAGGACTCAGGGGCAGGGCGGTCGTCGCGGCACGACCCATGCTTTTAGACGCAGAATAACAACGATGTCAGACGGGCGGCCTACCCGTGTCCTGGAGCCATCGCCGTCATGCGATTGAACGAACAGTGGCTGCAGGGGGGAATCTTGCCTCGGGCATATACGCATCTATCTTGCATTCTGCGAGGGCATAACCGGAGTGTCCCCGTCCGCGACGCTCAAGTTCCGAGCGCGTGGCTCCCTGCGATGGCGGCCGGCGGCTCGGAGCATCCCCGGCGCATGGGGTCTTTGCGGGAGTCCTTCGGGGTGCGACACGAGAGACGGCTACACGAGGGTGCCATGCACAGAGAGGCCCACCGCTACCTTTCCTCCGAGGAACAGCGCCAGCTCGCGGCGCGGGTTCAGGGTGGCGACGACAGTGCGTTCGGCACGTTGTACGAGCACTTCTTCGAGGCCTTGCGGGGCTATGTCGCCGGAAGGGTGCATTCGGCGGATGCCGCCGACATCGTCTCGGAGACCTTTGCGGCCGCTCTCCCGTTTCTCAGGGATGGTCGCTACGATCCCCAGTTTTCTGTCTACACACTCTTGCGGGTCATGGCAGACAGCCAGATCGATCACCATCTACGCCGAACTCACGTGGCGGCGGCATCCACCCCCGATCAACCCACGCCACAGTATCAGCGGCGGCTCAGGCCTCTGGCTGAGATCCCCGAGATCGCTGCCCAACCATCGCAGGAGATCGAGGCGGCGACACAGGAGCTTCTCCTTCTCGTTCTGGCGTGCGGCGCAAAGCCGCATCAGGCCTTGGCGTTCTGTCTCATCGGATTCCTTGAGTGGCGCCCACGCGAAGTGGCTGAACAACTCGGCTCCCGCTCGCTCTTCACCCTCACGCGGCGCGTGTATGATGATATGTCCCGCCACGCGTTCACAGACGCCGGCCGGAGACCGCTCTGCCGCGACCATTGTCCGTGGTTCTGGCAGAGGCTCGTTGCACCTGTTCGGGACGTGTACCCGGAGCAGGAGTACGATCGGGCGCGAGCTTTGACCGGCCCCGTTGGTGATCTGCATCTCTCGACCTTCTTTGGCCCGAAACCCTCTGCCTCCCTCTCGGATTGGTGTCACAAGGTGAGACGCCGGGCGAGAAACGCGCTGGAGACGGGTATGTTACTCATGGAAGAGCGGCACACGGCGCGATCATAGGAGTCTCTGATGGATCACCCCTCACTGATGCGGATACTCGAGTACGTCGCGGGCAAAGCGGCAGAGGAGGATGGCTTTCGACTCGACCTGCATCTGGCCGCGTGTCCGGAGTGCGCGGCGCGGGCAAGGGCCTATCGTCTCCTCCGAGACCACCGGGCCGCCGTTTTTTCGGCGCGGCATACGGTCGATCCCGCGCTGGCGCAACTCCGGAAGCGCCTTCGAAGCTACGCCTTCGACGCCGAGATCCCGTCCGAGGTCGAACGGAGGCTGCTTCGCTGGTCACGGAACCTCATGAAGTCGACCAGCGCGGCCCTGCGGATCGGGCTCCAGTCTGCGGCACGACTGGCGTGGATCCGCGACGAAGCGCTGCCACGTATGACTCCGGCCGGCCCGCTCCTCGCATTCGAACCCGTGGCCCCGCCGATCCGCGTGCGGGGCAAGGATAGAAGGGGCCCGGCCATGGTAGAGAGCCCCGATGAACCGATGCTCCGTGTTGTTGCCGATGCCGCCGAATCCGCCGTCACCGTGCGCCACCCCAAGGGTGCGGCGCCACATCCTTTTGTTGTGCTCATCGCCACCTCGTCGGAGTTCACCCGCGTGGCTCAATTGGCTGCGGTTCCCGGCGAAGCATACCTCCTAGCCCGCTTTGAGGACGTTCCCGACGGGGAATACACCCTGCTGCTGCAGGCTCCCGCCAGAGGGCAAATCCGAAGCACCAGAGTCCGACACTGAGCTACGCTGGAGCTTCACGCCCCTCGACCAGGCGCAGGGTCAACGACAGAGCCGCTTTGAGAAGTGAGGAGATAGGAGTGAGGAGCGAGGAGATGGGGGCGGAACCATAGTCGGCAGGCCGCCCCACTGAACCCTGGAGCCTGCGAGCGAAGCGAAGCCGGCAGCCCGCTCGCCCGCCCGTGTGCCGCGTTGTGGGGGGTCGACTCCTGACTTCTGATTCTGAGTTTGCGAGCGCGGACACGAGCGGTCTGGCAGCTTCTCTCTGAGATGAACAGGCCCTTGACCGCGGGCCTGGAGCGCGCATACTACGACATCAGGCACGAACCGGATGCCAGAAGATCACGACCCCGTCCAAGGAGCGGCTTCCGTGTCTAGGAGCAATCCCCCTTCGACACGCAGGTTCCGCCATGGCGACCTGGAGATCGCGTTCGTCGGTGCACCCGCGATCAGCTACGCGTTTCACCACTGCCATATCCCCATCATCGATCACATCGAGATTGTCAACCGCAGCGACTCGTCTGTCGAGCCGTTCACTCTGACCATCGACATCCCAGGATACGCACTGCCGTTGACATTGCCCGTACACGCCCTCGGGCACGGCGCCGTTGCTCGGCTCGCGCCGATTCCGCTGCAACTATGCTATGATCGCCTCCAGGGGCTCGAAGCGCGTCGGTACGCAACCCTATCTATCGCGGTGGATGGCCACGTGGTCTTCCGCAGTGAGGTTCTCGTCCTGGGTTTCTATGAGTGGTCGTTGGCGCAAGAGGCGCGCAAGACTCTTGCCTGCTATGTGCAGCCCGGGCAGTTCATCATCCAGCAGATTCTTGCAGACGCCGGCCAGACTGTGTTCGAAAGAGGCCGAGGAGCATCACCCGTCCAATCCGTAGGTGATGGATCGGAGGCTGAAGACGTGGTGAGACAGATCTACGAGACGCTCCAGGTGCGCTACAATCTCCAGTATGTTCTTGAGGCTCCCAGTTACGAAACCGATGGACAGGCGATTCGGCCACCGCACAGGGTCATCCCGAATCCCCATACGCGTGCTGGCGCGGGTACGTGCATCGACCTATCGCTCCTGTTCGCCTCCTGCCTGGAGAGCGTGCATCTTCAGCCTGTGGTGATTGTTGTCTGCCGAGGGGAGCACGCCGATCAGCACGCGATGGTCGGGTGTTGGAGGACCGGCAGCGAACGCCTCGAGCCGGTGATTGAATCTCAGGAACGGATCAGGGAGGCCGTACGCAGCGGCAGGCTGCTACCGCTGGAGGCAACCGGTGTCACTCTCTACTCCGGCCACTCGCTTCCCTTCCGGGAAGCCGTGGACGCCGCACAGAGGCGATTGGATGACTGCTCGCTGGAGTTTGCCCTGGATGTGGCCGCTGCGCGTCATACCGTGGTGCCGCTGGAATTCCCCTTGAGCCCGGGGGCGTTGTCGATCCTCGGCCTTTCCCAGACCGTGGCGCGAAGAGTCAGCCGTGGGACCCTGGAATCCCGGCACCTGCTAGAAGCCCTCCGTGCACGCTCTGGGCAGCGTGTCAGGTCGTTCCTCTCGGCGGAAGGTGTCGCGAGCCGGGATGACGATTGGCGTGCCGATGTGGCGGTTCACGTGAGCCAGGATGACCCACCACGGGCGACCTTGAACTACCGTCGCTGTATCGATGATGCCCGCGCCATCGCCGGGGACTGCGGCGCTGGCTTCGTGGAAGAAGAACACCTCCTCTATGCGATCCTGCTGTCGCCGAGCCGAGGCATTGACCAGGAGCTGGCCCGTCTGGATGCGGATCGCACCCGGCTGCTTCGCGCCTTTGAGCGTGACTTCCTGTGGACACGGGATCTGGTGAGTACTGAACACGGATCTGCATCCAGGATCCGATCGTCTGCCAGGCGTAGGCTTGGCGGTCAGGAAAGGAGCGCACAGCATGAGTGAACCCATCGATCCGTATCGCATTCCACGAGTTCCTCTGTATGGGTTCCTTGGGGTTGTCCTTGGCTACCTGGTCGCCTCGGTCTACCTGGCGGTTTTCGTCTTCCCCCATGAGCCGGTTGTGGATTATGGCATTGGCACCACAACGTACTTGACGCTATGGACCGGCCCTATCGGTGGCTTGCGGGATCTCAAGAGCCCGTTGGTCGCGTATTTCGGAGTCCTTGGATACATCGTTGGGTCGGGCCTACTCCTGTGGCTGGTGAGGAACGCCTTCTTCTCCGAACGTCCCCTGACCAGATTCTGGAGCGTGGTGGGGGCGCTGGCCTGGTGGTTTCTTTCAGGAGCCGCCCTCTTCGGGCATGGCTATTGGGTGAACTAGCGAATGAGGCTGGGTGAGTAACACGAGCATACCGCATGGATGAGGTAAGCGGCCTGCTGGCCAGACGTTTCGCAATCGGCGACCCCATCGGACACGGCGCCTCCGGCCGAGTGTATCGCGGAATCGACACATTGAACGGCGAGCCGGTTGCCATCAAGCTCCTGGAAGGCGCTGATCAGAGCCTCCAGGAGACCCTCATGCGTGAGGCGGCCTTGCTGGGAACGCTTTCGCATCCGTGTGTGGTGCAGTTGCGCGCCTCGGGAATCCACCACGGCATCCCGTTCTTAGTGACGGATTTCATCGGCGGCGGATCCCTTCGCGATCTCCTGACGCGAGAGCATCGCTTCTCGCTTCAATGGACTATCGAGGTGTCCATTGACCTGGCCTCCGCTCTGCACCACGCCCACCAGCATGGCGTCATACATCGCGATGTGAAGCCGGCAAACGTGCTCATGGCTGCCGATGGAACCCCCCGCCTGTCGGATTTCGGCATCGCGGCGCTGTCGTCTGTGAGCCCTTCAGAACAGACTGAACGGCTGATCGGAACACTGGCCTACTTGAGTCCCGAGGGGTTCCGGGGGGAATCCCTCGGCCCTGAGTCCGACCTGTGGTCACTGGGCCTGATGGTCTTCGAGATGCTGGCGGGCACGCTCCCTTTCGGTACTCCGGCCACGGAGGAAGATCTGCCTGGGCTGGTAGAGCGGCCTGCTCCCCTGATCAGCGAATTCCAGCCTGAGGCGCCCGATTCGCTGGTCTCGCTGCTCGCATGGATGCTCGATCGGGATCGTTCGAAGCGGGTGCGCGATGCCGGCATGGTGAGCAAGCTCCTGGAGGAGATCCTTGTCAGGATCAATTCCCCCGGTCAGTCTGCCGAAGGCGTCAATCAGGGAGGGTGGATGACGCCGTTCATCGGTCGGGAACGCGAGCAGGAACACCTGCTCCACCTTCTGACTGACGGCGCACATCGGCTCATCTCTCTGGTGGGACCCGGAGGAATCGGCAAGACCCGTCTCGCCATTGAGGCCGCCGAAGAGGCGCGCGGTCTCTTCCAGGACGGCGCACATCTCGTACCTCTTGCCCCCGTGCCCTCCTCCGCGTTTCTGATTCCCGCAGTTGCGTCGGCTGTCGGCGCGACGTTCCGCGGGACGGTGGACCCCAAGGAGCAACTTCTTGCGTTCCTCAAGGGTAAACGCATGCTCCTGGTATTCGACAACATGGAGCACCTCCTGGACGGCCGTGGCCTGCTCGACGAGCTCCTGGCGGCAGGCTCTGGCCTGGTGTTCCTGGTCACCAGCCGTGAACGCACAGGTCTGCCGATGGAGACCGTGGTGGAGATCGCCGGGTTGGGCGTCCCCGCCCCGACCGATGCTCCCGATCCGGCGAACCATCCCGCGCTCATGCTATTCCATCATGTTGCGCGACGTGCCTCGGCGGGGTTCATCCCTAAGCCAACAGACTGGGAATCCATCGCGACCATCTGCCAGCTTGTCGGCGGCAATCCCCTGGGCATCGAGTTAGCGGCTGCATCCGTCGATGACGTTCCCTGCGAAGCCATCGCCGGGCGCCTCTCCGAAGACATCGATCAGCTTGCCGCCCGGCTTCCCGGGGCACCGCCTCGCCACCGGAGCATGCGCGCGGTGTTCGACCATTCCTGGAATCTCCTGCGGCACTCGGAACAGAGCATCTATCGACGCCTATCGGTCTTCCGCGGAGGATTCACCCTGGAGGCTGCGCGGGCAGTGGTCGGGGCCTCTCTGGTGACCATTTCACGTCTCGTCGACAAGTCGCTGATAGCGCGGAACCGATCCAACCGATACTCCGTCCATGAGCTGCTGCACCAGTACGCCCGTGAGGAGCTGACGCGCTTACCGGGGGAACGGTCGGAGACTGAGGAGTTGCACGCAGAGTTCTACGGGGCATTCGTGCAGAAGCACGAGCATGGGCTGGCAGCCGCCAGTGAAGCGTCGGTCTTCGACGAGATAGAACGAGAGATGGCCAACATCCGTGGGGGCTGGGAACATGCGTTGTCCGCTTCCCGGAGCGAACTCCTGCTCTTCTATCTCCGAGGCATGCACCGGTTCTTCGAGCACCGTTCGAGGTTTCGCGAGGGGGAGATGGCGTTCGGTGGAACTGTTGAGGCGCTTCGGAAGGCGTGGAAGACAGATGAGTGGGGCCTCAAGGCGCTCGCCGTGGCGCTGACATGCTGGAGTGCACTGATCTATCGGCTTGCCCGTTATCAGGAGGCACGCGATTCGGCACAGGAAGCGAGGGCGATGGCCGAAGCACTCGATCTGCGGATCGACGCGGCCTCCGCGGCCAATACCGCCGGCATCGCCTCCATCGCCTTGGGCGATACGGATGATGCCAAGGATCTGATCGCACACGCATTGGTCACCTGGGAGGATATCGGCAATCTCCAGGGTCAAGGTGCATGCCACGCCAATCTCGGCGTCATCGCCGATGGCTTCGGGCGCATCGACGAAGCAGTCACGCACTACGAGCGAGCCCTCGCCATCTTCACCCAGATCGATCATAAGCCGGGGAAGGCAACGGTCCTGCAGAACCTCACAGGTATGGCACTGCAGCGTGGGGACCTCTCCGAGACCCGACGACTGGCAGATGAGGCGCTGGTGCTTGCGCGGGCGGTCGGAGACCGCTTGAGTGAATCCCGTGCGCTGGCCACGCTGGGTATCGTGGCCCATCGGCGTGGCAACGACGAGGGGGCCGTGCGAAGATACGAGGAGAGTGTCGCTATCAAACGGGCATTGGGAGACCGCCGCGGGCTTGCCAACACGTTGGCGCATCTGGGGGTGTCTCTCGCCGCCCGCGGGCTGCCTGACTGCGCGAAAGCCATTCTTGAAGAGGCCCACGATGAGGCAGAGGCCATCGGTGACCGGCATGGTCAGACGATGGCGCTCATGTTCAGGGCCGATCACTGTATGGAACTCGATGAGTCCCGTGAGGCTGAGCAATGCTACCGAAACGCGCTGGCCCTTGCCAACGAGACCAAAGCTGTTCCGCAGATCGTGGAGATCATACGCGCGGTTGCTCGGCTCAAGGATCGGTTCGGAGACATGGCGGGAGCGCTGGAGGCGTTTCTGGTGGGGCTGGACCAACCATTTCACCAGGAAGACCGTGAGTCGATGGAGCAGGCCATCGCGAAGCTTGAAAAGACCCTGGCGGTCGAAACTGTTGAGGGTGTCAGGGGACTGGCTGCGTCTCAGACGCTGGAGCAGTTTGCCAGGAGACTGCTGGCCGAGCCGAGATGGAGCTGAGGGAGGCGGACCCGCGCCTGCGAACTCGGAACCCGGAACGCGGGATAGGGCTTCCGCCGAGTACGGAACGTGGGTGAGAGTACAGGAGCGATGGGATAGTGAGGGAGGACGCCTCGGGCGGTAGGCGCGACGTTAGGCGCGAAGGAGTGGGGTCGCTGGCCATATAGGACTCGTCCTATGTTGGACTTGTCCTATATGATCTTGTCAGATCCCTTCAGCGTTCTCCTGCACTCAACGAGAATCCTCCCGGCTTCGCGGCCGAACTCGTGCTGCTGCGCTCGAACTCACCCACGGTGTTGGATTCCGGCGAGGTCTGCGCCGCGTTCCGTGCCTTGCCCTTGAAGTAATGAGTCAGTGCGAAGTTCCCGATCCCGTCGGTGAAGTCGTACTGGACCGTTGGCGCGCTCACGGTCTGCCACGGTGAACCACTCGCCGTGAAGTAGGCGCTGGTGCTCCGGTACAGGTCATACGCCGTTGCCAACGCCACCGGATCCCAGCTCAGCCGGGCCGTAGTCGAACTCACTAGCGTGATGGCAAGTACCATGGCGTCCAACGGCGCCCAGCCCGCCGCGTGCCAGAACCCATGGTAGGTCTGGTAGCTGCTGCCCGCGGAGCTGCCCACCGGCGACGGCTGCCCCAAGGTCCCGGTTACGGCATAGGTCGTCCCCGACATCGCGCCTCCCGCAGACCCGAAGGTCGACTCCTTCAGGACGTAGGTCTGGGCCGTGGCTGCCCCGCAGAGCAGCGCCACCGTCAACGCTGCACGCACGCCCCTCATTGTACACCTCCCAGTGGCGAAGAGGGTTCGCCGCCAGTGTCCTGGAAAGCAGGGCCACCCGCCTGCCCCCTCACGCCTAACGCCTTTCCTGCTTCCTGATCCCGTAGCTTGGGGAACAAGTAGGAGTCTTTCTCTGCCGCCTGGCAGTAGTCGAGGCGCCTTGATTCGTACCCTTTTCGCTTGGCAACGACGCGGTATGCAAAGCTGGAACTGCCTTCACCGCCATGCAGCTCGATGACATCGAACCCCGTTGTGCTACGCACCACCGCGACTCCCTCGCACATCGGATCATCCGGCGTGATGAACACCTTCATGGGGTTGGCACCATTGATAGTCGCCGTCTCCAAGAACAGGGGATCGAGCTCGACATGGCAGCGGCCGTTCATAAGCTGCCCCTCCCCGAAGTCCTCGAACCAGTTCTCGGGGCTCTCCTGGCAGTAGAGCATCGCCGGCCCCTTCGATGTCTTCACGACACAGCTCTTCGTGCCCGACGCGGCGAAGTTGCCCGAGGAGTAGACGCCGTAACCGGAGGGGGAGCTAGTTTGCCCGAACACGCCAATAGACGAGCCAGTGGTCTCCACGGCCACGCCCATAACACCCGTGCCGTCCGCGTAGATAGTGGTGCCACTTACACCTACGGTGCCTAGACCGTAGATACCGAACCCATCCTGTGCCTCGCCATACACGCCTCTTCCGGACGGTGATGCGCTCCGAAACCAGCCCCCGTAGGTCTGGCCATCGGTGGCAAAGGCCACACCGGAGACACCTGTGCCGTCCGTGGATGCGCTCTCGCCCCTGACACCACAGGTACTCCCGGTCGAGGCGGTCGCCCAGCCCCAGACGCCTGTTCCTTCGGTCGACGCGCTTCTTCCACACACGCCGAATGTTCTTCCGGCGGAATTCGATGCGAATCCCCACACACCGAGACTGTAGTCCAGTGTGCTCGCTGCCTCGCCGATCACCCCATACTGGGGCGCCTTGCCGACAACGCCCGAACCACCTCCTGTGGAGCTGCTTAGGCCATAGATGCCATACGCCAGCCCCGTCGTTGCGGTGTTCACGCCATAGACGCCTCGGCCGGAGGAAGACGCCGCCTCCCCCCGGATTCCGTCTGCGACGCCGAAAGTTGCCACCGCCTGACCGCGAACT
>JAFGKV010000020.1 GCA_016928395.1 Candidatus Fermentibacterota bacterium | reverse complement strand
GGGGGGGGGGGGGATGGGGGCGGGGGGGGGGGGGGGAGAGATCCCGGGCGACGATCATGTCGGCGGTGGGCTCGCTGGCGGTCTTTGATCCTCTCCTGATCACCGGCGGCTACGGCGCCGAGACCTTCCTGTATGTCGCGCTGATTCTCAACGCGTTTCTCCTGTTGGACTCGCGGCATCAGGTTCTTGCCGGATGCCTTCTGGGGCTTGCGGTGGTGTGCCGAGGCGATGCGGCGGTGGCAGCGGCCGTGTACCTGCTCGTCTGGGCCCTTCGGCATCGCCGTCTTCCCGTGCAGGCGGGCCTGGCATGCTGCGCAGTGGCAGGGACATGGGCCTCGTGCGCGACACTCTACTATAGGACACCCTGGCCCCAGACCCTGGCGGTCAAACGCATGCAGGCCGCGGTGTGGGACGGTCGCTTCCTCGACGGCATACCCTTCTATGCCGCGCGGTTCCTGGGGCAGTCACGCTGGATCGCGGTCATGGCCCCCTTGGCCGTGATCGGACTCCTGCGGGTATTGCGTCGCCGCCTCGTGGTGCCCGGCGCCCTGGCTCTCTGGGCCGGGAGCTATCTGGCAGCCTTCGCTGTGCTCAACGTACCCTATGTCTACATCTGGTACTACTCGGTGGTGTCGCCCCTCGTGGTCATCCTCGCGGGCCTGGGCCTGGTGGGCCTCGCCCGCCAAAAGAGGCCCTGGGGCGCCATGGCCGCGGCCGCAGCATGGGGGGTGACGCTGGTGTCCTTCGCCCAGTGCGGGGCCGCGTTCGGGCGATGGCTGCCGTATCCGCGGCATCCTGTCTATGTGGAAGCCGCGATGTGGATCAAAACCGACTCCTCACAGGATGCCACGGTGGCTGCCTTCGAAGTCGGCGCCGTGGGCTATGTCTCGCAGCGCCATATCATCGACCTGTGGGGTCTGGTCACTCCCGGCGTCGCCCGCCATACCTTGGCCCAGGGCGACGGCACCTGGGCGCTCCGCCGGTAGAGGCCCGACTACCTCATCGTGCATCGGGAGCTGTGGGGCAATGAACGCGAGCTGGTGGAGGCGCCGTGGTTCCCGGAGGCTTACCGACTCGCGCGAAGCTTCTCTAGCCCGCGGTATGCCGGCGTCGACGTGTACAGGCTCGTCTATCCTGCAGGAGTTCCGGGGGCGTGAAAGACGCACCCATGCCTCACGGTACGTCCCCGGCGGCGTTGGCGCGCCTCATCGCAGACATTCTGTCCCTTGCCTGTGTGGTGGCTTCATTAGCCGCCTTGGGCTCCTATCTCGTGATTACCGTGAGTCGTCTCGGGTATCCGTTCGACCTGGAGTGGATGGAAGGCGGCATGGTGGATCATGTGGCCAGGATCCGTGCCGGCCAGCCTCTCTATGTCTCCCCCTCACCAGCGTTCGTTCCATTTACCTATCCGCCTTTGTTCTGTTGGACAGCGGCAGTGGTCGCGCGAGTCGTAGGATTGGGGTACCCGGCGCTCCGCATCGTGGCCTTCGCCTCGTCCCTTGCCTGCGTTGCGCTCATTGGGAACATCGTGCGGCGCGAGACGCGAAGCCTGTACGCAGCGGTGGTGGCCATGGGCCTGTGGGCGGCGACCTATCGAACCAGTGGCGCGTGGTTCGACATCGCACGGGCCGACTGCCTGTTCCTGGCCCTGACACTGGGATCGTTCAGCCTTGTTCGGTGTGGCGCGTCACGCAGGATGGACGCGCTCGCCGCACTCCTGCTCGTGCTGGCCAGCCTCACGAAGCAAACCGCATTCGCCGTCGCCATTGTGCTCATCTGCGCGGTGGCAGTCATGGATTTTCGGAGAGGTCTGTTCCTGGGCATCGTGACCGTGGTCGGGATGTCGGCATGTCACGGGACGCTGCATCTGGCGACCCAAGGGTGGTATGGCTACTACGTCTTCGACCTCCCGAGGAGATTCACCGGGAGAGTGCTCGGCCCCGAGATCCTTGCATTCTGGACCCGGGATGTCCTTCTGAACTTCGGATTCGCAGCCCTCCTTGCCGTGGCGTGGCTGGTGAGAACCATTGTGGGCCGGGGCGGATCAGGATGGATCGACCTGGGCATGGCTGCAGGCATGGTGGCGGGCGCATGGTTGCCCCGGATGCAGTACGGCGGCTATGATAACACGCTGATTCCGGCATACGCGATCCTCGCCGTCTTGGCGGGATTGACAGTGGGTGTGGTCCGCGACCGCAATGAGAAGCGCCCGAGCCGGCGCCACCTCCGCATGGCGGTCGCGGTGCTCTGCCTCGGGCAGTTCGCCAGGCTAACATACGACCCCCGGGCCCAGATTCCCACGACTCGAGACCGCCGCGAAGGGCAGTGGCTGCTGGAGATGCTAGCCAGCATCGAGGGAGAGGTTCTCGTTCCGTATCACGGGTTCTGGCCGTCTCGGGCAGGGGCAACCGGGGCGCACCGCATGGCGGTATCGGATGTACTCGGGTGCGACCCCAAAGGGCAGGGGCCGATCCTTCGAGCGCAGTTCAGTGATCTGCGTTCCAGCGGCCGGATTTCGGCGGTTGTTCTTGACCGCGATGACTGGTTCTTCATGGATGAGGTCAATCGACACTATCCCCGCGCGATGCCGGCCTTCAGGGATTCGACGACCTTCCGTCCTCGGACAGGATGGCCCATCCGCCCCATGTGGATCTACCTGCCCGGCGAATCCTGAAGCATAGAGTGGCCTGATCGCCGAGCCCGACGAGCCCCTGGTCGACAGGCTGAAAAACTGCGTTACGTAGACATCGCTGAGCGCTCGAGGCTCACGGCATTCGAATGGTCACGGCCGCACGTCGCCCGTAGGGCATGGTGAGCGTCGTGATGTAGGCTCCCGGGGCTAGTAACCTTCCCCAAAGGTCTTTCGCGTCCCAGATCAGGTCATGGCTACCCGCCGGCATCCACCGGTCCAGGGGGCGCGCCACCTCGGCCCCGCCCACACCGTAGACGGCCACGCGCCCGTGCCCCCCGCGGGGCAGGGCCAGTCGAAAACGAATCGGGCCAGGTCCGCCGGAGAACACGGGAGCCAATCCAAGGTCGGGGGCGACTGCCAATGGCTCTTCCCAGTACGTCTCGGTCGCTGGTTGCAGGATCTCCAGCACGGGTTCACCCGTGACCCTGGGTGTCTCGAACCCCAACAGCTCGCCGATGGTGGGAGTGATATCCCGCAGTGTTCGTGGCAGGTTCGACACGATGTTGGGCACGATGTCGGGGCCGACGGCCAGAAGCTGGATCGTCCGGCATCCGGCGCAGGAACATCCATGCCCTGTCCAATCATAGGTATGCCTGCCGTGATCATTGGTCACCAGCATGGTCGTGCGCCCGGCATAGGCGGGGATCTCCTGCAACAGGACCCACAGCTCGCCCACGATGCGATCGGCTGTGGCGATGGCGCTGAGATAGTAGGCCCAGTTCCCTGAATGGCCCGCGGCGTCGACTTCGGCCAGATAGAGCATCATGAACTCGGGAGCCTCGGTGGTCAGAATGCTCTGTGCCTGCTGCCAGACATGGAGGTCGGTGTAGCCCTGGCTGCGATAGATGGGCCAGTAGTCAGGCCCGTAGTCGGGGTCGAAACTCGCCTTCCATGGGCAGCCCACATCCTTGAGGACATAGATGCATTCCTCCTGGGGGCGCTCCAGCCCTTTGCGGAAGTACTCAAACACCGTGGGATCCCGGGAGTAGTTGTTCTGCTGCCCGCCGCACGCGGGATCGGTGAATTGGTCGACCTCGGTCCACGATCCGCACCAGATGGCAGGTATGGCCCGCGAGGTATACGTGTACCCGTCATTCAGAAAGGGCTCGATGATCGCTCCGTCTGATGCCAGCGCCCACATCTCGGGCACATTGGCATGGGTCGTATCCCCCAGACCCTCTGAGTAGCGGAGACCGTCGATGATTACCAGCACGACCCGTTCCGATTCGTATGCATGGCCTGTCTGGACCAAGGCACACAGCCCAAAGGCGGCAGTCCAACGCCGCCACCCGAGCAGCCATGGGAGCGCACAGCGATACGCCACACCATCATCCTTTCTCCGCCTTCGCCTGTAAAGGCAAGATAGCCCAAGAGGCGCATCCGCGCTACCCGCAGGAACCATGGTGTGCCTTGCCAAGTATCCCGGTGAGGCTGTAGTTGGCGCGTCTGCCACGATGCATACGACCCTCGCGGCACCTGCCGCAATCCCAGGAGACATGATGGCTCGCGCACCCTCCTCCACCATCCGGCTGCTTCGCATTCTGGTGTCGCTGGCCTTGGTGGCCGCCATCGTGGCAAAGGTCGGGCCGGGCAGAATCCTGCACGCGGCCCGAGATGCCGACCCCGCTCTCCTGGGGCTTGCACTGGCACTGGGCGTGCCCCGGTTTGCGGCGAAGATCGTTCGGTGGAGGCTCCTGGCCAGACGAGCCGTACCATCTACCGGGTGGCCCCTGGCTGCATCGAGCCTGCTGGTGGGCACCGCCGGCGCCGTGATCACCCCGGGACGGGTGGGTCAGGCCGCATCGTCGCTTTTGTTTCCTCCGGGAAACCGCCTCGTACTCTCGGGCATGGCCTTGACCGATCCCCTGGCAGATCTGGCAATCGCAGTGCTCCTCGTGGCATTCCAGGTCGGCGGCCCCTGGGCAGGCACGGCGGTCCTCGCCGGGTTTGGCTTCGCCGCCCATGCGGCACCCCGAATCGGGGCTTTCCTGGCCGCCAAGGGCGGCAAAGTACGTGTTCTGGGCGAGGCCCTGGAGCGGCTGGATGGGCGCACCTTGGCCAAGGTCGCGGTGCTCTCGGCAGTCATCTACGGGTTCAATTTGGTGCAGTTTCACTTTCTGCTGACCGCCCATGGTCCGGCACCCTTTGCCGCGGCTGCCCGAAGTCTTCCCCTGATTTTCTTGGCCGTAGCCTGCCCCATTACCATCTCCGGTTTCGGGCTTCGCGAGGCCACCGCGGCTTTGGCCTTGGCGCGCTACGGCATCGAAGCGGGCATTGCGGTACAGGCATCATTCGAGCTGTTCCTCATCAATCTGCTTCTCCCCGGGCTCATCGGCGCTCTGCTCGCGGGGCGCCTGGGCATACGGCTGCGGCCTCGTCTGGCCACCGCTAGCGAGGAGAGCCCCAAGCCTGGGGATCGCGCCCCGGCGGACCACGCGCAACCCGGCTCCTTTGGCTGAGAAGCCGATGATGACCGGGTCTTTCGGCGCCGGAGTCAGTGCTAGTGGCAGAACCCGCACCGGCTGGCGACCAGGGGCGGTCGCCCCTACGACGGCAACGGTTTCTCGTAGCGCTGGGCGGGTCTGAAAGCCGATAGCTGACAGCCGATAGCTGACAGCCGATAGCTGACAGCCGATAGC
>JAFGKV010000144.1 GCA_016928395.1 Candidatus Fermentibacterota bacterium | reverse complement strand
GCAGGATTCGCCGACGTCTCTCCCGGGCCGATATGGCCGTCATTACCGCCAATGTGTGGCCATTGGGTAACCCCGCGCGGCGCACCCTGTATGTGGTGCAGATTCCGTATGGTCCCCTCAGGCCCAGCGACATCGTCCGCACGGCCTGTAGCAAAGGCCCGCGTGAGGCGCTCAAGCAATTGGGCCGCCGGCTGCTTCTTCGTGATGCCCGACGGGCCGAGGCCGTGATCGTGTACTCCCGGTTCGTGCAGGGGGTGCTCAGGAGGCATCATGGCATTGAGTCTCATGTGATCTATCCCGGCGTCGAGGTTCCGGTGGAGGGCAGCATGGCGAAGGAGAAGGCGATCCTGGGTGTCGGCCGTTTTTTTCGTGGGCCATACAATGACAAACGCCACGACGTGCTCGTCGACGCATTCAAGGACCTCTACGATTCCCTAGAAGACAAGGGATGGGAGCTGCACCTGGCGGGAGGTTCTTCGGACGACGTGGTGTCCCGCACGTATCTCGAGGATCTTCGTCGTCGGGCCGCTGGCTATCCGGTCGGGTTTCACGTTAACTGCCCGCACCAGGAGCTTGGGCGTCTCTACTCTAAAGCCGCCTTGTTCTGGCACGCTGCGGGGTATGGCGCCAACGAGGAAACGGATCCCGAGAGGATGGAGCATTTCGGGATGAGTACGGTGGAGGCTATGGGTCACTGGTGTGTCCCCCTGGTGGTGAACGGAGGCGGTTTGCGCGAGATCGTGGCCGACAATGTGTCAGGCTGCCTGTGGGACTCGCCTGCTGACCTGGTTCGGCAGAGCCACGCCCTCATTACGAGCCCGGGGGCGCTGGAACCGCTTCGGCATGAGGCTCGCCGCCGCGCCGCCGACTTCAACTCAGATGAATTCAGGCGCCGGCTGCTGGACGCGGTTGGCCTGGTGGGAAGCTCTTAGGTGCCTCGAATGGGCGTGCACCGCACCGTTGCCCTGTAGGGGCGGAGCTCTGACTCCGCCCGCGGGCAAGGTCATAGCCTCGCCCCTACGCTGAATCTGCTCTGCGGTCTCTGGGTGGCCCCGCGCGTGCGGATGCGGGGTGCCCTCTGTGGTGGATTTTGCTTCGCTCGCGTTCCCAGGGTTCAGGATTCAGGGTTCAATCGGGCCTCTGATGGCGCGGGGTGTACAAAGGTCCATGAGGTTGAGGGTACGCGGCGCAACGGGCGGGCACAGAGTCCGGGCAGAGCTGTGCGAGGAACCGTTGCCTCTTAGGGGCGATCGTCCCTGGTCGCCCGTCGGCGGCTCAGGTCGGTATCGCTATCGTTATCGTAATCGCAGTCGCAATCGGCGAGCCGGGAATCCAAGCTCGAGTACGAACTTTGCAGTTCTCTGGAACAAGTGGGGGCCCCGGATTCGCGCGGACGATACATGGCGCAATTTCCACACTTCCCCCCGTTATTGCCCGACTCGTTCGGGCAATCCAGGCCGACGCACATCGACCGACTTCTGGATCTCCCGGTCAAGCCGGGTGATGAGATCCGTGCTCCTCATTCCTCCGGCTCGATCTCATGCTCTGCGTGGGAACCTCTGCTCCCCTGTGAAGTTACAGCGTAGTCCACAGAGATGCAGGGTGGGCTCGCGAGCGGTATCACCCAACAGAGAGGCTACCGCCGTAACACCAGCTCGATCTCCAGTATGACCGGCCAGAACTTACCTGTGACAAAAAGCCTGTCCTCCAGCGGGTCGTAGGCGATTCCATTCAGCACGTCAACCCGGTGGAGCTCTTCCGGAGGGAGTATACCGCGGAGATCGATCAGGCCGATCACCCGGCCCGTTCTCGGGTCGATTCGGACGATGAAGAACGACGGCCAGACATTGGCATAGATCTCCCCCTGTACGAACTCCAGCTCATTGAGCCCGGGAACCGGCGTATCCCCGTTCTTCACGTGGAGGCTGTCCACCACCTGCATGGTCTCGGGATCCAGCATCCGAAGGACAGGCGAGCCGTCACTCATGATGAACCGGCGACCATCATGGGTGATGCCCCAGCCTTCGGTATCATACTCGAACGTTCCCAGGGAGTCGAAGGTGTCGGTGCGGTAGATGAACCCGCAGCGGGATGTGTAGGTGAGTTGCACCAGTCGATTCTCCCTGACCGCAATCCCTTCGCCGAAATAGCGCTCCAGCAGCGGACGAGACCTCAGCACTTCGCCGGTCTCCACTTCCACCTGACGAATACTCGACGCTTTGTTGAGGCCGGTACCCTCGTAGAAATACCCATTGGCATACGTGAAACCCTGGGTGAAGGCCTCCCGGTCATGGGGAAATGCCCGCACCACTCTGTAGCCGTAGAGCGGGACCGTCGATGACGAATGCGCTGGCACCTGGGCGTGGGGCGTGCCCGAGGATGGATCTGACCGTGAAGAAACACAACTGCACAGGGAACAGGCGAAAGCGGCTGCCGCCAGGGTGGATGCGGCGTGCCTCACGCTACGACCTCGAACGGCCCGCATGCGCCGTATCTATCTGCGATGAAGAGCCGGAGTTCGCTCCCCAGCAGTGCGCGGTGCGCAGTTTCGGCGAGATCCGGCCGGTTGTTGTTCTCAGAGAGATGGGCAAGACATGCCCATTGGAGGCGGGTTCGATTTGCCGCGCTGAGGATGCCGGCGCTCTCCTCATTGGAGAGGTGCCCACCGGGGCCTTTGATGCGCGCCTGGAGCCATGGCGGGTATGGACCCCGGGCCAGCAAGTCCGGGTCATAGTTGCTCTCGATGATCACCGCATCCAGGGCCGCGATTCGCTCGGAAAGGCCGGGAAAGACATGGCCCAGGTCGGTGAGGATGCCCAGGCGCAGCCCTTCGGCACGGACAATGAAGGCGACGCCGTCTGCACCGTCGTGGGGGGTCGGGATCGTGTCGATGAGCAGGGAGCCGATGGCGAGGGTCGTCCCCGCCGAGAAGAGCTGCAGATCGCCGATCCTGCCCACCTCCATCTTTTCCCGCATCCGCGCGATGGTCGCCATCGTGCAGTAGACGGGAATTCCGCACTTACGGTGGAGGACTCCTGCATGACTGGCGTGATCCATGTGATCATGGGACACCACCACGGCGCGTACACCCCGGATGTCGCATCCCCGGGCGTCGAGTCGCCTCTGGACGTGGACGCCGGCGACGCCCGCATCCAGGAGCACGGCGGTGTCGCCGGACTCGACATAGATGCAGTTTCCGCTGCTGCCTGACTGGAGAGGAATCACGATCACGGGCCTGACTCCCGAGGAGTGGTATTTGGTATTCGTCGCAAGGCCCTCATTGAACACCACGGGCACCTCTCAGGCAAGCGCGGCCCGCCGCGGGCAACCGTCGGGCTTGTGGGGAAGGCTCAGTGTTGGAGCGCCGTCCGGCGCGAACAGAAGCTGCATTCGCGGCTCGTGCCGGTTGCCCCAGCACCTAAGGATGCGGAGCTCCTGCTCTTGGGAATGGTGCGTAGAGTGTGTTCCTGCAGTGCGGTGAGCTGCACGGGGCCTCTCTTCGCCCGTATGATAGGCGTGAGAGAGAGGATGAATGGGCGTGCCGCGGCCCGGAGGCCGCGGCACGGGAGATAGTGCTACTTGGAGCCGGTTGCCTGTTGTACGGCTTTCTGCAGGCTGTCCAATGCCGCGGGGTCAAGGCCCTGGCTCGCCAGGGAGAGGATGGCCTGGAGGTTGAGGCTGCCGACGATGTTCACGAGGGCGACTTCGTCGGGCTCTATGGCCATGATCATCAAGCCTGCCATACCCCCGTCTTGATACTTGAAGTCGATAGTGACGAGGTCATCGCCATCGGCCACGCGGATGATCCGGCTCCACCCTTTGCCCAGCAGATCACTCGCTATTTGCTGGGCCGTATGCTGCACCGCCTTGGCTTCACCGGACGAAGGCTTGAATGAGCGAACCTGCAGGCCGATGAGACCATCCAGAAGGTCCGGAGGCAGGCCCGCGCCGACGCTCTCGGGGAGAGCCGCCAAGGTCGCTTTTAGGAGATCAGGCCCGATGGTGACCTCCGTCACACTGGAGGCATCCGAAGGGATCTTGATTCGTGACAGATCCACGAAGCCGGGGTGGTCTCTGAGCTCCTTCTGCACGGGATCGGCCGCCAAGGCCAGAGTCGCCGAACACAGCAGCACGACGATCAGGGGAGAACGTTTCATAGGATTACTCCTCTCAGTATGGGTACACGGCTCACTGCGGAATGCAGGCTCCGCGGGAGGTCTCCCGCGACTGTCTGGTGGAGGACCCGCGCCTGTGTGTGATGGAGCGTGTGAGCCGCGTATACAATGCTCCATCTTACCACATCGGCCGTGGCCTCCACTCTACCCGGGTCTATGTCAAAGGGCTCAGTGTCATGCCTCAAAGCCCTGCTCATGAGGAACAGCGCAAGGCACGCGCATGCGGCCGCCATCCCCGCCCATGCCGGCTTCCATCCGAACATCTGCCATGACGGCAGTCGGCGAGATCGTCGCGCGGGCGTGGGGTGGTCCACCGTGGCGGCTTTGATGGCGCGCAGTACATGGGGAGGACAGGGGATGGCCGGCATGGTGGCAAGTGTTCGGGCGATCGCATCGTCGGCCCCGACCCGCGCTCTGCACGACGCACACCCCTCGATGTGGGCCTGCAAAGCCAGAGCTTCGTCTCCATTGAGCGTCCCCAGGAAGCGCTCCTGCAGCAATCTGTCTAGCTCGTCGCAGGTGATGTTCTTCATGATTCCACCACATCGGGGCAGGTCGCGAGCACAAACTCAAGCAGCTTCTTCCTGCCACGGTGCAGGGCCGCCTTGACCGTTCCCACCGGGACTCTCAACAGGTCGGCGATCCCGTCCAATGGTTGATCCTGGAAATAGTGTAGCACCATCATGCTCCTGGTTGAGTCGGGCAGGGTTTCCATACCCGCCTCGATGACCTTGCGCACATCGTGTCCTTCGAGCCGGGCGTCTGCCGTCAACGGCGATGCCACGGTCATGGTTGCAGTCTCCAAATGACCTTGCCCTGTGGGGAGAAACCTCGCACCGGTTGCCCGTCGGCTTCGAATGCTGTCCATGCAGCGATTGTGGAGCACCTGCATCAGCCACCGCTTCCGTTTGTCGCGCCCAATGTGATCCCATTCACGCCAGAGCTGAATGAAGGCATGTTGGACGACATCCTCGGCATCCTCCGGGTGATGGAGCACGTGCAGCGCGTAGCTGTACACGCGGTCCTTCTCTTGTTCCAGTAGTGTAGTGAAGGCCTGTTCTCTGTTCATTTCACATAGTATGACGGTTCAGGGTGTGTTCAGGTTGCACCGCCGGGGCTGTGATGGGCGCGCAGTTCGCGGAACTCCCCCTGTGCGGTGGAGGTCTCGACACCGCGTCTCGGACGGTGCCGCAGGGAGATAGACTAATCCTCCTCCGAGAGACGAATCGTCAGGCTGCCTTCGTCGAACAGCCTTCGGATCTCGTCGTCGGTGAGGGGGCGGTCTTTCTCGGCACCTCGGGAGACCCGGCTGAGCCAAATCTGTTCAGTGTCTCCGGGTCTCAATGACGCACGAATGACCCCATGCTGATCTGTCTGCCAGAGGGTTCCGCAGTTGCAGCCGCACTCTGAGGCACGCAGACAGTGTCCCAGCAGTATCTCCCGCACAGGCTCCCCGGCTGAATCCCATACCTGTACCGACACGTCCAACGAAGGCAGATCCCAGGCTCTCTGAAGGGTTACGACCGGGTCTGGCCCCAGTCGGAGACCCTCACAACCGCTGAACCTGCGACCCCACGGACCTGAACCTTCGTCCTCGAAGTAGCGTACGCGGTCTAGGTAGAGATCTACGAGAGGTGCGTGGAGGCTGACCTCCCCCAGATCATCGGTGCGGAACGTGCCCACCCTCAATCCGTGATGATGCCCGCAGTGGTTCTTGTCGGTGAGATAGACGGAGACTTCGACCTCCTTGCCGCCAACCGGATTGCCTTCCAGGTCGAGAAGGCGCAGGACGCGCAGGGGGTGATCGCGAAGGAGGAGAGTTGGAGGGCCTGACTCATCTTCGACCTTTTCACCCAGTGCCCAGAAGACGGTCTTGAAATCGCGGATCAGATCGGCCCGCGATACGTCCGCGGTTCGATACCAGGTGGGGCCCGGAAGCTCGATGGCCGCGACGCAGCCTTCCGTATGAAGCTTCGGCGGAATCATAGAATCACGCCTCTGGGGTGTGAGGGCGATTCGGATAGGCTCCGTTCCGATCTCGGCCAGCCTCACCGAATCGAGCCGCCCCCAGCCATAGTGAAGGAGCCAGACCGTGCCAGAGGTGACGGGAGCGGCAGTCGGGCCGACCGCAAGGCGAAGGCTCATGTCGACCGATTCCCCCTCGCTCCATGATACTCCGACGAGGATAGACGCACAGAGCGCAAAGCAGAGCAGCATCGCGATGGATGAGGCTGCGCTGTGCATCACCCGCCTACGATCCTGCGAGCGCGGTGTAGTAGTCATGTCGTTTTCCTCGCACTCTCGGCCGACTTCAGAGCGGCCCTGGCGGCCTTGCGTATGCCCGGACGAGCATGGGTGAGGAAGTCCCGCGCCAGGCCGGCTACCTCCCCGCCGAGCGCAGGATGCGTCGCCGCGAGCCTCCCCAGGGCTACCAGTGTTCTGGCCGCATGCTTGCCCTCCCACGCGGCAAGTGTCTCGCGCAGGATTGGGAAGGCCCGCTCGGCCGCGTCGCGCTCGCTCCTGCCGTATGCTCCCACCGCATCGATGATGTAGTCGCGTATGATGACGCTCTTGTCCGCGGATATGATCTTTCGGAACGCGTCGAGTTCCCGCTCGATCACCTCGGGCACGAAGGGGGCAATGAGTGCCAGCGCATGGGCCGATTCCCAGCGTACCCTCCCGTTCGTGTGTCCGAGGAGGGCGCAGAGGGCCTCCGCATGGGGCGCCACGAGATCAGGCCGTGTTTCCGCAACCTTGGTCATCACCTCCGCGCAATCCCCCGCCAGCAGGTTGCTTCCGGCTGTGAGACCTCCAACGATGTCGGGAATCAACTCGGGCCGGGCGGTACACTCCAGCGCGACGGCACTGTTGGCCTCCTGCGTGCGGAGGCCCTGAGACGACGCCAACCTATCGACAACACTCATTGTGTCCTCCCATGGCGGTCTGGTGCGAGACGCCATCCAAGATAATCGGGAGCCTGCTCCTGGCGCTACAGCGCAGCCCGGCGGAGGTTAGGTGCACAGAGGAGCTTGAGGGTTCAGGGTTCAGGAGGCAGGGTTGGGAATTCGGGGTGAGCTCGAGTGCTGGAGTGGCTATTGCGTGGGCACGCACACCCGGGCTGTGTGACCTAGCGAAGCCGCGATAGTCTATCTGACAACAGGTCGCGCCTCGCGGGGCATTCACACGCCATGATCGGTGAAGCGATCCTGTCGGAGCGGCCAGAGAAGTGGTCTACTGCGACGGGGTGACAGGTTTCATCCCAAGGAATGAGGGGCTGATCAGGGTGCCGGCGTGGGGCAGAGTGTGTATCTTCCAGAGAGGTCGTTCAACAACAAGGAGGAAGTCATGCCTATCATACGAGTAAGCCTCTGGTCGGGGCGGACCAAGGAACAGAAGGCCACCTTGGCCAAGGCATTGACCGAGACCATGGTGCGGGTTGCGGAGGTGCCGGCCCATGCGGTCACCATCCAGATCGAGGAGTTGCCCAAGGACAACTGGGCCACGGGCGGCGAGCTGCATTCGGACGTGTTCAAAGACTAAACCTGCGCCCGGGAGCAAGACGTATGGCGCGCCTTTCGACGCCGCGAAGGGAGGTCAGCGATGGACAGGGAAGCTCTTGCGCAGATTACCAGCCGTTGGATTTCTCTCTGGTGTGCCGACCCCGACAGAAGGGAGTTCGACGCGCTGCATGCCGAGGAGTTCGTGGACCACTCCTCCGCGTGCCGCGGTACCACAAGGGAAGCCTTCTGGCTGGGTCTTGAAGAACTCGTCGCTGCTTTTCCCGATCTCCAGGCCCAGGTCGAGGATCTGGTGATCGATGAGACAGCGGGTCGCGTGGCAGTGCGGTGGTCGGCCACGGGCACTAATCGCGTCCGGTTCATGGGCAGGGGACCGACCCACGAGGTGGTCCACATGACCGGCATCGAGATCATCGAGATTCATGACAATCGCATCACCGACCGCTGGGGCGAGTGGGACATCACCGACTTCCTGGGCGCGTCGACATGAGCGTGAGACCGCGTGGCGTCCCCACGAAGGGTGCAGAGCAGAGGATTCTGCTCCGCCGGCAACAGCTCGTGTCGTGGAGGGCATGAACGAGGGAGAGACTGACATGAACGAGAGCAGTGCAAGTGCCTTCAGCGTGGTCATGGTTGTTCGCGACTACGAGTGTGATCTCCAGGGAGTCGTGAACAATGCGGTGTATCAGCACTACCTCGAGCATGCCCGCCACGAATTCCTGAAGAGCATCGGCGTGGACTTCGCAGCATACACGGAACAGGGCATCAACATGGTCGTGGTCCGTGCGGAACTTGACTACAAGAGGCCATTGCGGCCCGGAGACGAGTTTTTCGTCGGGGTCAGGGTGGAGCGCGAGTCGCGGCTTCGGATCGCCTTCCTGCAAGAGATCAGAAGACTTCCCGACCATGCCATCATCCTCAAGGCCCGAATCGTCGGCACGGCCCTGGACGCGCGAGGCAGGCCGAGATTGCCCAAGGAAGTCGAGCGAATCCTAAAGAGCTGGGCCTCCGGCGTGGAGGTGTAGGCGGCGCTTGGGCGAGGCATATCGTCTCGTTCCGCCTGCACGAATCCGGCGGCGCTGACCCAGGTTCTCTGGTTGGCCAGTCCGTACAATGACACGCAGTGATGGCGCCAAATACCATCGCCTGTAAGGGGAGGCGACGGCTCTGGGGAGGTAGGCGGGGTCAGCCGGTGGGTTGCTCAGCCCGTCTCACCAGCCATCGGTCTCTACCGCACGACCACCAGTCGAGACGCTGATCCATGACCCTCTTGGACTAAGGCCAGCGCGTAGACACCGGGCGCCAGGGAAAAGTCAACCGTCGAGAGCGACAGATGCGTCGTGTGATCTCCTGCTGGCTGTATTCCCGAACTGAAGACCCCTGCGGAGCGCCCCAGCAGATCCATCACCACGAGCTTCGTCTGACCCGATGCAGGCAGTGCGTACGCCACCGTTAGGGCTTCCGTTGCAGGTATGGGGTGAAGACTCGTGATCCTGGGCAATCGGCTTGGGACTGCCACGTCGAAGTCGATGCACGCGCCGTTGAGGATTGTGAGTCTCTGTGGGTACTTCCGCGCGATGATGGCGGGGACGGTGACCACACCGTCATTCGGGACTGCAATGCCATCCTGCATGATCGCTCCGTCACTCTCCCGTGTCAGTGACCAACGAAGACCACTCTCAGGCTCGAACGCCTGCGCTCGTCGAATGGTGATGGAGGTGCGCAGGCTGTCCGCGGCGGGGATGTCGTTGGGGTAGAGGGACTCCGTAACGATCCAGAAGCTTACTGCCCATTCGTCAAGCATGTCCACTATAGATTCGGCGTCCCACTCGAGATAGCCTCCCCACGTGCCCCAGGGATCGCCATTCTGGGGATCCCCGTCGCCTGGATCCGGCTGTTGACCCTGTGCGCCAAAGTCAAGATCGGCGCCTGAGAATGCCGGGAATGATTGTACCCGGGAAAAGCCGGCCAGGTAGTTTGCGTGAAGGTGCGCCGAGGCATCCCAGTGGTAACCCACCCAGTCTGCATGGAACCGCTCATCCCAGTAGAGCCCGAAGCCCGTAGTCGCTGAATCGAGTTGCCGATACCCGTCAGGTTTGTCTTCCCAGCCCACAACCTCATCGTTCTTGCCGCAGACGATCATGGTGTAGGGCCAGTCATTGGCTCGGTTTTGGAGGCGCCACGACTGGCGCGAGACATCGTAGAAGCCGGGTGATCCCGGCAAGGATGTGGGAAGATTCTGAACCTGGTTGCCGAAGAGGTAGAAAGGAGCTGCACTCAATGTGCCAATATCGAATACCGGAACGAAGGCCAGTGCCGCACTGATCTGCTCAGCTCTCATCTGTGAATGAACGAGGGTGCCGAACCCCCCCATGCTCACCCCCATGAACGAGACCCGATCCAGGTTGACGGGGTAGTGGTCCGTGAGCCAGTCGATTTCCCACCACATGCGGCGCGCGGTGTAGTCGACGATCACGGCCCCCGGGCCGGGCAGCGCGGGGTCGAATCTGTCGAACTGGCTGTTCCAGCCGAACCAGAACGTGCCGACCTCGGCCACGGCGCTACTCAGACGCTCGGGAAGCGCGTCATCCAATGTAGCAACCAACGCGCTGTCCGCCGCCGAGTAGAAGCCAAAGGGTTCGGTCGGTGCGCAGCTCATCAGGCCACCACCGTAGCCATGGAGGGCGACCACGAGCGGGAGGTCGCCGGAGGGAGGGGTGTTGCCTACGGTCCACATTGCGAAATTGAAGCCAAGGCCATTGGCGGAAGGCGTTCCCATCACGGGATACTCGGGGCGTCCTCCTGAGTAGTCTGCCCGCCCATCGATCCAATGGCCGTAGACAGTGACGTCTTCATCTTCGTACTGGATGTAGGCTCGTACGCTGTCCACGGTTTCGGCCACCGGCCCGAAAACACAGAATTCCTCGCTGCCCGGGGCGCTGACCGCGTAGTAGGCAACACCGGCCTCGGAAGGGGTGAGCACTCCCAGGGCGCTGTTCGCCGCTACCGGCACCAAAACTCCTGTGGCAGACGGTATGAGCCATCGGGCATCCGCAACCAGATCGTGGAGACGCATGTTTGCTCCGCTTGTGGCGAACACCCGTTCGACCGTCGGCAGGCCCTGAAGTGACGTGATGGGAGAGGGACTCGAGTAGATCATGTAGGTTGCGGTATCGCCTGGCGTCGGCGTGGTGTGCTCCCACACCAAGAAGGATTGCCCGTGGATGTGCCACGCCTGAAGGTTCTGCTGGGCGGTCCCCGCCGTGGCGAACACCACCACGCATGCACCAATCGACCACGTCAGAATTCTCATTGTGTGTCTCCCTCCAGATCAATGCCGGAGAATGTCGGGTGGGTCAGCGGCCCGTCATACGCCCGGCTCCTCGCCCAAGACAGACGCCCATTGCACGCGGCTGTTTACGATACGTGCACAGCAAACCCTGACCGAGGCGCTGCGCCTTCCAGGCGGACCACGGGTATCGGGCACCAATATAGGTCTTGATGGGTCTTTCCATCACGCTCAGTGCAGGAATCCGAGGGTGCACGCAATTGAAGCCCGTCCTGGGGGAACCGCTTACCCTCCAGATGAGAGGAGCATGCCCGCCAATTCGACCCATCCGCGGCGGCCCTGCTCATCACGTCTGCTACTTCCCTGCGATCTTGGGGACTTCATCGAATGCAAGGACTAGGGTGAAGCGCCTCGGGTTCTCCGCATCTTTCGCGGGTTCGCTGCCGGCGTCAGACCAAGACCGTGCATTGGCGCCGTGATTGTGTAAGTTGTGGTCGTGTGCGAGCCGAAGTGAGTCATGGCCGTAAGCGAATTCCTCATGCAAGGAGAGACTGAAGGTGAGCAGAGTTGTCATCGACATTGAAACAGTACCGGTGGATTGGGAGGGGCTGGAGCCGGAGGAGCAGGCGTACTTGCTGCAGAACGCTCGAACCGATGAGGAGCAGGAGAAGGTCCGCGACCAGCTTGGGCTCTTCCCTCTGACCGGCAGAGTCGTCGCCATCGGCATGTTGAACCCGGAAAGCGGTAAGGCACTGGTATTGGCCGAAGGCATACCGGGGGAGGGGGCCGCGTGGGCCTTTGATGAGGGAACTGAGTTCTGGACGGGCAACGAGGCCGAGATTCTTGAGCGTTTCTGGGATGTCGTGAAGCGCTACGGGCAGATCATTACGTTCAACGGTAGATCCTTTGACGGGCCGTATCTCATGCTGCGCAGTCTTGTGCTGGGCGTGGTCGCCTCCAGGAATCTGGTTCCGAATCGGTACAGGCTCTCCGAACACCTGGATCTTCTCGATGTGCTGACGCTCTACGGCGGCATTCGCCGCTACTCTTTGGACTTCCTGTGTCGGCGCCTTGGTATCGACTCCCCTAAGGGCCAGATGCGGGGCAAGGACGTGGCTGAGGCGTACCGGGCCGGCCGGATGGAGGACATAGCCCGGTACTGCCTGGAGGATGTGAGGGCGACCAAACAGCTCCTCGACCGAGCCGAGGAGGCCTTGGGAGTGCTGGTATCCGGCTCATAGCGCCCATCAATGCTCGATCGGATCCGTGAGGTCGCCAGCCGTCACGGCTTCCAGGCCGTGGCCTTCTGGCCCATCTCGCCGCTGGGAGATGAGCTGGAAATCCTGCAACAGTGGCTTGATCGCGGGTTTTCCGGCTCCATGGGCTATCTGACGCGGCAGGCATCGTCGGGCATGACTCTCGACACGAACACGCCGTGGGCCCGCGGAGGAGTTTCATTTCTCGTGCGGTGGGACGAGTTGCATCACGGAAGTGAAACGCCTTGGGACGCCTATGTGGCATCGTACGCCCGAGGCCTGGACTATCACCGCGTAGTGCAAGACAGGCTTCAGGCGATTGCGGCGGAGATTGGGTTCAGCAGGCATCAGGTTCAGGTTGACGCTACTGTGCTCCCCGAGCGGGCCCTTGCGCGGCGGGCGGGCCTGGGGTGGATCGGGAAGAACAGGTTCCTCACCCATCCCAAATTGGGCGGTGATGTCTGTCTGTCCGAACTCCTGGTGGATCAGCCTTTGTGTTCCGTAGAAGTCGAGATTCAACAGGCGCCGTGCGGAGACTGTGGCGCATGCATGGATGCATGCCCCACAGGAGCATTGACTCCCCACGGCGTCGATGCAGCCCGTTGTCTCGCGTACCACACCACGCAGAACCGCGGCACTATTCCCATTGAGCTACGAGGGCTGATCAACCACATACTGGGGTGTGATCTCTGCCTCCGGGCATGTCCCTACGGCAAGGCCGCGGGGGAAGGGGGAGTCAGTGATGATGGATTCCTTGGGCGGCTGATTGCGTCGAGGGACCGGGATGAGTTCTCCTCCTTGGCCGGGCGGGGGCCACTGGCGTACGTGGGACGCAGGACGGTGGTGCGCTCCGCGGTTGTCGTTGCCGCCAATCGCCAACGTGACGACCTCGTGGATTGCATTGCCGATGCCCTCTGTACTGACCCTTCGCCTCTTGTCCGCGCCCATGCCGCATGGGCTCTGGGCAGATTTGACACGGCCGTACCGCGTCTTCTCTTGAAGCGAAGGCATGGGATCGAGCCGCATTCCGCAGTTCGGGAGGAGATAGCAGCAGCCCTGTCTTGAGTACACCAGCGCACAAGTCCCACCTCGATACGCTGTCGAACGTATGTACCAGTGTACTCAGCGAACGATTCTCATCCGCTGCGGCCCGCTCCGTGGCTACGCCGCCCGTTCTGCGACCATCTTCCCATGCCTGCGCGAGCGTAGAGCCCCGAGTGGGCATGATGGCGACACCTCGGGGTTGTCCGGTGAAGCGCTCTCGCTATGTTGAGTGCGTTTTCCTGGGCGACACACCAGAAGGCGCCGGCGTACTACTACGAGACCGGCATGGGAGTCGGAGATGGAGTTCAGCGGGTCCAGCACGGAGGAGGTCGGCACGGCGGCTCGGGCCGGAGACGGCAGGGCCTTGGAGGAGTTGTGCCGTCGGCTGCGCGTTAGTTTTCTGGTGATCGCGAAACGAAGAGTGTGGGACATAGATGTCGCCGAAGACCTGACTCAGGATGCCTTGTCGATAGTTGCGGAGAGAATCACTGAGGTTTCAGGCGATGCAGAAGTTGTCCCGTGGTGTTTGACAGTTCTGCGGAACATCGTGGGGAACTACTACTCCTCCAGACGCCGATTGGAGCGCCTTGGGCCGCTCGTGGGGGGTTTTGCGACACGGTGGCATGGAGGGGTGGATTCCGATGCCGAGCAGGCGCGAGACGAGATCCGACGGATGGTCCCCAGGCTGTCGTCGAGATGCAGGCAGCTGGTGGAATGGGTACTTGAGGGATACACCGCAGAGGAGATGCAGCAGTTTCTTGATCTGTCCAGCCGCAATGCCCTGTACATGAGGCTGTACCGTTGCCGTGAGGAACTGAAAGTGATGAGAGAATCGGAGCGAGGAATGCCATGAAACCCATTACCGACATAGGAACAGCGCCGATCGGATGCACTAGCCCGGGAATGGGGCGACTCCTGGCTGCCTATGAATGGGGGCTCCTGGCGTCACCCGAGGAAGAGGCGTATGAGGAGCATCTCGTGGCATGCCAGGCGTGCGCCCAGGAACTGGCATCCAGCATACGAACCGGCAGCGTCTTGCGTTCACGCCCTGCGAAACGGCATATGGTGTTGCTTCCCGTAGGCGCTGCTGCTGCGGCTGCCGCGGTGTTAGTGTTCTCTCAGTTTCTGGGCTTCGGTCGTTCCGAACTGGCCGTGAGTAATCCGCCCATAGACACTGTGGCCGCTCCAGTCCAGCAGGCCACCATGACCTTCGAGCTCACCGTACCGAGCCCCACACAGTTCTCCTACGAACTTCAGGTTCCGGGTACCAGCTAGAGCTCCCTGCATCTCTTCTCGGCGCGCGGCCGAATCCGCATCCCTCGTCAGCCCGTTTTGCTTTCCCATTGCTCCGGAGTCCGGAAGGACTCAGGCTTGACTCAGCGCAGCCTCCAAGGCGACGACCACATCAGGCCTGAATTGCGTACCGGATCCGGCGCGCACCACCTCCATTGCGTCCATCGGGGTCTTGGGCCGGGTGTGAACCCGGGAGCTGGAGGTCATGGCATCGAAGGCATCCGCAGCCGCGACAACGGCCGATTCTAGGGTTGCCCGTGTGTCTCCCCGCGGATAGCCCCTGCCGTCGGGGCGTTCGTGGTGACCGCCTGCGACCAAAGCGAGGCTCCAGAGCCCACAGTCCCTGAGCATGGTCTCTCCCAGAGACGTATGCGCCTTCAGAAGCTGCCAGTCCCTGGCGGAAAGGGCCGACACGCGGTTGAGCAGGCTCCATGGGAGGCGGAGTTTGCCTACGTCATGGAACAGGCCGCCCAATTCCACGCGCTTGCACCATCGCTGTTGTCCCGGACCATCACCGACCAAACGGGTCGAGATTCGGTGGGCCAGGTCGGCCACCCTCCTGGAGTGGCTCCCCCCCGTGTACGTATCCTTGCTTTCCAGTACAGCCAGAATCTGTGTCACCACGGAAAGACCTGTTGACTCCAATGCCGCGACCGGATCCGTGCTGTATGCTGTGACACCCCGGAGGATGTCCAGAAATACCTCCACGATGCGAAGTTCCTGGCGGGGATTGGCCTCAGCAATGCTGGCGTCCATCGCCGTCCTTGCCCAGTCGATGGCCGCCTCGCCATCGCCCAAAGCCGCACACAACTGCGCTCTTCTGCGGTACATCTCGGGCAGCAGCCGCTGATAGCCAGCGTTGAGGCATTCCTGTTCAGCGTTCTCCAATGAGGATTCCGCGGCCGCCATGTCGCCCTTCATCAGACTCGCTTCGGCACGATTCCCCACAGCGATGAGCCGTGTTCGTGTGTTCAAAGGGAGGGCCAGCGCCGTGTCAAAGACCATCATGGCTCGGGCTATTAGGTCACGATCATTGCCCGCCGCCCGGGCCGAGCGGAGCAATACCCACCCGATGTTGTTGGTGACCAGCCCCCTGGCCTGTTGCGGAAGCAAGCCATCGCGTTGGCCATAGCTTCCCGTCGCGGCGCCCTCCAGTTCACGTAGCGTTCGTTCATACAGCAGAAGCGCCTGCTCGTAGTTCCCCATCTCGGTCAGCACTGTTGCCTGATTGACCAGCAAGACGGGAGTTTGGAGTCGTAGATCAGGCGAAGGGATGAGACTGAGAGCTTTGGTGAAGTGATGCTCCGCGTCAGCGAGAGCGCCCTGGTCAAAACACGCCAACCCGGCCTGATTCAACAACATGACGGCATCGGTAACATGCCCTTGTTCGAGGAGGCGATCAACGCCCCTGAGCGCCAGAGTCTCAGCGGCGGAGGGATCCCCAATCTCCCGGAGATGGCTGGCGGTCTCACACAGGCCATCGGCGCCCAGCCGGCTCACCTGCCGATGAGTAACCGAATCCAGAAGCGCCTGGATCTGGTCCGACGCGGCTCTATGCTCCTGGCTACTGAGGCGGGGCAAAGGCCTGAGAGCCTTGACCGCGTCTACCAAGGCATCCACTTCCCGGGCAGAGGGATCATCCTGACCGGTGGTCGTGATCATGACGGAACCTGCCTCATTTTCACCGGAGCCTGATGGGGCGCATCAGAGGCCCTACAGCCACTGAAACAACCCTGTCCACGCCATGGAGAGGCCCACGGCGGAAGGGCAACGGAGCTCTTCTCCCACGAATGCGGGTGCATCGGAAGACGGGATTCTCATTCGCCACAGTTACAGGGTCTTGCTTCCACGTCAAGCCCAAGGGTCCTCCACACCTCTTCACTCTCCTCACAAAGCGCCACGGGACAGATTGCCCTGAGAGCGGCAACTGCAGGGCGATAGAGGTTCAGGCGCACTTCGAGAGGATACCGCGCCAGGCCTCTGGGATGCTCCGGAGGCTTGAGGTCAACGAATAGGCCGTCGCGCATCACTCGCAACAGGTTCGGCTCCGCCCGAAGAGAGCCCAAGGTAACCCGCTCCGGCGGCAGCGAACCAACCTGGTCCGCTATCCCGCGATGATCGTAGCCCGCGATCATGGGGTCGATACGCATACGGACGCGCCACCCGGCAGCCAGCAGTGCGTGAGCGGCGGCCAGCCGATCGTTCACTGAGGCAGCGCCTTTCTCCTGTCTGAGGGCTGCTTCGGGGTTGGTCACCGAGAACGAGACCACGACATTGGGGCATGCGGAGCTTTCGAGGAGTGGGCGGCATTCGGTGCGACCGCCCTTGGTGACCAGGAGAAGCGTGTGTGGCCTGCCGGCCGCGAATTCTCTGAAGGTGTCGATCAGCATCGCCATCAGGGGCCGATCCCTTTCGAAGGCCAGGCTATCACAGAGATTCCCCGTGTTCAAGACATAAGTCTCAAGGCCGTCTCGTGCAATCCACCGACGAGTCTCATCGATGACACGAGCGACATTGGTGAAGGCTTCGGAACGGGGAAGGTACCAGAACGACGACTTGAGATAGCAGTAGCTGCACTGGGGAGAAAAAGCGCAACCGTTGGCATGCGCTAGAACGTAAAAGTTGGGGCACACGGTATGTGGCGGCGTTGTGCGAAACAACTCGATAAACCGGCTTCGCCGCTCACGGAGAGCAGGGGATGGGTGAAAAGGCACCGTGAGGCTCGCTTTCAGGCACAGTGAATGAGCGCGGAAGAACGCCACGACAATGAGCCTCTCTCGGGCCTTTCGGTCAAGACCGGAGCGCGCTCCTCTCCCGAGAATTCAAGGTTCAGTGCGGCAGTTCCGCGGGGCGGGAATAGGTCAACTCGTCCGCGTTTCACCGTCACTATCATGGTTCAATCGATGCCCAAGATGGCGATACCGACCGAGAAGACGACACCGGCACTTCCAGGTGTATCTCTCTCCGCCTTACCCGCGCTGACCTCCGATGCCTTGGGCGATGGATTTCCCGTGGCGCACGGCGACCAATTGCGCGGCGATGGAAACCGCGATCTCGTGTGGCGTGGATCCTCCGATGGGCACGCCGATGGGGCAGCGCACAGCATCCAGCGCGTCGCGAGAGGCCCCTCCCTCTTCAAGGTGGGCCCAGATGGCCGCCTTTTTATGCGCAGATCCGACCAAGCCGACGTAACGGTAGGAGCGCTGGAGAAGGTTGGCAAGCACTCGGGCATCGTCCTTATGACCCCTGGTCATGATGGCCGCCCACACCCCGGGGCCTGAAGGAAGCGTCGCCACTGCATGCGCCGGATCGTCCACCACCAGCCGGTGCGCGGTCGGGAATCGCCGGGTTGAGGCGTAGTCTTCGCGGTCATCCACCACGACGCAGCGGAACCCTAGCCCTGAGGCGATGGGCGCCAGGGCCCGGGCGACATGGCCCGCGCCGAAGATGAGCAGCGTATCGGGGACTACGATGGGGTCCCATATCTCGAACCCGTCCGCTGTAGGGCAAATGCTCAGCGAGGCAGCCCGTGTACCCTGGCCGGTCGGCGCGAACCGAGAACGGGAGATGGCGGGAAACTGTGCGGCTGTTCGGCTGACGTGCACAGTGTCGGCGGTAATCGCGATGAGACATCTCCAGCCCCAGTATTCTCCCCGCAGCACGGCATCCTCCACATCAGCCCATACCCCAACTGTTTCGGGCGCCACGTACTCCACCAGCAGGATCACGCTACCACCGCAGAGCATGTCATTGTCATCGACTCCGGCGTCATCCAGCGTGCGCGAGAGCACGAGGTGCCTCATTCCGGAGAGCGCATTCCTGGCGCGTGCAATGGCGTCCGCCTCCAGAATGCCCCCGCCCACGGTCCCTGATTCACCATCCGGTTGGACGACCAGAAGGGCCTCCTTCGGCGTGGGGATCGATCCTTCGCGATGCACCGGATAGACCAGTGCCACGGGCTCGCCTCCGTCTAGCAGCCGGACGATTACCTGTACTGATGCGAGATCCATTGGGTATACTCCTGAGAGCTCACTTTTTTTCTTAAAGTAACTGGCGCTCGGACTCTCCGCGGCGATGACCGCCGCAGAAGGGTTGGCGGCCGGCCGTGCACCAGGGGATGCACCCGGCATAGGCTGCATTCTTCGAGCAATGTACAGGCCACGACTGCTCTGCGCCCACGCTCTGTACATTGGCCCATACGCGCGGCATCGTATCGATTGCGATTTCTCGTCCGTCGAACGGTTCCACTGCATGGGATGCATCCGGCGCCCGCCACGCCAGCGAGGCGGAGACGCCGGGCATGCTGCGTCTCTCTTCCGACCGGGTGCGATATGACCGGATGATAGACTTCGAGATCCCGTGAGAGGAGTCTGAGCCCTACCTGCGCCGCTTGCGGCGTGCCCCCATCCTTGGCTCGCCTGGGTGCCAAGGCTATCCCACGGCGGCAACCGCCGAGAAGGGTCAGTTGACCGTGGAACGGATTGTCACCCGAGCGCTGGAGTGGGCACGCGACACGGCGGGGCAGTGCGACAACGCGGAACAGGCGAGTACTCTGCCAACGGGCAACCCATCCCCTTTCAGAACCCTTGCGCGATGCATCCTTCTTCGCCAAGTTTATTGCCTGGTCAATGGTGTATCCTGGTACGTGGTCACTCACCAAGGAGGAGACAGTGCTCCGAACCGTTCTCGTCTTCGTCTGCTGCAGCCTGGCTGTGGGCGTTCTGCCATGCCGGGCGCACCCCATCATCGTCGACGCCAATCCCGTTGATTGGCCACTGGTCACGGCGGCTCAGGGCAACTTGGGCCATATCTGCCGTAGTGCCGGCCCGATCGGTGAGTACATCTGGGTCGACGTCGCGGCCGACGAGCGAACCGACTTCGCCGCTCCCGATTCGCGGGTGGATCTGGTGGAGTTCCGCGTGACCGCAGATCAGGAAAACCTCTACTTCCTGGCCCGGATGGCCGATATCCCCGATCCCCCTGCAGGGCAGTGGGACGGCGCACCCCAGATCCAGGTTGCCATCGATGCAAACCCGATCGGCGGCACGGATTGGTTCGGCGGCAACAGCGATACGCGGGTCGATCCCAATGCATATTGGCAGTATCTCATCATCACGCGGTTCGGCAGCGGAAGCCCGGATGTGATACTGTGGTACGCCGGCTGGTTGGGCCCCTTCTATGTCGGCGCCGAGGCCATCTCCGGCAGCACGGACGTCATGGAGTTCTCGGTGCCCTGGTCCTCGCTGGACGGGGTCATGCTCCCCGCGACCCTCCGGTTCACGGTAGCGGCATTCCGCACCAACACCTCCGACAATACCTGGGACACGGGCGGCTCGAGCGTCTCGAACGCCCTGGATGCGGTGACGAACTACAACGATCCCGGCGATGTGACCTCCAATACGTGGGCCGAAGTCAGCGATCAGGTCGTCAACTACTACTTTGATGTGTTTTTCGAATTCAATGGCGAGCCCGGGCCTCCCGTTGTGGTGGCGCAGGTGCTGTACGATCCCGCTACGACCGAGCCGAACAACGAGTTCTACAGGCTGTACAACCGGTCGCCCTGGGCCGTCAGCATGGGGAATCACGGCGTCACCGGGTACAAGATCGGCGATGAGGAGACTATCGGTGGCGGGGAAGGCATGAGAGCGATTCCTCCGGGGTACGGCAATGTACCACCGGGCGGCTATCTGACCATTGCCTGTACTGCAGCCGACCTGCTGACCAACTACGGGATCACCGCGGATCTGGAACAGGCCTATGGCAGCGACGATCCCGGGGTAGTCAACCTCACTACCTATCCCACCTGGGCAACCGGAAGCATCAACCTCAGCAACTCCGGTGACGAGGTTATCGTCCTGGATGGGTGCGACACGGTGGTGGATGTGCTCGTGTATGAAGGCGGAGGCTATGCGGGCGTCACCTCGCAGACCTACAACTGCGGCCAGGATGAGATGCTCTACCGGACGCCGCCTGGACAGGATACTGATGACTGCAGTGTTGATTTCGCCTACATGCTTGTTCCAGTGGAACTCGCGTCGTTCAGCGCCAGCGCCTCTCCCGAGGCAGTGACGCTCTCCTGGGAGACCGCGACCGAATCGGAGAACTTGGGCTTCAACGTTTACCGCTCCGTAGGTAACGCGGATCGAGTTCAGATGAACGCGGAGCTCATCCCCGGCGCGGGTACCACGCTGGATCCGCAGAGGTACTCCTTCGTGGATGAGCGGGTTATCGCCGGCGAGACCTACCGCTACTGGCTGGAGCAGGTCGACTTCACGGGGACGACCGAGCTGTTCGGCCCAGTGACGGTATCGGTGCCGGGCACGCGTGCCGGCAGCCTGACTCTGGCCGTCGCGCCGGTGCCCGCCACGGACGGCGGGACGGTACGGCTTGCCGTGCCACAGGCAGGCCCCGTGTCGGTGGGGATCTATGATCTCTCGGGCCGGCGGGTCGTGCATGTATTCGAGGGTACGCTTCCTGCAGGGTCTCACAGTGTTTCGTGGAGCCGCGGCCACTTGGCATCGGGCGCCTACTTCGCCCGTGCCATCACCGGCTGCGGGTGGGTTACCACCCCGGTGATTGTGGAGTAACGCTCTCACCTATTCTGTCAGCGTGAAGGCGGGCCGCCTCCGGGCGGCCCGCCGCCCGTTTGTGGGCGCATGGAAGGATGACGTGGGCGCGTGATGCATGGGGAAGAGAATGGGAGTCACCGGGAAAGAAAACAGATGACACGGGACAGCCGGGAATCGGCATCACAACCCTCAAGCCGCAGGCTCAGGGCGAAGCGAGCATAGGCGCGCCCGCGGCGGCCAAAGCGGCGCCGCGGGCGGTGGGGAAATCAGCCGAGGGTTACTCTCTCTCCAGCAGCCGCTTTCGAGTATACGGGATCAGGCCGCCGGCATCGACGATGGCCTGGCGGGCCTTGGGGAGGGGCTCGACCGCGTAGGTCTTGCCCGTGGTCTTGTTCACCACCTGGGTCTCTGATATCTCGAGATCATCGCCTTCGGATGCCTCAATGTCTGGACAGATCACCGTGCGAAGGCCCAGGTTTATGGAGTTCTGTAGGAAGATCCGTGCAAAAGCCCGGGCAACGATCACCAGCCCAGGCCCGTTGAGGCAGGAGGCGGCCTGCTCCCTGGATGAGCCGCAGCCGAAGTTCCAGCCGGCCACGATAACACTGCCGGGTTCCAGCTCCTTGTTCTTCACTTTCTGGTTGAACTCCGCATAGTCTGCGAAGGCAAACATCGGTGTCTCTGTGGGGAGCACCGTGGCCATGAATCGGCCCGGGTAGATCGTATCGGTGCTGATATCGTCGCCGAGCGTCATGACTACTCTCGCCATGACCTAGCCCTCCTTCCTGGGGTCGGTGATGACGCCTGTGATGGCGGATGCGGCGGCCGTGGCGGGCGAGCAGAGATAGACCTCAGCGTTGGGATTGCCCATCCGACCCTTGAAGTTCCGGTTCGTGGTTGCCAGTGCGACTTCTCCGTCGCCCAAAGCCCCCTGATGCACGCCCAGGCAGCAGCCGCAGCCGGGGTTCATGATCACTGCGCCGGCATCCACCAACTGCTCGAGGTATCCCTTCTTCAGGGCCTGCTTATAGATACGCCACGTGGCCGGAAACACGAGCATGCGTAGCCCGGGAGCGACCTTCTTGCCCTTGAGGATGTCGGCAGCGTGTTCGAGATCATCCAACCGGCCATTCGTACAGGAACCGATCACGATCTGATTGAGCGTGGTACCCTCCACCTCGGTGATTGGTCGTACATTGTCCACCGTGTGGGGGCAGGCGACCTGGGGAACGAGGCTTGAGGCATCGATCTCGATGACATCGTCGTATTCAGCATCGGGATCCGGGGTCATCATGTCGATCTCGTCGGCGACGTGAGCCTCCTCGCGCAGGTAGCGAAGCGTTTCCTCGTCTGCCGGCACGATGCCCGATGTGGCTCCCGCCTCCACCGACATATTGCAGATCACCAGCCGGCCCGACGTCGACATCTTCCGAATGGTCTCCCCGTGGAACTCGATCACCCTGAAGTTGGCGCCCTCCGCCGAGACCTTGCCGATGAGGTGCAGGATCAGATCCTTGGGAGCGACATGCTTCGGGAACTTTCCGTTGACCACCACCTTGATGGTAGCCGGCACTTCAACGTTCAGCACCGAGCCCAGAGTCCACACGCTGGCCATCTCCGTGGCGCCGATGCCGAAGGCGAACGAGCCCAATGCCCCGTGGCTGGTGGTATGGCTGTCGGTACCCACGACGACATAGCTCGGCCTGATGTAGCCGTTCTCGGGAAGGATTTGGTGGCAGATGCCTCCCTGGTCGCCGCGAATGTCGTGGAAGTTGGGAATGCCCTGCTTCGCCACGAACTCGCGGATCTTCTTCTGATTTGTGGCGGTTTTGGAACTCTCGGCCGGGACCCGGTGATCAAGGATGAGTACGATCCTGCGTGGGTCCCAGACCTTGGCCTCCAGCCCAGTGCCTCTGTACACCTCGTTGAACTGGGAGATCACCAATGCCCCGTTCTCGTGGGACATCGCCACATCGACCCTGGGCTCGACGACGTCGCCGACCTTGACAGACGGCAGCCCCGTGGCCTTGGCCAAGATCTTCTGCACCATTGTCATTGCCATGTACACACTCCTTTATCCGACGATCTTGTCGATGCCTTGATACTTGGCATCAAGGCGAGTTTTGGGAAGAAACTCATTCTCTAGCGCACGATACTCCTTCAGGCCCACGGCATCGGTGTACTCTTCAAAGCTCGTCACCCATTGGGTCTGGCCGGGGAGGATGCCGGTGGGGGAGTTCTTCAGGGCCGTGAAGAAGTTCAGTAGCGCCTTGTGCACCACATGAATAGAGGCTACCGGTATGGACACGCGGCCGACGCCCATGCGCGCCAGTTCCGGTAGGGGAATAAGCTCAGTCTTCATACCGGAAATGGCATCCATCAGGTTCACCGAGAGGGGACCATTGACGGCCGCGACCGCCCTCTCCACATCGGCTTTGGTCCGAATTCCATCGATGAAGGCCAGATCGGCGCCGGCCTCCAGGTACATATTGCACCTCCTGATGGCCTCAGCGAGCCCACCGATGGCGAACACATCGGTGCGGGCATTGATGATGAAGTCAGGGTCAAGCCTGTTTCGGGCCGCGGCGCAGGCGCGGACCTTGCCTGCCATCTCCTCCGCGGGGATGACCTCCTTGCCGGCCATGTGACCGCAGCGCTTGGGGAACACCTGATCCTCGATGTTCATGCCTGCCACACCCATGGCGACGAGTCGCTCGGTTATCCACATGGCATTCACGGCATTGCCGCCGCCGGTGTCGACATCGGCCATGACGGGGATGCTGACCGCAGAGGCGATGTTCCAGGTCATGTCCAGCACATCCTTCATCTGCATGAGCCCCACGTCGGGTTTGCCCAGCACCGATGCGGCGATGCCGTAACCGGAGATCTGGATGGCCTCAAAACCGCATTTCTCGATGATCGTGGCCGAGAAGGCATCATGGCAGCCCACAACGGCGACGGCCCGGCGTTCCATGATGGCCTTTCGCAGAGCAGTTGATCGTTTCATGACAACCCTCCTGGAGAATCCATTTCTCGGTGGTGCGTTCAGACCACCGGGGCTTGGGTCCCGGACAATCATCCACCGCGCCTAGTACGGGCCTGAGGCAGGCCTGCGGGTTGGCCCGGAGAATTGGCCGATTCAGGCCGCATTACGGCAAGAGGACGAAGCACTGGGGATGAAAGGTGGCAGAGCGCGACATCGTATGCTCGCGGATCAGACCGCCACGCTGCAGAGGGCGCAGTATGCTGCATCCTCGGTACGGTGGGGATGATCTGCACTCACGCGCCCGATGTCAACCCCTGCCAAGGCGAGATCAGCCGGTAAGACTTCGCCAGTCCAGATGCCGACCTCGTCCCTGGGCTGCTGCTGCGGCCTGTGGTGGCATCAGAGGCAGCCCTTGCTCCAACACCTGCGCGGCCCATCGGCCCACCGGGACATCGGGAGGACTGGCATTGATTGCTGCGAGGATCTCCACGGCGCCGTCATGTTCTCCCCGCTCTCGTTTGATCATGGCGTTCACGACCAAGGCTCGCGCCAAAGAGACAGAATCGTGAGCGCCCCGTGCCTCATCCAGCGCACGCCGCACCATGACTGTTGCTGCGTCCGGGCCGTTGAGTCGGAGTTCGGCCCAGGCCTCCTCTACCACGCACTCCGTTGCGGGCTCGCCCGAACGATCGGCGCGGACCCGATCGACTCCGAACCGGGCGTACTCCAGGGCCTTCTCGTGGTCCCCCTGAAGGTTGGCGAGCCTTGCCTGTAGCGCCGCCGTACACATGCTCAATGTCGCGTCACCGAGTCTCGCGCGGGCACGCCTGCTCTCTTCCAGAAGGATCGCCGCACCCTCATAGTCTCCATCCAGCATACAGACTTCGCCCAGTATATTACCTACATGGCTGATGAGAACGGGGTCGCTGTCTTCCGTGGCGGCCAAGAAGCTCTGGCTGAGCACGCGGCGTGCCTCCCGGATGTTGCCCATCTCCAGTTCAACTTTGCCGAGATTGCCGCCTAGGTAGGCGCGGAGCCGAGGCGAAATCATCGTCGGAGCACCTGCGGCAGCCTCCAGGTGAAATGATCGCGCCGATGCATAATCGCCCTGAGCATCGGCCACATGGCCCAGGCTGCTCAAGACGATAACTAGAGATCGTGTGTCGCCGGATAGTCGGTGCAATGCCGCACTCATGCGGAAGGCTTGTTCGCTTCGCCTCAACCGGCCTTGCATGAACCAGAGCCGTCCCAGAGTCTGCAGCGCTAATGCCGTCTCGCCGTGAAGGCCGAGTTGTCGCGCCGCGTGCAATCCCTGACGGAGGGTCTTTCGTGCGTCGGGCCACGCGCAGGCAAGAGCCTGGAAGTGCCCCAGCCGAATCCGCACGCGGGCCAGCGTCGCAGAGGCCGCCGCATCGCTGGGCGTTGCGACCACCATCGATAGCAGGGCTCGTTCCGCATCGGCCATCATCGTGTGACCTTGTTCATCGTGGCCGGGAACGCGAAAGAAGACATAGACCGGTTCGAGACAGCACGAGATCGCCGCCTGGTCCTTACGGACAACGGCAGCCCCCCAGGCAGAACGAATATTGCCCAATTCGACGGTGATGTCATCTCTGGCGGCCCGGAGTTCGGGCCCCATGAGATCGGCGGAGCGCTGTGCCAGGAATTTTGAGTAGAAGCCGACGAAGCGTCCTAGGAGGTGAGCAGTCTCATCGCCATCCTCGTGGAGGAGTCGCTTCCCATAGTGCCGGGTCATCTCGTGAAGATCGAACCGATCGGGGGCTGGTTGCCTGACCAGCGACTTGTCCACCAGCGATGCCAGATTCTCCAGCGAGATCTCCGCCACCTGATCGGCTGCCTCCAGAGTGAACCCGCCTTGAAAGACCGACAGGCGCCGCAGCGCCGTCTGTTCGGTGGGGGAGAGGAGCCTGTAGGAGTAGTCAAGCACGGCAGCCAGGCTTTGATGTCGATCCGGAACACCGCGGAAGCGAAGGGCAAGGTCGAGCGGGGCAGTCTCCAGGCGCCGGGCAATGTCGTCAAGCGTAAGCGTAGGAAACCAGGACGCCGCCAGTTCCAAGGCCAGGGGCAAACCCTCGGTCGCGCAGCAGATGCGAAGAAGCAAAGCGCGTTCCGCAGGCCCCAGAGTAGGAAGGGCGCCCCGCCGGCGACATGCATCGAGGACAAGCGTTGGGGCACCGTAGTCGGCGAATAGCGGGTCATCAGGCCGTTCTGGGTACGGAAGACCCTTGACCTCATAGACCCGTTCTCCCTGCAGGAGGAGCCGTTCTCGCGAGGTCACCACAACTCTGATCTCCGGGCATTCCACAAGCAGCAGGGCCAGCAGTGGTGATGCCTCCATGACGTGTTCAAGATTGTCGAGGACGAGCAGCACGCGCTTGTCCTTGAGGTAGTCCACCAGCTGACGTTCGAAAGGCAGGCCGCCCTGGAACGGGAGGCGTAGCGAGTCAGCTGTTACGGTGACCAGGTGCCTGGCCTCGGATATGGTGGCCAGCGGCACGAAGTAGGCTCCCCACGGATAGTCGTCTTCGAGGATAGACGCCACTTGGATCGCCAGGCGAGTTTTGCCGATGCCTCCTGGGCCAAGTAGGGTGACAAGTCGCTGCTCAGGCTCCTGCAGGAGCGCGACAAGTTCCGCGATCTCTGCATCCCTACCGACGAACTGGGTGGCGGGGATAGGGAGGGTGTGGGGCCGCACCAGCGACGACTTCAACGGCGGGAAGGTGTCGCAAGACGATCCCGGTCCCACGAGCTGGTAGATGCGCTCGGGTTCCCCCAGGTCGCCGAAGGTGAACACACCGAGATCCGCCACCGTGGTGTCCGGTGGTGGGGTGCCTTCCGTCAGGACCTTTCCCGTGACGATGGTCTGCCCGCCCCATGCCGCTTCGGCCAGCCGGGCGGCGCGATTCACCGCGGGACCAAAGTAGTCGCCGGCCCAGCACCGGGCCTCACCGGCAGCGACGCCGATCCTGACCTGCAGTCCACCAATGGCATCCCATCGCTCGGTTCTGAGCCGGCGCTGGAACTCCAAAGCGAAGCCCAGAGGATCGCCCGTTTCGAAGACTGCGAAGACCCCGTCCCCCGTGTGTTTCACCGTCTGGCCGCCGTGGGCGACGACCGTTTCCGAGGCCAAGGCGTCGTGCCGCCGCAAAGCTTCGGCCATGGCATCGCCGTGCTCGTGCCACAAGCGAGAGGATCCCACGATGTCGGTGAAGACGAAGTGCATGGGAACAACCCCACAGGGCCCATCAACGCGAAAATGGTCGTCTGATGGGGTCGAACGACCCCATCATGGCAGAAAAGTGTCGCGGCATCGCTCCGGGATGTCAAGGTTGACGCGTACGAAGGGAGCCACATAGACGGCGTGTTCGGATTCTGGAGTGTTGTTCCGCGCTGAACGTGAGAGGCGGTGTCAGGCGTCGTGGGGTTAGTCCCACGGTGGGGTGCATCGGGTGGCAGTCTCAGGGACAGGCACAGGGTGCTGCCCCTACGGGGCCGCTGCAGTCCGACCGTTGTCGAAGCGATCGTGCCCGGTCGCCCGCGGGAAAGGAGGGTGGGGTCGCTTTCGCCCTTGATATCCGGGCAGGCACTGAGCCGTGGACTCAACCGTGAGAGCGAGTGCATGCTATGGCAGATCCGTGAATCGTCGACGGCCAATTGCTCCGTGCTGCGCCGTTGCGTTTGGGGCGGTGGCCTGCCAACTTCCCTCGCCACCGATCGGACCCTGCCATTCTGCGTTATCTCGCGTTTTCGGGAGGATTGCCATGTCATTTCGTCTCCTTGTGGCGGTGACCCTTGCTGCCGTCACGGGCACGGCTTCGGCCGACCCGGGCTACCTGCGGTATCCCGATGTGCATGGGGATACCATAGTATTCACTGCCGAGGGCGATCTCTGGCTCACCAAAACTGACGGTACGGGCGTGCGCCGGATGACGTCGCATCCCGGTGATGAGGTGAAGCCGCAGTTTTCTCCCGACGGGACCCTTATCGCCTTCTCGGGCGACTATGACGGCAACCGTGATGTGTTCATCATGCCCACGAGCGGGGGCGAACCGCGCCGTCTCACCTGGCATCCCGATGCGGATGTACCCGTGGGATGGACGCCGGACGGTGAGTGGATACTCTTCACCAGCAGCAGGGAGTCACCCCATTGGGAGAGTGAACTGTTCGTGATCTCACGGGAAGGGGGTGATCCCCGCAAGATCTCCATGGGCCCAGTGCTTTCCCTGGACATCGATCCCGGCTCAGGCCGATGGGCCTTCACCCGTCTCGGCGGTGGAGGAACATGGAAGCGGTATCGGGGCGGCACGGCGCCGGATATCTGGGTCGGCCATCCCGACAGCGCCGACTACCGCAGTGTGACGGATTTCGACGGCCTCGACACTTCCCCCATGTGGTACGGGGGCCGCATCTACTTTCTCTCTGACCGCGGGGGCACGGCGAACATCTGGTCTATGCTTCCCGATGGATCCGATCAGACTCAGCACACCCGATTCACTGGGTGGGACGCCCGCTGGCCATCTATGGGTCCCGAGGGACGCATTTCATTCGTGTTGGAGGGTGACGTGCATCTTTTCGATGCCGCAACCGAGGCCGAACGAGCCGTGCCCATCGATCTGCCCAGTGAGCGGATTCTCACCCGAACCCGCTACCCGGATGCTGGCCAGTATGTCACCGAGTTCGCCTTGTCGCCTAAGGGAGACCGCCTAGCCGTGGTCAGCCGCGGCGAGGTGTTTTCCGTGCCGGTCAAGGAGGGTGTGACACTTCCGATTACCCGTGGCAGTGGCGCCAGAGAACACAAGGTCAGCTTCAGCGCCTGCGGTGAGAAGGTGGTGTTTGTCACCGACGAGAGCGGCGAAGAGGCCATTGTGGTGGCTGACGCCTGGGGCCGCGGGGTTTCGCGCAGGGTATCGTCCATCGATGATGCATCGTGGCATTTCCCACCCTTGTGGTCGCCAGACGGGAAGCGACTGGCCTACGGCGACCATACCCACCGGCTCTATGTGATAGAGGTTGAGCGTGCAACGAGAAGAGAGGTAGACTACAGCAGGCAGAGCGAAATCAGTGACTATGCCTGGAGTCCGGACGGACGGTGGCTTGCCTATGCCAAGCGGAACGACTTTGATTGGGGTTCTATCTTCATCTACGATACGAAAGAAGAGACCGCCCGGCAGGTGACGGAGTGGAGTACGAACGACTATGCTCCCGCATGGGATCCCAAAGGTCGCTATCTGTACTTCCTGAGTGACCGCACTATCGACCCGCTCATCGGTGAGTTTGATTTCGAGACCGTGGTGGTGAAACCCACCAAACCCTATCTTCTGCTTCTCAGGCCCGACGTAAAGAATCCCATGGCGGCAACAGCAGGCATCCCCGGCTTCAGCGGCGACGAGGAGGACAGTGCAGAGGCGGGAGCCGGGAAGGAGGGGGCTGACAAGGCGAAGAAGGGAAACGGCACGAGTGATAGGAAGTCTCCCGGGGAGTCGATCCCTCCGGTGGTAATCGAGTTCGAGGGACTGGCAAGCCGGCTCGTGGAGTTACCGGTTCAGGCTGGCAACTCTGGTGGGATGGTTGCGACGGAGGAGAAGGTCTTTTACCTGTCATGGCCCGTGCGGGGCATCGCCGGAGACGACGAAGACCGGGGCCCCGAGGCAACTCTCATGGTCTTCGACGTGAAGGAGAAGAAGGCCGAGCCGTTCGTGACTGGCGTCTCGGCGTACGATGTGGCGGCCTCGGGGCAGAAGCTGGCGTTCATGAAAAGCAAGGGAGAGATCTACGTCGTCTCCACCGGCTCACCTCCCAAGGACGATTTGGGTAAGGCCAAGGTGGCGTTGGACGGCATGGTGGTTGAACTTGATCCCCGAGAGGAGTGGCGCCAGATCTACTTCGAGGGGTGGCGCCACATGCGCGATTTCTACTGGGACGAGAGCATGCACGGGGTGGATTGGCTGGCGGTTCGCGACCAGTATGCGACTCTGCTCCCCCGTGTGGCCACCCGGGAGGACTTGCGGGATTTGACCGCCGAGGTCATCGGTGAGCTTGTGACCTCTCACACCTATGTGTGGGGCGGCGACCAGGGCCGCACCGTTCCCCGTTACTCCACTGGCCTGCTCGGCGCCCGTGTAGTGCCAGAGGCCGGTGCGTTCCGCGTCGAGAGGATCTACCGCGGCGATCCGCCCGACCGGGTTAGGTCGCCTCTCGAAGAGCCCGGGGCCGGCGTACGAGTGGGCGAGTACATCCTGATGGTGAATCACGAGTCTTTTCGGCCCGGTGCTTCCTTCGAGGCCAGCCTGGGGAATCTGGCAGAGCGACCGGTCGTGCTCACCGTGAACACGCGGCCTGACACCGCAGGCGCCCGGGATGTCGTCGTAACCCCGCTTCGCAATGAACACCGGCTTCTTTATGCTGACTGGGTGCGTCTCAATCGCGAGTATGTGGCCGAGAAGACCGGAGGCCGCATTGGCTACGTTCATATTCCTGATATGGGAGGAAGGGGCCTCGCTGCGTTCCATACCTGGTTTTTTCCGCAACTGGACAAAGAGGGCATGATAGTTGATGTGCGCTACAACGGTGGTGGATTTGTGTCACAACTCATTCTAGCTCGCCTGCAGCGGCACATAATCAGTTGGGACCGCAGCCGGACCGGCGCTGTCTGGCCGTATCCGCATCGTGTGCTGAACGGGCCATTCGTGGTGTTGACCAACGAGAATGCCGGCTCCGATGGGGATATCTTCCCTGAAGCGGTGCAGCTTCTGGGCCTTGCCCCGATCATCGGGAAGCGGTCGTGGGGAGGGGTCATCGGCATCCGCGGAGGGAAGCCCATGGTGGATGGAGGGGGGTTGACTCAGCCCGAGTTTGCATGGTGGGACAGCCGCCGGGGCTGGGGGCTCGAGAATCGGGGCGTGGAGCCGGACATTGAGGTCGATAACCTGCCCCAGGACATTGCGAGAGGCATGGATGCCCAACTCGATCGGGGCATCAGCGAGGTCATGCGGCTGCGGCAGGAGCGCCCTCCGGTCACGCCTGTGTTCGGCCCTGCCCCTGATCGAACCAGAGAGGCCTATGGGGAGGAGTTGATCCCCTGACTGTGCCCCGGGCGATGAGAACACTTCGCACCGTTGTCCAGGCCAGCGTGGTGCTGGCGGCTCTGGTCACTGGGTATCGATTTGCCCATGGGTTCAGCCGGATCAGCGTCGAGACTTACTGTCCCTTTGGAGGGCTTGAATCAGCGCTGTCGCTCTTCACGAGCCAAAGATTCACCTGCGCGGCAGGCGAACGGAACCTGGCCTTGTTCATCGGCTTGGTGGTGCTCACTTTGGTGTCTCGCCGAGCCTTCTGCGGATGGATATGCCCCGTGGGCGCCGTGTCGGAGTGGATTGCGCGACTCAAGGCAGCAGTGCAAGGTCGCCGGCCCACATTCTTGCCTCCCTTCTCTCCGGGCCTCGACGCCGGCCTCCGCTGGCTGAGGCTGTGCGTGCTGATTCTGATCCTCTGGTTCACCTATCGCGTTGGCGAACTGGTGTTCCGGGGGTTCGACCCGTACTACGTGTTGTTCAGCTTCCACGGTCACGATGTGCAGCCCTGGAGCTATGCCGTCATCGGTGGAGTGATTGCCGCAACTGTGGCTGTACCCATGCTGTGGTGTCGGTATCTGTGTCCGCTGGGTGCTGCGATCCTCCCGGCTTCTGCCCTTGGGCGTTTGAGGATCGCCCGGCGCCGGGAGGCCTGCATCGACTGCGGCGTATGCGACCGGGCCTGTCCCCACGCTTTGGCCGTTGCCACGGTGACGGAGGTGAGATCGGCGGAATGCACGCTGTGCGCGGAGTGTATCGGCGTGTGTCCCACGGATGCGTTGCATCTTCAGGGTCGAGGCGGTGTGAGGATGAGACTGCCTGTTTGGGTCATACCCGCGTTCATCGCCTTGGTCACTGCCCTCTCGTTACTCGGGGCTCGTGTACTTGCCATACCGAGCGTCACGCTGGAGTATCAGGCATCGTCGGTTTCGTCATTGACCGTGGTGGGGCTACTTGTGGACGGGGTACGCTGCGTGGATACGGCGGCGCAGGCCGGCAAGGCGCTAACCGATGTGGAGGGGGTTGTGCGTTTCGAAGCATACGCGTCACGGAATCGAGTTGAGGTGATGTTCGACGCGACGAAATGCTCGATCCAAGAGATCATTCGTGCCCTGGAAGGGCCTATCTTCGACGAGGAGAGCGGTGAGTACTCTTTCGGCGTGTACCGCGTCGCTGAGATTGACGGAGTGCCCGTAGATCGGTAAACTCGCCCGTGTGCGTATTGTGTGTTTGAACCCAAGTGGGAGGACCATCGAGTGAAATCATTCGCGCTATTCCTTGTCATGCTTGCCGTCGGTGGCGCCGCGTGGGCCGGCGATTGCCATGCCGAAGCCCCAAAGGCGGCGGCCACTGCGCCTCAGATGGCGCAGTTTTGGATTCCGGAGCTTACTGCCGACTTGGCCAAGGAGGTCGTGAAGGCCCTGGCCGGGCAACCGGGTATCATGGCCGCCAAACCCAGTGTAGAGGATAGCCTGCTCTCAGTTACCTTTGATCCGAAGAAGACAACAGCCGAGAAGGTGACTGAGACCGTGGCCGCTGCCGCGCCCGGCGCGACACTGGAGGAAGTCGGCGACGCACCCCCCGCGGCCCAGGGCCCCTGCGGTGGGTGCCCCAGCAGGAAGACCTGCGCCAACTCCAAGGAATAACTGCGCAGCCTGATCGAATCGCCGGCAACGCCTTGAGCGTTGTCGGCGATTGCGTGGTGGGTGGCGACATGACTCCTCAGGAGGTGGAGATCTACGGCTTGGGGAGGCCACGAGAATCCGGCGGGCGGGAACGTGGATTTCCTCGCGGGATCGGGTTGCGCGCGACAATCCGTGGGATCCCCTGATCCCTGGAAACTGACCGGCGAGCCGACTCACTTCCTTGTACGCACTCCTCGATTGCCCATCATTCCGGGTACAGCCGCCGCAAGTCTTGACACAGGGGCCCACCGCAGGCAACTCGGCATGGGTATCGCTTGGCCCATCGATCGTGTTCGACCGGATCAGACTGGAGGAGTCTGTGTATCGTGCGGCACTTGTCACGAGCTTTGTCGCGGGGTTTCTCAGCGGGTGTACTCACACCACTCCCACGACCGGGCCGGATGAGACGGTGTGGAGGATGATGCGGAATCTGAAGCCGCCGTACCATGCGCCGGAGTGGGCCAAGCACGTCGTCTGGTACCAGGTTTTCCCGGAGCGGTTTCGCAATGGCGATCCTGGCAATGACCCACGAGTTGAGGACATAGAAGGATCATGGCCCCATGACCACACTTCCCCGTGGCAGATTCACCCCTGGACTTCGGATTGGTATACGCTCCAGCCCTATGAGCAGGAGAACGGGCGGGACATCTGGTTCAATCTCCAGCGCAGGCGCTATGGCGGCGACCTCCAGGGCATCATCGACAAGCTCGACTATCTCCACGAGCTGGGGATAGGCGCCCTCTACCTCAACCCGGTGTTCCAGGCACCTTCGCTCCACAAGTACGACGGGGCAACCTATCATCATATTGACCCGACTTTCGGGCCCGATCCGGCAGGCGACAGGCGGCTCATCGCCTCCGAAGTGCCCGACGATGCATCAACCTGGGTCTGGACTGCTGCCGACCGCTTGATGTTGGAGCTGATTCGCCAGGTGCATGCCCGGGGTATGCGGATCATCTTCGACGGTGTGTTCAACCACATGGGCATCACTAGTTTTGCGTTCCAGGACGTCCTCCGAAATCAACAGAAATCGCGGTTCAAGGACTGGTTCGAGATCACGTCCTGGGAGAATCCGCGAACCGGTTCACGGTTCGACTACCACGGCTGGTTCGGCGTGCGGGAGCTGCCTGAGTTGCGCGAGGATGGGCGCGGTATCGTTCAGGGCCCCCGGGAGTATATCTATGCGGCGACCAGGCGGTGGATGGATCCCGATGGCGACGGCGTTCCCTCCGACGGCATCGACGGGTGGCGGCTGGATGTGGCATTCTGTGTGAATCACCAGTTCTGGAAAGACTGGCGTCTGCTGGTGAAGGAGATCAACCCGGAGGCATACCTCACTGCCGAGGTCATCGACAGCATCCGAGCTCTGAAGCCCTATCTGGAGGGAGACGAGTTCGATGCCATCATGAACTACAACTTCGCGGCCATCTGTGGAGAGTTTTTCGTCGAGAAGGCTGGCAGAATCACCGCTTCGGAGTTTGACCGGCGTCTTGCCGAACTCCGGGCGGCCTTCCATCCGGAAATGGCCTACATCATGCAGAACCTCTACGACAGCCATGACTCCAACCGACTGGCTTCCCACATAGTCAACCGGGGATCGGGCGGCTACGGGAATTGGGGCGAGTACTTCGATCGCTCCAAAGGCTCCAACCCGGCGTATGACACGCGGAAACCAACCGAGCACGAACGCCGCATCCAGAAGCTCTGCGCGCTCTTTCAGATGACCTATGTGGGTGCGCCCATGATCTACTACGGTGGCGAAGCCGGCATGTGGGGAGCGAATGATCCATGCTGCCGTAAGCCCATGGTCTGGGATGACATGACATATGAGGACGAGGTGGTCCGTCCTGACGGTTCGCGCAGGGAGAGAGGCGATTCAGTATCCTTCGATGCCGGTCTTCACGAATACTATCGTATGCTTATCTCCATCAGAAATCGGCACGTCGCCCTGCGGATCGGCGATTTCCAGGCGATGACGGCTGACGATGCCCGCTCCATCTACGTGTTCTCTCGAACCGAGGGAAACGAAACCGTGATCGTGGCACTCAACAATAATGATTCCCCGCAAACGGCGACCGTACCGTGCTCGGCCGACGGTGCGTGGGTCGATTTGCTGAACGGCGGCGTCTACACCGCGCAGGACAAAGCCTTGGTAATTCATTTGGAAGGTCTGGAAGGCGCGATTCTGGCGCTTCAGTAGCCGATCGCTCTCTGGAAGGTGATCGCGCACTGTGGGCGACGTTGACCAGGTGGTCTGTTCACGTCTGGACATCCTCGATCGGATCCGAACAGCAGGGACTCGGAGCAGGCGCTGGTCTCAGGCCATGAATACTGCCAGAACGGAGGCCGGGCCGGAGGGCAGTGACCGATCCGATCCGCGTGACGCTTTGGGCGGTTTGGAGAGCGTGCCATCGCCGCACGTTACGCCGCGTCAAGCCGGTCGACCTGGGCCAGCTGCCCTCAGGCCCGGACAGGAAGCGTATGCAGAGGTAAGCGTCATGCAAGGAACGTACCTGCTGCAGACTCGCCAGCCATCTGGCGAACACGGAGAGTCGAATCTCCGGCACACTGGATGCCGAAACGTCTCAGAGGAGCCTCCATGCCCCCGCCCGTAACCTGCACACCAAAGCTTGACACCGCCGCCATAGCGTGTTTTCGGGCGACGGTATACGAGCACTACCGTCGCCACCGCCGGGCCATGCCCTGGCGGGAGACCGATGATCCCTACCGAATTCTCATCTCCGAGGTCATGCTCCAGCAGACCCAGGTGCCCCGGGTGATGGGAAAGTATGGCGATTTCCTGGCGGAATTTCCGGATGTTACCGCCTTGGCGGCTTCATCACTGGCCCGGGTGCTGAAGGTCTGGCAGGGTCTGGGTTACAACCGGAGGGCTGTGGCCCTCCACCGCCTGGCCCGGGAGTTGGTTGACCGTGGTGGCGTGATTCCTGATGATCCCACCCTGCTGGAGAAGCTGCCGGGCATCGGGCGAGCCACGGCCTGCGCAATCGCGGCATTCGCGTTCAACCGTCCGGTGGTTTTCATCGAGACCAATATCCGGAGCGTGTTTATCCACCACTTCTCTCTGGAACGGGATGTCGTCGCCGACAAGGATCTCCTGCCGCTGGTCGGGGCAACCCTTGATCGTACCAATCCACGGGAGTGGTACTGGGCGTTGATGGACTACGGCTCTTACCTCAAGACGATGGTTCCCAACCCTTCCCGTCGCAGCCTGGGTCATCGCCGCCAGTCACCCTTCGAAGGCTCGAACCGGCAGCTCAGAGGCCGTATCCTGCGGCATTTGGCCATCCACGGCTCGGAGGATGCCGCGTGCCTGGGCTCTGCGGTTTCCGGGGAGGATACCGCCGTCGCCCGGGCGGTGCATGAACTGCAGATCGAGGGATTCGTCACACGTTGGGGTGGGAGAGTAGTACTGGGCGAGGGGCCGCGGGCGTAGTCAGCCGCCGGCAGCCGCAGTTCTGCCGCCGGCTCGGAGGATGATTCCCTCGCGCGAGAATACTGCCTACAGCGTAGTACGCTCAAAGAATGTTATGTCAGGGCTTGTGCCTTCCATGAGTCGCCTATCGCGCGTACTAACCCGTAGTGCCGCGGCCAGTCCCGGTTCGGTAGTCGAACTCGGAACCGAAGATGCTGTGGGGGATGAAGTAGACACACAGGGTCACGACGCCTGCAAGGTATACCCAGCGCCGGTTCGGCCCGCGTCTGTTCTTGAGGAGGGCGACAATCCACGCCCCCAAGCCAACAAGCACCTTGTTGTCGGTCCAGTCAAAGCCGAAGGGTATGCCCGACCACAAGACACCAAAGGCGTACCATTGCACTAGCGGCCCCAGCACGAATCCTCCGGCGAAGAGCGATGCGATGGTTGCCCACAGGAGCCCGTGATAGCGCCCCCGAGCTGCGGCCTCCAGCACGGTGCGAATCGCCAGCCACATGGAGGCGAACACCGCCAAGATATGGAAGGCCAGCACTCCCGTGGGCACCGGCCCCTTATAGCGGGCGATGATGGGGCGGGTCCCTGTCACGGAGCGGGGGTTGCCTGCGCCATCGTCGACATGCACATAATACTCGTACTTTCCTGCCCGCTCCCGGAGGCTCGGCAGCAGAACGCCTTCCCCACGGATTGTCTCGATTCGTCCGCGTCTTGCCGATTCAAAACTTCCGCGTTGCATAGGGTTCGTGGACCAGGCATCATGGGATCGGTAGCGCCGGTAGGTGACAGTCCCGCGGATGCCTTCAGGAACGGGATCTTGCAGCACGATAGCCAGGTCGCGGCCAATGGTCTCGCTTCGCATGAACTTGTAGCGTACTGGGCCTGCGCCGGTAGGCAAGACGCCCTCCAGGGGGTAGGTCGGCCCGGTCTTGTCCTGATACCGCAGGCATCCCAGCGTGATAGCCAGGGCCAGCATCCACAGGAGTGTGCTTCGCAGCGGCGGAAGGAAGCGTCGAGAGCGGGGTTTTGATTCCACGGCGGTTGATTCCCTGAGCTTGGGGTACAGGTGTGACCCCTATCATACCCGAAGGAACCCATCGGGTTGCGCAGGGGTGATCAAGAACTCGGTCGAGATGCTTCTGCCTGGACTGCCCGATCGAGTCGGGCAATGACCGGACGAGGGGTGGAAGTCTCGCCATGTATCATCCGGGCGAGTCCGGGGCCCCCATTTGTTCCAGAGAACATGGGGAAGCACGGGCGCGAATGCCCGGCTCGTCGATTACGATGACGACAACGATAGCGAACCGCATCCCGTTCGGGAGAGCAGGGCCGGTCGCCCCTCCGAGGCAACGGTTCCTCGCAGGGCTGTGCCCGGGGCTCTGCCCCGCATCCGGCGGTGCGGGAGCAACTGCCCGCCCGCGGGGCCGCATGCTATCTCCCTTGAGAAGCCACCGTGCGCCCCGCGCCCTCAGAGGCCCGACTGACAACTGCGAGCGAAGCGAGGCATCCATTCATCCAATCTTCCATCATTCCATCGTTCCACCATTCCAATCTTCCATCATTCCATCCCCCTTCCCCCTCTACTTCACAATGCGAAGGATCTTGCAGAAGGCATCTCCCTCAGCGATGCCTACCATCTCGAAAAGCGCCATCTCTACGGTGGTGATGACGGCGCCTTCAGTGCGCATGCGCTCCAGGGCGATGGTACGGGCCTCGGCACTTCGAGACGCCACGGCATCGGCCACCACATGTACTTCGAATTGCTTGGCCAGAAGGTCGCGGCAGGTCTGGTAGACGCAGACATGGGTCTCGATGCCAGTCAGGAGCACTTGGGACCGCGGCTGAAGCTGTTCAAGAAACGAAGGAGTGCCGCAGCAACTGAATGAGGTCTTCGTGAGAGGTGTACAATCACGCAGAAGCGCCCCGACTTCCTCCACAGTCGGCCCGATACCTTCGGGGTACTGCTCGGTGATCACAACGGGCAGGCCCAGCACCTGCGCCCCGCGGATCATCCGTGCGATGTTCAAAATGGTATGATCACTCGGATCCACCAACCGTGCCAGTTTTCCCTGCACATCGATGACCACGAGAGCAGCCTGTTCTTTCCTCAACATGGGTCTTCCTCCTTGTTTCATTTCGTCACACGAGGGCATGGATCCAGCTCCCCCGAACGGGGGGCAGGGCCGGATGGCCCCTTGGTTCGACGGGTGCCATTCTCTCCCATCCATCCATCCATTCATTCATCCAATCTTCCATCATTCCAGTCTTCCATCATTCCAATCTTCCATCATTCCAGTCTTCCATCATTCCAATCTTCCATCATTCCAATCTTCCATCCAGTCTTCCACCATTTCGCTCCCTCACTCCTGTCCTTGCCCGATCCACACGGGGCTCGACCAGGCCATGTGACCATCCAGCTGCACTATTCGTGCATAATAGTAGTCGCCCACGTCGACGCGACTGCTGTCTGTCTCCGAGAAGGTGGCGACGACGCCTTCGGCGGCGACGCTGCGCCACACCTCACCGTTCTTCACAATATCGATGGAGCTGACCGGCGCAGTACCACATGCCACGACGTCGATGCGCCGGGGGTTCTTTCCAGCCGTTGAGGGAAGTTCCGACCCCATGGGCATGTCGTTCACGGTGAACTGGAGCAGAATGCGGGATCCCGACGTACCGTAGACTCGACGGGTGATGAGGGCTCTCCAGACGGCCTCCCGCGTCAACGTGTCGGCCTGGAAGGCCACCAGGCCTTGGGTGTTGCCGGGGCTCCACCGGCCCGGATGGCCGATGTGCCCGTCTCCCGATGCCAAGAAGCCCAGGCGATAACCCCGTGCCAACGCATCCTGCACGAATCGGCCCTCCACCGGCGAGTAAATCGAGCCGGGGCAGCCCCAAAACTCCGAGCTACCGTGCACGGAGAAGACTTCCACCAGCATCTCCTGATCCGGTGGGGGCCGAACCGACCAGTCGGTACCGATGGGACCGCCGCCGGAATGATGGGCAATGGTCATGGCGTTGCATGGCTTCAGCATCCTCCACAGCTGCTGGGGCGTCCCGGTGGCCTCATCGTCATAAGGGAAGACCTCTCCCGAGTCGTGGGGGAAGTAGACGTTTCTATGGCCATAGGTCCAACTGGTCCATTCGTACGCCAGGATTGTCACGAAGCGCCCGGGTTCATGGTAGCGTGCCGTCGCCGCGGTCACGCTGTCCCACGACACGCCCTTGAGGGGGCGGAACCCCCAGGAATCATGATCGGTGACCGAGGCTACATCCAGGCCCGCCACATCCCGGGCATAGCGATAGTAGTCGCCGGGCGTCCCGGTACCGTCGCTGAGGCCGGTGTGGCCGTGGATATCACCCCAGAACACGCGATGGAAGCGTCCTGCGGATCCACACAGCACCGGATTTGATCGCGCCGCCAGTCCGCAAACTTCGTCTACGACGGCGAACATCACCACGCCGGGGCCGGGCATCGTTGCCTCGAACCGGCCCGCACCCCGATCCTGCTCGCTGAGGCAAAGAACCGCCGGCGCGGAGGCATGGCCGTTCACGGTAATAGCGATCTCCCCCCGATAGTCTTCGTCGCAGTTGCCGGCCTCGTCCAATGCCGCCACCGTCACGGCAAAGGGTTGGCCGGGAGTCACCAGGCTCGGTGCGTTCACCCATAGGTCTGACGCGGGCCGCGCGCGCACCTGCAATCCAGGCTGCACAGGGATCTCGCCATAGACGCCGTCGCCATCGCCATCGGTCTTGATCAGGAACTCTTGATAGCGCTCCGCATAGGGCTCGACGGAAGCGGCGCCACCGGGGTGGCGACCCTCGCCCGTGTCACCATACCGAAATGCCACCTCCTCGCCTTCGGCCAAGGCTCTGCCGCGGACCTGGGCCAGAAGGTACATTCTGCCCGAGTCGGCATAGGGAACAAGGCTGCACGAGGCAGCGGTGCTGACGCTGCAGAACCCGGGCCGGGCGGGATCGGAAATCTGAGGTGGCGACCAGCCCCAGAAGGGCGTCACTTGGAACACAATGCCGCCTCCGGGCGGCAGGCCGCCTTTGCCCGCCTTGAACACGAAATCCCATGTGCCGCGGGACCCAGCCACCACGGGGTCACACGGCAGAACCCACGCGGTACCGTGCCCGTCGCTGGCGGAAGGATGGGCTATCTCAGGGGAATTCGTGCGGGTGCAGGAAAGGACGAGCACCACCAAGAGCATGCGCTTCATTGACATCTCTTTCCATCGGGTACGAGTTGTACGAGGCAAGAAAGCAGAAGAGCCCCTGCGAGGAAACCGCGGACGCGTGTCGGCCCGTTTTCACGGGAGAGCGCCATGCATGCGAGGATATGGAGGTGCGCCGTGAAGAGATTCTTTCCTTTCGTCGACGGATGCCCTATCGAGGGCACGCTCACGCGAGGCATACGCAGCCCCTATGATGACGGGCTCGTGGCCGAGGTGAGTTGGGGCGATGGCGCCTTGGTGGAGCGTGCCATCGAGGCAACGATTCTCGGAGCGCGCATCATGCGGGACACGGCGCTCTACCGGCGCCAGGAGATCCTCCGGCGTACTTCCGGCCTGCTCTCGGAGCGCGCAGACGAGCTGGCGGAGATCATCGCGGGCGAAGCGGGCAAGCCCATCCGGCATGCCAGGGCCGAGGTACGCCGCGCGGCGGTGACCTTTTCCCTCGCGGCCGGGGAGGTATCAGCCTTGGCGGGTGAAGCCTTGCCGTTGGATGTGAGCCCCAACGGCACGCGTCGTCTCGGCATTACCCGGCGGATGCCCATCGGCGCCATCGCGGGGATCACACCGTTCAACTTCCCCTTGAACCTGGTAGCCCACAAGGTGGCGCCTGCCCTGGCCGCCGGCAATGCCATCGTGGTGAAGCCGGCCTCGGCGACGCCGATATCCGCCCTGCGTCTGGCCCAGATCCTCAGCGAGGCGGGACTGCCTCCGGGAGCGTGCAATGTGGTGCCGTGCAGCGCCGCTGACGCCGGGGTCCTGGTTGCCGATGAACGGATCGCCATGGTCACCTTCACGGGAAGCGCCGAGGTGGGTTGGGGTGTCAAGGGCGCCTGCGGTAAGAAACGCGTATGCCTCGAACTGGGGGGAAACGCGGCGGTAATCGTTGAACCAGATGCGGATCTTGCCCGTGCGGCGAAGAGGATTGCGGTGGGAGGCTACGCATATGCCGGGCAGGTGTGCATCTCGGTGCAGCGTGTCTTTGTGCACCGCAGCGCGTGGGATGCATTCCACGAACACTATCTGCCCGAGGTGAATGCCCTCAAGCTGGGCGATCCCATGGATCCTGCCACCGACATCGGTCCGGTGATCAACGATGCGGCCGCATCGCGGATCGAGCAATGGGTTCGTGAGGCGGTGGACGCGGGGGGAAGGCTATTGATGGGTGGGAAACGTCGGGGCAGGCTGGTGGAAGCGACAGTCTTGGCTGATGTGCCGGAGTCGTGCCGGGTTGTGGCTGAGGAGGCGTTTGCACCGCTCACAGTGGTGCAGCCCTACAGCAGCCTGGGCGAGGCCCTCGATGCGGTGAACGGCTCACGGTTCGGGCTCCAGGCGGGAATTTTTACCGGAAGGCTCGATAGTGCTCTGGCGGCCTTCGATGCCTTGCACGTCGGCGGCGTCATCGTGAACGATTCCTCGATGTTCAGGGTTGACAGTATGCCGTACGGGGGTGTGAAGGATTCGGGCTTAGGCCGGGAGGGGGTCGCCTCGGCCATCCGTGAGATGACCGAGCAGCGCATCATGGTCGTGGAGATGCCGCAGAGTCCTGGGCTCACTCCCAGTTCGTGATGTCGTCGGCCGTGCCTTCGATGCCGTCGGGGCCGGCGGAAAGGATCTCGTAGTCCAGACCCGGCCTGGTAGGAGGGTGGCGGTAGACATAGGGATTGCCCCACGGATCGCGAGGAAGCACGGGCCGCCTGAGGTAGGGGCCATCCCAGCCTGCAGGCGCTGGTTCGGTGACCGGCTTCTCGATGAGGGCTGCCAGACCCTGTTGCGTCGTGGGGTATATCCCACTGTCCAATTCGTACATATCCAGAGCTGCGGGAAGATTAAGCCGGATGTCGGTACCGGCCGTGGCCACTTTGGCCCGGCGAGCACGACCGGCGAAGCGAGGCACTGCCATATAGGCCAACGCAGCGAGAATCGCCAGAACGAGCATCAGCTCGAGTAGAGTAAAGCCAGAACGAGACCGTCGCATGATGTACCTCACAGAGCTATGTCGATCTGGAAGGCAGGCATGAGTAAGGCCTGCGCGAGGAATGCGATGAACGCGGCCGCTGCGGCCAGTAGAATCAGCGGCACCCATCGGGCCAGCCCATCGAGCCGCCTGGTCAGGACACGCTCGGCATAATCGGCCAATGAGCTGCACGCTTGATGCAGTGTGCCGGCGGTCTCGGCTACCGCCAGGACCCTGGCCACCCGTGTGGGGAACCACCGCACATCTCGGGCCGCTGCAGCCGGCGAGTCACCCGCTCGCACCCTGCGCGCCAGCTCGAGTACTTCCGCGTGCCACGAGGCGTTGACGACCAAGTGCGCCGTCCTTTCCATGGCTCGATCCAAGGGCACCGAGGCTGCCAGTAGTGCGCCGAGGACGCCGAAGTACCGCCGGGATTCGTCCATACGGATGACCTCTGCCATGACGGGCAGCCTCGATGCCGCGGCACGCAGCCGGCCCTGGTCTGATGCCAGGGCCAAGGTGCCACCAAGCGCGACGAGGGCAATCACCCAGGCTACCGGAGACATCGCTGCGTGGCCAAGAACCAACGCCGTGCGCGTGGCCAACGGGAGATCTGCCCCCAACTCCTCGGCCAAGACAGAGATGGTGGGGAGGATGCTGCGGAACAGAATGAGGCCCAGCAGCAGCGACGAACCCAGCACTAGTAGCGGATAGGTGGTCACTCGGATCATCCGGTCGCGCCAGACCCGATGCTCCCGGAGCACCCGGGAGGCCAGGTCGAGACCATCGGCGGGCCTTCCCGTGGTCTCCGTGGCCTCGACTGCAGCCAGCGCCCAGGAGGGCACACGGGTAGCCTCCAGGGCGTGGCGGAGTGATTCGCCGCTCTTCACGCCGGATGCGATCTGCATCTCGATCGACCCCACACCTGCCTCCCCGGCCAGGAGGTCGCACGCCTCGGCCATGGGGGTTCCGTGCTGCAAGAGCAGCGCCAAATCCGCGCAGTAGTCAGCCTGAGCGTCTGGGTTCATGGCATCGACAATCCCATGACCCGCGCGATCTCGGCCTCTGTGGTCATGCCTTCATCAGCCATCCGCCGGGCCTGTGCGTGCAGCGATGGCTCACCAGCGCTGTCCATGTGCTCCCGAATCTCCTCTTCTGGGGATCCGCCCTCGATCATCTGGCGAACCAGAGCGCGGACCATGGTGACGCGAAACAGTCCAACCCGTCCCCGGTAACCACTGCCCCGGCAGACTTCGCACTGACTGCTGTGCGAGAAGCCGGTTCCCTGGCATGCCCTGCACCCTCTGCGGACCAGCCGCTGAGAGATCAGCGCTCTCAGCGCGGCCGCCAGCAGGGGACGATCCATGCCCAGCGTCAAGAGGCGGGTGATGGCTTGCGCCTCATCGTCGGTATGAAGGCTGGTGAGCACGAGGTGGCCCGTGAGGGAAGCCTGCAGGGCGATCCGTGCGCTCTCCGCGTCGCGCATCTCACCCACCAGTATCACATCGGGATCATGGCGCAGAACCGCCCGAAGGGCGTCAGCGAAGGTGAGCACGGGGCTCACCTCGACCTGCACCGCTTCCGGAATTCGAAACTCCACCGGATCTTCCACAGTGATGACCTTCTCCGTAGACGGAACGCCAGTGCGGAGCAGAACGTGGAGCGTCGTGCTCTTTCCCGAGCCTGTTGGTCCACACGCCACCACAAGCCCGCTGCGCATCCGCATGAGGTTCCGCAACATGCGGCCCCTGTCAGGGGAAACGCCCAGTTCTTCCACAGTAGGGAAGTCGCCCCACTGCGGCAGAATGCGCACATGCACGGCCTCGCCTGCCGCAGTCGGCAGTACGGAAATCCTGAGGTCTCGCCCGTCTCGGCGGATCGCGCCGTCCCGGGGCGTTGTCGAGGGAGTCGAGTCAAGGCCGGCCATGACCTTGATTCGGGCTACGATACGCCGGTCGTGAGCGGTCAGATCGTGGGGTGCCTGCACGGCCTGTAGCAACCCGTCGACGCGGAGGCGGATACGCAGGCCATCGACGGAGGGTTCAAGGTGCAGATCGGTGGCCCCTCGCCGCACGGCCTCAGCGATAATCTCGTCAACAAAGCGAACGACGCCTGCCTCGGGAGGCAGGATGGCCTCTCCTGGGGGAGGAGACGCTCGGTCTTCCTCAATGGCGGCAGCCCCGATGCCGTAGACCTGCGCAAGCCTCGCCTGGTAGCCCTCTCGGGAAACGCCCGACACGCGAATCCGAACACCTGTCAGTTGTTCGATCTCCGCTACGGATGCAGGCACAAGCGCCTCTGCAGCTACCACTTCCACCACACCATCCTCGGCAGACGCGGGCACGGCCGGCGCAACGGAATAGTGCAAGGCCACCGCACGGGGTATGCCGCGGGTCCTATCTGGGTGGTGCATGGCGGCCCCCTCTTCTCGACCGGCGTTCGATAGTCAATGGTCTAGCAATCTCTGTGGTGACTGACCTTGGACCGTATACCCGGGTACGAGCAAGGGTTCGGGGTTCGGGAAGTTCAGTCTTGCCCACGTCCACATCCCCGTCTAGACAGAGCCATCCGCTTCGGACCTCAGAGTGCGGCACCTTGCGCCCGGGCTGCCGACTCGCATTAGGTGCTTCCAGTCTTCGGCGAGGCCACCTTTCTGTCATCGATGTCTCTGGAGAACCCTGTCACCTGAGCGACTGCATCCGCAGAGAGCCTAGTGGATACCGGTGAGGTCTCCCTCCCGGTAGGTGAAATCGGGGTCCCGATCGGGAGTGTGGCACTGGAGGCACACCGTTGGCCCAACCACCGGGAACTTCCGTGCCCTCTCTGCCATAACGGGATTCAACCCCTCCAGGGACGCATCGCCCTTGGTACGGTACATGATATGCAGGCTGCCTTGGCCGTGACATTGCTCACATTGGACATTGGCGAGATCAGGGTTCACCTTCATGCTGATGAAACCGGTCGGCTTTCCGTAGCCTGTGCTATGGCACCGGACGCACTCGGGGTCGAAGTGCTTGCCTCTGTGCTCCAGCGTTGCCATGGCATGGGAATGCCCGGTCTCCAGCCATCGCTCATACACCGGGGCGTGGCATGCGCGGCATTGCTGTGCACCGCCGTAACGCTGGCTGACCTGCGTGGGTGCAGGGGATGTACGGGCACCGTGGTTGAGGCTGGAGTAGTACTCCCTGACCCGAATGCTGTAGTGCGAAACGAGATTTTTGATGTCAGGATCATCGGGTACATCTCTGCCCAGAGTAGTCAGTGTTCCCGAGAATTTCCCCTTCTTTATCTCGCCCGTGATGCTCAGGCGCCCGACCCGCTTGCCCTGATCCCCCGCCTGGACGAGCACAGTCTCACCTACCCGTTGAGGCTGTTCCGTGGCATACGACCCATGGCCGGACACGATGACATCGATTCCGGGGACCTGTTGCGCCAGGGAGAACGCCCCTCCCCAGCCTAAGTGGGCGAGCACCACCACGACGTCGCTCTTGGCCGCTATCTCCGGTACCAGTTGTTGTGCCCACTGCATGGGGTCTTCGATCCTGAAGACTGCGGTGTCAACGTTTCCCGGTGCGGTCTTCATGACCAGGCCGAGAATGCCGACCCGCACCGTGCCGACATCGACGATCTCATAGGTCTTGGTTAATCGTGCGCCCGTGACGGGATCGACCAGATTGGCTGCCAGCAGCGGGAACGGCATGGCCTCGATGATGGAATCAACGAATGCTCTGCCCAGGCCAAGCTCACGTTCGCCCAGGGCAGCGGCGTGGTACCCGGCCCTGGCCATGGACTCCAATACCGCTTCCGCCTGAAAGCGGCCCTGCACATTGTTCTTCCCCGAGAAATCGCCTGAATCCACAAGGAGATACTCGCCCTCATCCCTGAATCTGCTGAGTATGGTGGCCCGCCGGGCCAGCCCGCCCTGTTGGGCGCCGCCTCACCCACAGGGTTCTATGGTGCCGACTACGTCTCCCGTGTAGACGATGGTGAGAGCTCCCTTGCCCGGGCCGGCATTGCCATCTCCCGGCACGAGGAGCGCGGCGGCCACGATGGCGGTGATGAGTAATCCAGAAACCAAACATCGCGTCACGAGGATTCCTCCGAACTGCCTGCGGTCAGGCGGGTGGCTGGTTCATCGAGTACCGGGATGAAGTTGGCCGGCGCTGCAGCATCGTCAAGCAATACGCATGCCACAGACCAGGGACTCCACGACATGCGTGCCGGCCTCTTTGACTTGCGCAGGCACCGTTGTCGCACAAGGTTGTTACGTGCTTCATCTCCTCTTGAAACACCTCTTCCCCTTCCTCCGATCCCCCGTGAGGATCCGTTTCGGTGACAGTCGTTTCACCAAACGGGAAGCAGGCTTCACTTCGCACGAACGCGTGCGGGGCATAGAATGGCGGGAGGATGGGTGAACGGGTGGGAGGAGTCGGTAGCGTCTCGATCGGGGAGCGTGCAACTGATGACTGACCCTGTGTGCTCAGAACTCGGCGTCACGGGAGGAAGTCTGGAGGGGGGGTTCGAGGAGCGGGATCATTGCCAACAGTCTCCCGTCAACCATGGTCTATCTGCGTCGCGGGCATCCCATGAGGATTCTTGCGGGCTTGGGGTTCGTCGTGAAAAGCCCTGTGTTTCATCTGCTTGGGTCGCTATGCATTCTCGTCGGTTACCATGCGGCTGCCGGCCCGTCCCTGCCGCGAGGCAACCCGGCCGAAGACCCCTGCGCAGCCTGCGATGTGGCCTCTTCCGCAGGAGCCCGGCAACTGCGGGCGGCCAGCATCGAATCATTGGGAGCGGCGTACGCGGCGCACAATGCCGCAATCGTTCTCACGGCCGATGCGCATCACTTTGCAGGACCCGCTGACGGGGTGAAGGATGCGGAGGAGCGGGCCCGGGTCTTCGTGCAACTGCGAACCTGGGACGGCTTCAGACTAGTGGTGGACATGACGCGTGATGCTCAAGGTTTCGCCTTGAGCGGTGACGACGCCCTGGCACCCTTCCGTGACCGCTACCCCAATGCCGCAGTGTATCCGCTGAGGTTCGTCCAAGGGGGATTCATCGGCCGGGGCGTGCTCTGTCTTCACTACGATATGCCGCCTCGTCACGACGAGCACGTGGAGCCCAGCCACGGAGGCCTTCGAATGATTCGACGGGCCATCAAGATTCCCGGGAGGGGGCGCGTTCCCGTGCTGCTGAGGGAGTTTCCCTTGGACGATGGCGACACGATAGACCTGCTCTTCGAATCGCGAGTGTGCGGCCGGGCGACTACAGTGCGCGTCGAGGATCGCGGGGATTCCTTGGACATCGATGTGATTCATGATCTTCGGGGCATGTATGTGCAGAAGTATGGTGTGCATGCTTTGGGTGCGCTGGCGGTGTGGCGGAACGTGATCCAGGGAACCAGACCGCCCCTCACCCCCCGCTTCGGGGCATGCGCATACTTCCCCAAACTCACCCTTGCGATGCCGCTCTTCTTACCCGACATCGGTCTCGACGATCTAAGGGATTTCGGCTATCCGCAACCAATCATGTCAAAGGAGTGGTTTGGGCTGCCAGGCCCGTTCTTGCCTTCCTGGATCGGCGCCACCAGGCCAGGGGTCTTCTCACCGTGGAAGGCCATGGGACCGCGGCCACGAATCCTGGCGGAGTGGTTCCCGGATCTGTAGCTGCACAGGAGTCAGGGTTGGAAGGTTCGACGATCAGCCCGGACTGTCTAGTGCCAACTGCCGCCCACGCTGCAACCTCCCGCCGCGGCACCGGAAGTTGCACCACGTATCGTCCGGGCGAGCCCGGGGCCCCCGCTAAGCTGTAACTTCACTCCACGCGGCACCCATCACCCTCATCCCCCGCATCCGCGGGTGCGGGGTGAGGGCGCATGATGCCGGATG
>JAFGKV010000143.1 GCA_016928395.1 Candidatus Fermentibacterota bacterium | reverse complement strand
CGAACGAGTCGGGCAATGACGGGGGGAAGCGTGGAAGTTGCGCTATGTATCGTCCGGGCGAGCCCGGGGCCCCCACTTGTGTGAGAGTACATCCCGACTTCGTAGTCGTACGCGGAGCTGCGACTCCGATAGCGATAGCGATAGCGATCCCGACGGCGACCCCGAGATAGGAGTGAGCTGATAGCCGAGAGCCAACTGCCGGCCGTACTCTCCACCTCGAAAGACCTGAGGGAATCCCGTGACCTCAGAGGCCGCACTGAACCCCGAACCCTGAACCCTGTAGACTGTCCTCTCTTCACCCCCCCGCGCCGCACTCCTCTGCGGCGAACTGCCGGGCGAATCCGTCGAGATCGCCGGCTGAGAGGAAGACCATGGTCACTCCCAATGCCGGCAGAGGTGCGAGTAGTGAATGCAGGGCGTCTCCCGGCTCCGCATGCTCCGCCGGGATTCCCCGGGCCCGTATGGCCTCGGCCAGCCGCTTGCCCGTGATCCCCGGGAGGGGAGTCTCTCTGGCCGCATACACCGGCGTTACGACCACACGCGCGGCAGCGTTGAAGGATCGGGCGAAGTCGTCAAAGAGCAGAGCCGTACGCGAGTGCAAATGGGGCTGGAACACCGCCACGACAGGCTTGCCGTACAAGGCAGCGGTGGCCAGCGTTGCGCGGATTTCGGTGGGATGGTGGGCATAATCGCTGATCAGCATCGATTCCCCGGCTGTTCCCAGAACCTCGAAGCGCCGCATCAATCCCGGGTAGGTCTCAAGACCCGAGGCGATGGTCTCAGAAGATACGCCACGCCGCCAGGCTACCGCCGCGGCGAGGGTAGCGTTCTGGACATTGTGAAGCCCCGAAAGCGCCAGATTCGCGTGGATCGTGGTGCCATCCGGCAGACGAATCGCCACGCGGAATCGGGGGCCAAACCGTCGGGTGACCGCACAGGTGACATCGCCACCGGAACCCATGCCGCATCGGATAACGCGCCCGGCCGGCAGCGAGGATACGGCCCGGGCAGCCATACCATCATTCCATACCACCACGCCGCCGGAGGCACGGCGGGCATACCGGGTGAACGCCGCAGTGAGTCGGTCGAGACTCCCGTAGATATCCAGGTGCTCGGGTTCGATGTTGGTGATGACGGCCAGAGCCGGGGCAACCCGTTCGATGCTGCGGTCAAACTCGTCGGTTTCCACCACGACCACCTCACCCCGGCCCAGGGCACCTCCCCGATCCTGTCCCTGGAGTACACCACCGATCAAGTAGCCGGGTTCACGGCCCGCAAGGACGAGGATATGGGCCACGAGGGCCGTGACCGTGCTCTTGCCATGGCTGCCGGCGACGCACACCGACCGGATTGCTCTGCTGAGGCGGCCCAGTACCAAGGATCGCGGTACCACGCCCAGATGTCGCGCCCTGGCGGCGGCCAGTTCAGGGTGATCACGCCCGATGGCAGCAGTGTGGATCACCGTTCGAGCGCCGGCCAGATGATCCGCAGGATCATGCCCAATCCAGGTCCTGATCCCTCGATGCGACAACGAGTCCAGCCGGGACGAGGGCACACGGTCGCACGCGGTCACCAGCACACCGCAGTCCACTAGAAGCTCTGCCAGGGCGCTCATTCCGGCGCCACCGGCACCCATCACATGTACCGGGCCGGGAATTCGAAGGCAATCGACACGGCGCTGGGCCTTCAAGGCGGTCACAGGCGCACAGCCGCGCGTCACTCGCGAGCCGAGTCTGGACGCGTCAGGGGTCGATCGAGCCGGATGAGGTAGAAGTCACATTCGGCTGCACGGGCGGGCGTGACTACCACTGAGTCCACCATGCTGCCGATTTCCGGATGCACTGCTCGGACGGCTCGTGGAGAGGGCGGCACGCCGGGTATCAAGTAGCGACCCTTCGAATCAGTCACTGCCCACCCGGCATGAGGCGTGACCAGTACGTACGCCGATTGCTGGCTGAGATGCCCCTCATCGCATGTGAGCCGCACGAGGCCGGGGCCGGTCAACCTCTTGAGAATCTCTAAACCAGGCATGGTAAGCGCCAACGAGAAGACCCGCTGGCCACTGTCCGAGATCCCGTGCAGCCGGTGCACCGAAGAACTCCTCGACACGACCTTGAGCGTTCCTTCCGGTTTCACGACCTGAATCCGGGGATGCAGTCCCGTGTCATCGACCATCACGCTGCCTTCCCCGGCTACGGCGAGACTGTCCTCAGCCGAGGCGGCCACCACCACCACTGCGTCCTGGAGAGGAACCCACATGTCAGTGGAATCATCCTGCACGTACACGGTCCCCGTAACCCCACCGGGAAGGTCGTCGCCACGGGCCTTTGACCCACAGAACAGAGAAAGCGCCACGAGTGATACCCCAAGTGCCCTCTTCACGACTACTCCTCCATATACCCCAAGGCCACCAGATGCCGTCGCGCCGCCTCGTCCAAGGTCGCCGAGGGCGCCTCTCCGGCTCGGGCCCGGTTCATCCAGCTCTGCAGCTCAGCCACCATGCGTGCGGCTCGAGGATCAGTGCGGGACTTATCCTCCAGCTCGTCAGGGTCGCACGTCAGATCGAAGAACGACGTATCAACCCGTACGACCGAATACGGAAGCCACGCCCGCAGGAGGGACCACGCGGAGGTGCGCAGGGTTGCAGCCCTATGATCGGCGTGCTGCGCGATCACCATGTCACGCGGCCCTTTCGCTCCGTTGAGGATACTGCCGGCGAAGGAAAAGCCGCCGACCTCAAGGGCGGGCGCGGTGGAGAGCAGATCCATGATGGTTGGAACAAGGTCCACGGTGCTCACAAGGTCGTCTCGCCTGTATCCCCGGGGCACCAGGCCCGGCCCGTGGAAGATGAGGGGCACATGAACCTGGGGGCTGTACAAGCCGATATGGTCGAAGAAGATGTCATGCTCACCCATGGATTCGCCGTGATCCGCAGTGAGGACGATCAAGGTTCGTGAGGCCAGAAGCCGCTGATTGATCACGGCCAGAAGCCTGCCGATCTGCTGGTCAACGAACGCGACCTCTCCGCGGTACATGGCCTCGGGGTACGCGGGATTGGTCATTCCCGCCAACCACTCCGTCCCGACGGGGCCGTGGTGTGTGAGGTCAGTTCGGGCGGCCAAAGAGTCGGCAAGGTTTGCCCTTCCAGGCACGATCGGACCCTCGGGCGCAAAGATCCGGGCAAAGGAATCCGGCGGCGTGTAGAGCATGTGCGGATCGAAGTAGTGCACCCACAGGAAGAACGGATGACTCCCCTGATTGCATAGCCACTCGGACGCCCTCTCCGTCGTCTCATCGGCCCGCCACTCACCCTCCGACGGAGCCTGGAAGCTGTCAAACCCCTGATCGAGCCCGGACATATCCGCGGCCAAATGACGGACAGCCACCACGGCACCGGTCCGATATCCGTACCCCTTCAGCATCTCTGCCAGGGTGGTGAATCTCCCCTCCAGCGGGGTGTTGAGGTTGTACACTCTGTGGTCTCTGCCATAGAGGCCGGTGAAAACCGAAGCCAGCGAGGGATTGGTGACATTGAAGGCGGAGTAGGCCGCGCTGAACATAACGCCTTGGTGCGCCAACTCGTCCATGACGGGAGTATGAGCCAGGGTATCACCGAACGCGCCCACGCGGTCTGCCCGCAGCGCATCGACGGTGATGATCACCACACTGGAAGAGCCACGGGGTTTGGCACTGGAGAGCACCCTCGGCATGCACCAGACGGCCCATGCTCCCGGCGTGTCCTGGGGCAGAGGTGAACTGGATTCGAACCACAGCTCAACCGCGACGTCTCGGTAGCGGCCCAGGTCGACGCTGACCTCCCGGGGTCTGCGGCTTCGGGACGTCTTGTGTCCCTCCCAGAGTTTCTCAGGCGCGCTCCCCCTGGTGCGACCTGACACCGTGAAGGTCACATCGCCGTTGCCCCGGAGGGCGGGAGGCAGCATGGGCGCAAAGGTGAGACGGGCGTCGGGGGGCACCACCACGCGTGCCCGAAATGCACCGTCACCGGGCGCCACGATGGCAGGGTAGGTTCGTCCCGCCATTCGGACGGCTATCGGCCGGGCTTCGGCGCCTGAAACCAGAGAATCCGAGAAGGTTGTCGTCAGGTCGACGAACACATGCTCCTCGCGGCGGGTACATCCTCCAATCAGGAGCACACAGACCAGAAGCGCACCTCTCATCCGCGCCTCGAGGACATCAGGAATCGGGCCTTGGCGACACTCCGCGCCACCACCGCTGCCGGGCCTTCCCTTTGGTAGTAGTGCTTCACGCGCCCCAGGAGGTATCGAGATCGAGCCAGGCGTGACCGTTGGGCGAGCATCGCCTCGATATTGCGGATGTGCACGTCTTTGTCATACACCGCGCGGCGAAGAGCCGCGAGTTCAACCGCGGCCGATGAGCTGACATGGGTTGTCATGTGCGGCCGGAACTCCGGTTCGGCGCAGAAGGAGGCCAAAGGTGCAACCGCTTTGTCCCACGTCAGGCGGGCCTCCACCATTCGCCGGGCATTGCCCGTTTTGCGAGCCATCTCTGAAGGGTCGTGGAGTGCCGCCCGCACCGCACGGCGAATCGCCTCCGCATCATCCGGATCAACTGCCCACCCGGCGTCGAACTCGCGAATGAGATGGGCGAGATCAGCGTAGTTATTGTAGATCACCGGCAAGCCGCACCAGAGATACTCCACTGTACGCGTGGTGAAGGCCAGCTCCCGTTCAGGGTTGCGGGCCATGACATCCATGGCAACGGTGGCTTCACCATACGCCCGGAGCAGGTGATCGTGATCCACCATGCCGTGGGCGTGGACCCGGGCCGATCCCTCCAGCCGCCGCACCAAAGCCTCGAAGCGCCGCGTATCCAGCGGTATGAAAGGATGTCTGCCTCCGTAAAGATCCAAGCGGCCTCGGCCTGCGCGTTCCAGCTCTTCCACCAGCACCGTCAGCGCCAGGGCTGGATCCTGCCACGGCAGGAACACGCCGCCGTAGACGAACACCGGTTCGCTCGAGAGATGCTCACGCCGAGGCGGCATCTCGGGCGACAGCGAAACCGGCACCTGGGTGATCATGTCGTCCCGATAGGGTATGCCTGCCATGAGAAGCCACGGAATGAAATACGACCGCTGCCGGTCTCCTGCGCAGGTGAAGTAGTCGGCCCTGGCGATGCATCCAAGTTTGGTCCTAATATTGGTCTCAAGATCTAAATGGCCCTGGATCGTTCGTTCCAGAAGATGAGGACCATGGAAGTCCAGCGCGATGGGGCGCGGACAGTCTCCAAGCTGTTCCAGCAGCGGCCATCCACAGGCCACGACCACATCGGCGCCGCTGGCATGGACCACCGCCGGAAGATTCCGTTCATCCCAGGCCAGCGCCGCGATTCCGGCCTCCACGGAGGGATAGGATGCCAGGGCCGCTTTGGGCATGCTGAAGCGCACGTCGAACCCACTGGTCTCAAGCCCTTGACCGATGCCCCAGGCTCGAAGCCCCGCGCCCGTCGTGGGCAATCCTTCCAGGGGTAACACATCGGGGCTCACCACCAGCACCCGTCGCGCTCTGCCCGCCAGCGTGCGGGCCAGACCCGAGCCTGCCAGTACTGCGTGCTGGATCCTGGCATAGTCGCGGCCGGGATGGATCGCCTCCATGGGCTTGCCGAATCTGTCCAGCACCTCCCGATCGCTCCGCTTGCGGTTGGACTGGATGAACGCGCGCTTCGACGCCATGGCCGGCAGCAGACCGATGGCCGAGGTGACTGCCGCCAGATGGGCGGCACCCTCCGGGGTAAGGCGCACTGTGTCCTGAGGGGGAGATGGCGGTGTCAAGAGGAAGGCGGCGCGCTGAATGTCGGCCCCCGAGACGCTTCGCACCCCGGCCATGAGGAGTGCCGCGCTCATGGCCCTGCCCACGCTGGCGTCATCGTAGTTCTTGTACATGGCCAGCAGCGCGTTTCTCTCCAGAAGGAAGCGCTTCTGGGCCTTCGTCATCCGTGCGGCCGTAGCCCCATGATAATGAAAGGTGAATGATTCGGGAATCCATCGCAGCGTGCGTCCCAGGATCCATGACCGCCAGCCGAAGTCCACGTCCTCGTAGTAGACAAAAAAGTCCTCGTCGAATCCGCCGATCTGGAGGAAGTCATCCCGCCGGACGAGCATGGCGCCCCCATTCAGGAAGATGCTGTCGCAGGCTTCGTAGGCCGCGGGGTCATGGGCGGTGCCCCAGTCCCGCTGAAAGGCCCGACCTTCGAAGTTCAGATCACCCCCTGCGAAATCAACGGTCTTGCCGTCCCACGAGAGCACCTTGCTGCCCGCGGCGATGGCATCAGGCGACTCCTCCAGCGCGGCCACCAGAGGGGCAAGCCACTCGCGATCCACTTTCATATCATTGTTGAGGAAGGCCACGTACCGGCTCGAGGCACGCCGCGCGCCCTCATTGCAGGCTCTGGCGAACCCTGCATTGCGGCCCATGGCCCTGACTTCCACGCCGGGGAAAAGGGCAGGGATAGCCGCGACGGTCTTGTCGCCGGACCCGTTGTCCACCACAAGCACAGAGAAAGAGTCGCGGCTGCAGTGCATTTGCAGCAGCGAGGGAATGCTCTGCTTCAGCAGCTCAAGGCCGTCATGGCTGGGAATGACGATGGTTACGGACTGATCCACGGCCTCACTCCCTGCACATCTCGTCAATGCCCAAGGCTTGAATCACGGCCCGATGCGCCGCCTCGTATGCCGGGTTGTCCAAGAGGGGAGGGACGGCGAAGTCCCCGAACAGGGGTAAGATGTCCCGGTCGGGTCGGCGGCGCAATGCCTGCACCGAGGCCCGTTTCCCCATCCACAGATCCCAGCCGTGGGCGATATCCTCAACGGCAAGCAGCTGTGCTGCGGAGGAGCCGGAGATCACCGATTCCGGCTCGGGAGGCGCCTGGGGAGGCAGCGATCCGCCCACGGCGAAATCGCCGACGTCCAGCGGTGAATAGGCAACCGAGCGGGCGAACAGGGACAGCAGCGCCCCGGCACAGGCCTGCCACACGGTGTCGTCGCCGTAGTTCTTGAGCACGGTGGCCAGGGCATTGCGCTCGTAGAGCCGCATACGCGGAGGAAACGGAAGCCGGGACGCCGTGCCCTGGTGCCGGTGGCGAACCCGCGACCCGTAGGCGATCCACACCTCATATCCTGCGAGCCAGGCCCGCCACCCGAAGTCTACGTCCTCGAAGTACGCGAAGAAGTCCTCGTCGAAGCCCCCCAGCGACAGGAAGGTCTCGCGCCTGACCAACGCCGCGCCGCCGCAGGCAAAGAGCGCGCGGCGCGCAGGCTGCGTGCGGGGAGGGATCTCCTGTTCGGAGAGATGATGGGCGTGACCAGTGTATGATACCACGCCGCCGCCGAAGTCCAGCCGCTCGCCGCTCCAGTCGGTGAGTACGGCACCCGTCATGACTGCGGAAGGCTCTCGCTGGAGAACCTCCAGCAAGGGCGCCAGCCACCCCTCCTCAACCGCGGTGTCATTGTTGAGAATCGCCACGAAGTTGCAATCGGCCAGATGGCGAATGCCGAGGTTGTTTGGCTTGGCGAAACCGTTGTTTTCGCCCAGAGTGATGGTCTCGATGCCACGGGTATCCAGCCACTCCCCGGTGCCATCAGTGGACGCATTGTTTACGACCAGCAGCCGGTCTACGGGATCGGTGGCGGACGTTGCCTCCAGCGCGGAGACGAAGTGGCGAAGGTGGTCCAGCCCATTGTAGGAGACCGTGACGACTCCCACGGAGGAATCGCTCATGAACCCCTCTTCACGAACTTGTACATCTTGTAGGGCAGGGTGCCGCGGACTCGCTCGCCCCAGGCGCTGAGTTCGGCCACCTGTTGCTCTCGGTCCGCGAGGCCGGCTGTCAGCCGCTCGATTTCCCGCCGCAGCGTTGTGATCTGGCCCTGCATCTCCAGATGCTCCCGCTGCACCTCAGCAGCCTTGGTCTCCAACTCGCTGATGCGGCTGTCCCGCTTGCGAACGATTCCTTCCCAGTACCGGAGCTGCTTGGCCACTTCATCCAGCAACTCCCGCTGTTGCTGAATCTGCTGATCAAGGCCGTCACGAAGCCGGGTGAAATCCTGATCCTGGGTTGTCAGCCTCTCCTGAAGCTTGGCCGAGTTCTCCTTCCAGTGGTCGCGGTCGGCAATGAGCTTGGATATCTCGCCCTCGAACTGCACCGATTTCTCCTCGGCCTTCGTCACCTGGCCGCGAACCTCCTCGGTCTCCTGCCGGGCGAGGTCTGTCTCGTGTCGCGCTCCTTCGACGGCTTCCTTGAGATGCGCGATGGTCTCATCGAGGTTGCGCACGTGGTTCTGGGTCAACTCCAGTTCGCGCCGCATCCTGAGTTCGCCGGCCTGCATGAGCCCCAAGCCTCCCCGCCAGTCCGGTGCACGGCGGGGTCTACGGGCCCATTGCGATGTTGAATGCACGGTCGACTCCGCGGTGAGTCGTGAGGTCGCGAACTGGTGCGCCCGCGAACTGATGGTCGTGAGCCCCTCAGGGTTGGCGGCGGCCCACAAGAGATGGGTCGCCAGCGCCTCGCCGTCGCCGGGCGCAAATCCCAACGCTCCCTTGGTGCGCTCCAGGTCCCTGCTCAATTCCGAGAGCCGTGAGGTGATGATGGGAATGTGGCAGGCAATCCACTCCATGAACCGCGTCTTTGTGCCCAGGCGCACCTCCAGGAGACTCCTGTCTGAGTTCACTGCCACGTCGGCCAACCCGTAGTAGTCTCCCAAGCGCGAGTAGGGAATCCATCCCTCAAGATGATACCGGGCTTTACAGGTGGAGCGGTCAACGAGATTGGCGAAATGGGCGTAGGTTGACGAGTCTTGCTCACCCAGGGCGCCGCCGGTGGACACGAAGTGAATCTTGTCATTGTGACTCATGGCCTTCTCGATGCCCAAGTACAGGGTGTCCACGTCGCACCAGGTATTGAATCCGCCCGACCAAAGAACCACAAATGCATCCTCCGGCACCAAGGTGCCGCGCAACGGGTTCGTTGAGGCGCGCGATACGGTCGGATCGAGCGCGCACGGAATCGTGTGCACCGTGCGGTAGTATGCTGTCCGCCGGCTCATGCGGCCCGCCAAGGCAAGCTGGCCCTCCAGGGCATTGGCCTGCGCCCTGCTCACCGCAGAGAAACGGTCGCCCCGCTGCAGGATCGGCATAAGCATGTCGTAGTACGGCTGGATGACCTCATCGTCGCCCAGCAGGGCGGCCTTGGCCTGGCCCTCGGCCAAAGGCTCTCCAAAGAGGTCCATCCACACGGGGAAATCACCCGCAATCTTGGCGGCGCGGAAGGACGGCAGGAAGGTGACAGCCACCAACGCCCGCGGAGCCCATTGCCCGATCACGCGGCGAAGCGTATCGCCGGTCATGAACTCCTCATCGGAGAACGACTGGTAGTTCGCGACGGGCAGATCCGAAGGAGCGGCAGCATCGGCGGCGATGCCCGCTTCCGTGTGGGTGCGGACCGCCAGAGACACGTCGTGTCCCCCGGCAATGAGCCCTCGCACGAACTGCGCCGTGCGGATGCCTGGCGCGTGGGTCTTGTCTGACTCCTGCCCTGGCAGGGGTCCCATTCCGAGCACGGTAACGTTCACGGCGCAACCTCCTGGGGAGCGAATGATGGCGGCCTCCTTCGCCGCTCGAAGACCCACCGTGGAGATTCGAGCAGCGTTGCCGCGTAGGCGTGGAAGACAGCCCGACGCGCTGACGCGGACAATGCTGAGTGCCGCCAGCGGCGTTCAGCGGGAACGAAGGCTGTCCGAATGGCGTGCCGGGTGTAGTGCTTCATGACGAATCGTAACCTGTTTCTATGGTAGGCACGATGATATCTGGGGCTATCCCTGCCCATCACCACTGCCTCAAAGTGTCGGGCGGTGACCCGTAGGGCGACCAGCGACGGGATGCCACGGGCGCGGGCCCTGACACAGAAATCAGTCTCCTCATAGTAGGCGGGCCTGAACCGCTCGTCAAAGCCTCCGAGAGCGCGGAAGATGTCGGCGCGCACCATGAACAGCGCCCCGGTGACATAGTCGCACGTGACAAATCCCATGCGGGGGAGCTCTCCCGCCGCCACTCCGCGATGAGGATGCTCGGTCAAGGCATTGGGCAGAATGATGCCCCCGGCGTGCTGCACCTGCATGCCTTCTGGACCAAAGAGGAGGGCGCCAATGATGGCGCCGGGGCGGAGGTCGGCGCTTTCCCGAAGAGTGGCCAATCCGTCCGGTGAGAGGAGAAGATCCTGGTTCAGGAACAGGATCAGGTCTGCCCGGGTTCCGGTGGCGCCCAGGTTGCAGGCCGGGCCGAACCCCAAAGGTCTTCGATGCCGGATAACAGGCACCTCACCGTCGAAGCGCTTCCTGATTGTCTGGGCCGAGCCATCCCATGATCCATTGTCCACCACCACTACCCGATCTCCCTCGCGAAGCTGGGGCAGGAGGCGCTCAAGGCATGACACGGTGAGTTCGCCTCCGTTGTGCGAGGGTATGACCACCAGAATGCTTGGGGGCCGCCGCGCCCCTCGAGGGGGTGTCTCGGTCACACTCGCATGCCCGGAGTCGCCGCACGCCGTCGCCATGGCATCATGGCTCGTCGTCGGCGCCGAAACAGACGCGGAATCCCACCCACTGGCCTTGCCATTCCTCGGGAAGTGCGCCTCGGGCGGCGGCACGGCAGCCATCGGCACCTGCGATCCACGATCCACCCCGTATCACCCGGAGGCCCAGGAGTCCCGCCTCCAGATCGCTACACCACTCGGCAACGCCTCCGGCGAGATCGCGGATACCGCAGACAGACAGGTCGGCCGTGAATACGCCCACAGGTTCGAGGCCAGGGGGGCCGGGCCGGGAATCTCTCATCTTGCATCGGGCCGGGCTGAACCCATCGCCCCACGGAAAGGCCCTGCCTTGACCTGATCTGGCGGCCTTCTCCCATTCCACCTCCGACGGGAGCCTGTAGGAACGATGTTCCTCGGCGCTCAGCCAGCGGCAATACCGGCACGCCGCCTCCCAACTTACGCCCACCACGGGTATCTCCAGCTCGAACGATCCCCGGTAGCGAATGGTCCCATCCACACGCAGGCGCGCCGGCACGGGGAGATGTCGCCCATCCGAGGTACGCATGACCAGCTCCTGCCCTTGCTCCCCCCGGGGGATCAGACAGTCATCCAACGGTAGAGCCTGGGCATCAAGGAACTGGCAATACTGACGGAACGTGATGGGGAACCTCGCCAGAAAGAAGTCTCCCACCATGACGTCGCGTTCAAAGCCCCCACCGGGAGCCTTTGGATCCCCCCCGAACCTGAAGACGCCGGCTGGAACATGCACCATGTCGTCACCCAGCCATGCATGCCGGTACAGGTGAGCAACGATACGCTCCTCATGACCGCACCGGAGATTGAACGCCACGGCAGCGGCCACGTGCCCGGGTCCTTCCACCACGGCGCGCCACGGGCCGCTCTCCAAACCCTCCAACATGCACGGCGTGGCGGCGGTGACCCCCTCTCCCTCATCAACCAGTATGCCATCGCGATCGATCAGGCGGTAGAGCGACACCGAGGCCCTGGGGCTGCTATCGATGAGTACGGAGGCGCCTTTCTCCAGCCGCTGTCGAAAGTGCTTCCCTCCGTACAAGAGGGCGAGGTCACGGTGATGCCTGGCGGCGTTCCACCGTGCCTGTTCCTCCGCCTGAGCCATGGCGCGCCAATGCAGATCGGTCAAAGATCCCCGTGCCTCTGCATTTGAGGGGTCCTTGACCAGAAGCCGATGGCATCCCAGGGTCGCCTCGTCGAAGGACTCTTGCTGGCGAGCCTCCTCGGCGGCCAGGCCCGCAGCAAGACCGCGGGCTCGGGCATAGCCGTTCTCGGTGGATAACGATACCGTGGCCGGCAGATCCCCCAGTGCGGCTCGGGCGTCGGCCAGGCGCTGACAGCAGAGGGCATACGCCTCGACCGCCATTCTCACCGTACGCTCCTCTTCGCGGAGGTGCTCGGTCGCCGTTTCCAGGAACGCACGCTCTCTTTCATCCAGCATGCACGAATCGGACAACTGCCGTAGCAGGGCCAAACGAGGGCCTTCGATCCGAGTTTCGAAACTCTTGGCCAGAGAGATCTCAAGCTCCAGCGACTGCCGAAGTGCCCGGGCCTCTATGAATTCGGGCCCGAACATCTCCAGCAACGGCGTGGCAAACCCGCGCGGGATCTCAAGCCACGGGTCTTTGCCGTGCCAGACACCCCTCAGGAGCTTCACTGCCACCAGCTTCCTGCCAAGCCCTCTCATTTCCTCCATCGAAAGGCCGGCAATGGTGGCAGCCTCGTCCAGCGATGTCCGACCCCGGCCTGTTGCCAGCGCTGCGATGACGCGTCGCGCCGGTTCCTGCCATCCCAGCGAGACGGCCCCCAGGGCCTCGTGTACATGCATCTTCCGTGCGGCCTCCAGGCTCCAACCCTCCAGCCCTTCGCCGGTTCGAGCCCACCGTAGCGCCAGTTGGAGTTCGAAAGGGAGCCACCCATCTTCGCCCAGACGCGTCGCGAGGCGGCTCGCTGTCTCGTCACTCGCACCGGCGCGCTGGAAGAGGTCCAGCATTCGATCGTGGTCGTTCTGGGGGAGCGTGAGCCGTGCGGCCTCTATTCCGGCATGGCGAGCGGCCGTCTCGGCTTCCATGGCATGAGCCGTGTGGGCAATCAGCACCAGTCGCCGGCCACCTGAGGCCGAGAGCGCCGGTGCCACCCCTGCCCACGACTCGTGGTCCCACGGCCACGTGGGGGGAAAGGGCCATTGGCGATGGTCGTCCACCACGACAATGGCGCCGTCGTCTGAGGAGTCTGTACTGAGCGCATCAATGATCCTCGATGATGGCAGGAGGCGAGGGACGTAGACCGTTCTCTTGCCCAAGTTCGCCAAAACGGGCAGAAGAGCGCACAATGCCAGGGAGGTGCGGCCGGAAACATCCAGGCCGTCCACAAGGGTGACCGGGTGCTCGAGCACTACCCTTATCAGGGCGCCTGTTACCTTGGAGAGCGATCGATAGGCCCGGCGGCTCCGGCGCGTGTAGGGCCCTCCTCCAGGGGCGGGTTCCGGGGCCAGCTCCGGCATGGATTCCATGGCCTCCGACGCACTCCCGAGATCTTGCAGAGTCAGGGGGACGGCACACGCCGTGGGTGAGGGATTCCTCAGGGTGGTCCACGCCGCATCCCGTTCGGGCACGATGAGTAGCAGCGCAGTAGTGGCCGGGCCTGGGGATGGCGATACTCCCACCACGACGATTTTGTGTGCCCCGCTTTGCTGAAAGGCCCTCTCCAGCTCCGCCACCGTTGCATAGGCAGTCGTGTGCTCCGGAGCATGGGGGCCTGAGGGGTGCGCGCGGCTGACGAAATCCCAGGATGCCTGGTCGTCAGCCGGGATAAGCACGTGGGGGCGCTGTGCCAGAAGAACGCGATAGAGGTCGGGATTGCGGCCCGCATCGTGGGCGATTACGGCTACGCGTTTGCTCCAGAGATCGGCGAGCAAGGAACGGGCACCCTCGATCCTGATTTGACGCATCGCCGTCTGCGCCATGTCGTGTACCTCGCGAAGGGTCTTAGGACGCAGGCTTACATCGGGTTGGATCATGGTCGCAACGAGGTCGCAGACCCGGGGATCGGCATCCGGTCGGACATTGCTCAACCGAATGCTTGGCCGTTTTGAGGAACGCTTCCCGGTGGGAGCGGTATCTCGAGGCAGGCTGGCGGTGAGCAACTCGTAGAGACAAATCCCCAGTGAGTAGATCTCGCTACTCGCCGTGAGTGGCCCGCCTGCCAGGACCTCGGGCGCCATGTAGTCGGGCGTTCCCGCCGCGGGGATGTCCTCGCGCGCCAGGAGTAAGGCCGTGCCGAAGTCGACCAATGCCAGAGTGCCGTCAGGCCGTACCATTATGTTGGCCAGCTTGAGATCGCCGTGGAGCATACCCTTGTCGCTGGCTGCCTCCAGGGCGGGACAGATCGTTTCAAGAAGATAGAGCGCCTGGAACACCGAACACGGGCCGTGGATTGCCAGATCGGCGCTGAGCGTGGGCCCCTCCACCAGCTCCATGACCAGATAGGGCATGCCGTGCTCCCACGCCAAATCATGGATCCGTGCAATGACCGGATGCACCACCGCGCGGCCGAAGCGCGCCTCCCACGCCGCTTGGTCCTGGGCGATGCTGCCCCGCAGAAACTTGAGCGCCACGGGCAGATCCAGCCGGAGGTCATGCGCCTTGAACACATCACCATACCCGCCCTTGCCGACATGGGCTGCGATCCGGTAGCGGGTGCCGACAACTTCCCCGACGCGGGGCAGGCGTCCGGGGCCAACCGGGACGGTCGGGGCGACGCGGGCGCGCTTCATGCGGCGGGCTCTCCTCGAGGCCGGGCCTCCCGGGGGCAGGCGCGCCGGGCAAGCCTGCGTGCGAAACCGCTTGACACCTTAGGGCCGCATGTCTCCTGGCACCTGGTTTTGCCGTGATCAGGCTGGGGCGATGGCCCCCAGCCCACAGAGGCCGTTACCGGGGCGAAGATCAGGTGGTCAGTTGACCGCGTAGCTCTGGCCCGGGGAGAGCAGCACCGGCATCGCAAGACCGGTGCGGGTTACTTCATCCGCCCAGGGCGCGATGTCCTGGGCAATCCCGTCGAATGTATTGTAGTGCATGGGAATCACCACGTTTGGTCGAAGGAGGCGAAGCGCGCGAAGCGCATCGGATGGACCCATGGTGAACCGGTCGCCAACGGGAAGCAACGCCACGTCGATGCCCTCCTCGCCGATGAGCGCCATGTCGCCGAACAGCCCGGTGTCGCCGGCGTGGTACACCGTCGCTCCGTCTCGCCGAAGCAGCAGGCCGGCGGGGTTGCCGCCGTAGGAACCATCCGGCAGGCTGGAGCCGTGCATCGCCGGGGTAAGCTTCAGCGACCCCCACGGATAGTGGACGAGGCCGCCGAGGTGCTGTGGGCTGACCTTCGTAATGCCATGATGGGACGATAAATAGGTAATGATCTCGTAGTTGGAGATCACCGTCGCCCCCGTACGTTGGGCGATAGCCACCGTGTCGCCCAGGTGATCCCCGTGGCCGTGGGTCACCAGAACAAAATCGACTTGGACATCATCGGGGCTCATGTTTGCCTGCGGATTGCCCGTCAGGAATGGGTCGATGAGCAACCGATGGGCGCCCATTTCCACGAGAAACGCCGAATGGCCAAGCCACGTAAGTCGAGTAGGCATGTTCCCCCTCCAAAGCTAGAGAAATCCCAACCAGTCTCCCAGCAGGAACTGGAACCTCCCGATCAGCAGCGTGATGCGGCTCATGACCGTGTAGCCGAACGACGCGCCGAATCCGATCATCAAGGTTACAATTCCGATCTTGGATGCAGCGCCTAGCACTCCCCTGTGCTCGGCGGAGAAGAAGAAGTACAACAGGACGGTCACCACGCCGAGGAACAGCAGGAATCCGGAGATCACAGCGATGACCGACCCCTGATCCAGGAAGTTTACCATGGTGACCTGCATCTGTTTCACCACCCGCGCCTGAATGGTGGAGGGAATGCTGTAGCCGGCACCGGCCGCCACATAGAAGGCAACGGGATAGCGGCTGAGCCACGAGCGTTTGGGGAACAACCTGGCGAACACCATGAGCCCCAGTATCGCGCACCCGGCAAACAGGAGGTTCCCCTGTACCACTAGCGGAACATACAGCTTCTTGTACAAGGCCGAATAGGCGTACTGAACGAGGTAGTACCCCGCCGACACGCCGACCAGCATGTGCTCCATGACCTTGAAGAACGGATTGTCTCTCCATAGAAACGAGAACCCCGCCAAGGTCAGAATGGCGGCGAGCCAGATGCCGGGATCAGGCGACGGGTGCATGGGTCCTCCCGCTTGGGGCGCCTTTGCTGCGCCACGTGGACGCTGCGTAGCCCACATTGCCCAGAATGATCATTACCACGATGAACACGTGTGAGATCGTCTGGGCGTCCATGCCCCGGATACCGTCACCGGGGGACTCGATGAGAGTCTCATACTCCGCCGCGCCCTTGAGGCCGCCCAAGAACCCTACCATCTGGCCGGAGTCGTGGTAGGGGTACAGCCGCACGGCTTCCACCGCGGTCGCCCCCACGGCAACGGCGGCACCGTACCGGTCATGGGCGTACTGGGCCCATAGCTGCGGCATCGCCGTGGAAGAGTAACAGATAACCAACCCGATGTGCCGGTAGTTCTTCACGCCGCGCATCATGGGGAATGAGTCCAGGGGAGTGCCGTACTGATCGGTCGGGAACACCATGGCTACGTTTTCACCCATACGCAGCATGGCCGCCGTGCCATCGGGGACATATCCGAGAAAGAGCCAGTTGTGCCCATACTCCATGTTCGCGGCCGCCGCCTCCTGGCGGAGCAGGTTTTCCGCCAGGCCCACGCCGCCCGGAAGCAGGGTCATGCCCATGACCCTGGCATTCTTACGGAACAGGTGTTTGAGCATCGCCTCAGCCATGGGATCCAGTTCGGCGAGGGTGGCCGGCTCATAATCGAAGCTCATGATCACGGGGCTGTTCTCTGGCATGGCCTCGATGAAATCGTACACGTCGCGCACCTGGGAGGACACTTCGGTGGTGAAACCGATAGGCCGCAGCAGCGGGATAACGATGGACAGGGCGACACCCCAGTAGATGATGGTGCGGGTCATTCGACTGGAGTCGGCCATGCCTCAGTCTCCTTTCCCCAGGTACGACCGCTCGATGCCAATGATGATCTTCAATGCGGTGGAGGTCATCCCCAAGCCAACCCCTATGAGGATGCCACGCTTCGCAGCATTGTTAGGATAGTCCAGGATCCACGTCGCCAGATCGGACAAGGACACCCCCGCCACGGCGATGTGCTCGCCCGCCGGGACCCTGCCCAGCATGACGATCACTCCCGACAGTAAGAGCAGCGTGGCCGTGACATTGCGGGCCCGGAACGAGCGATAGGCCGCCGTGGCAATAAAGAACCCCAGCAAGCTGAACATCGTCGCCTGGCCCGGGATCTGCACATAGTCGAAGAGCCACGGATACGGCCCCTTCTCGATGCCCCATACGGCGCCGGCCAGCACCATGGCGAACAGGCTGACCAAGGCGATGACGCTGTACCCATAGCCCTGCTTCCGGAATCGTATCCTGACCGCATGGTGACGCACGAGGGTCAGAGTTCCCACGATGAGCACGCAGCCGAACACGACCTGTTTCCAATCCAAGACCATGTTGTACAGTGTCTGCAGCACGGGATGGGGCACGAAGAACTGCACGATCATGAACACGCCCACCACGAAGGCAAGGATGGTGGGAATGGTTCGTCTGAACATCAGTGGAACGCTCGGGCAAACTGGGGGATGCCGGCGATGGAGAGCACGACGCCGATGGCGGTCAGGGCTAGGAGCAAGGCTTTGGCATAGTCCTGCGCCTTGAGGCTGCCCAGGAGCATGGGCTCGCGGGAGAGGTAGACGCTGGCCGCGTAGAGCTCTTCCCCGATAAGCGTGTAGTCACAGGACGTGATGAAAAACGGCAACTGGGCATCTGAGTCGGTGCCGGCGATCTGGATCGCGCCCGTGGTGTTGCCGGTCTCCGACAGTATGAGAGATTCCGCGTAGAACATGCCCAGAAGGAAGTTTGTGGCCGGGCGCTCTCGGAGCATGATGCCGCTGACTGCGGCGGCATAGCCGAACTGGCTGTAGGTTACGTAGTAGATGTCATCATGATTGTAGAGATCGGGCCTGCCTATCTGGTTATACGACTCTTTGACGATTTCCTGGGCGACCGCCATCACGATGGGGTCGCGGTTGGGCACCATGAGCCGGGTGCCATACTCGCCGGCCTTCTTGGCCACCTGCGCCAGGATCTGGATGGAGGCGATGGTGGCCACATCATCCATGGAGCTGATGCCGGGGATGTACATGATGGGCTTGCCCATCTCGGTGGCGCGACCCACCGCTTCTTCCACGGCCTCCAGGCCGGCGATACGCCGAATGAACATTCGCCGGCCTGATCGAGCGTGGTAGGTGAACCAGAGGAGAAGCCCGGTGAAGACCACCACGGCCACGAACACCGCGGACCGGTCGGTGCGGAACCACTGGGTCGCCGCAGTTCCTTCTGCCGTGCCCAGGATGGCGGTGGACGACGGAAACTCTGCTTCGATCTCGTAGACGTACCGCTGGCGGTTCACCACGTCCTCATCGATGAATGCACTGTCCCCGAGGGCAAGTTCCGCCAGCCCGATGCGTTCGCCGCCGAGGCCGTCGCGGCGATAGAGCCCCAAGACAGAGACCGACTCGGCGTATTCCGTCTGGACCAACGGGATCCAGCGGAGGGTTATGGAGCCGCCGCCGTCGTTGGGCGTATCCACCGCGGTCATGCGCACCTCGGCTTCCGCCGAGGAGAGGAACGCGGCCACGAGTAGAGGGACGATCGAATACATCATGCCGTTGCGGTCCTCGGGGACACGAGTGATCGAAACCGAAGCAAGAAAGGTAGGCGCCGATCCGTGGCCTGTCCAGACAAACGCCGAGGTTTCCCGGAAGAGGTGATGCATGAACGCCGCGGGTCCGTGGGAAATCCGACGCAGGGAGCTCGAAGTCCCAGACCCACGGCATGGAATGATGGGGGCTGTATCATTCGGTGAATGGTACGGGAGATCGGAGTCAGACACGCCCGATCTCCTTTTTCCGCATTGCTGTTTTCTCGCCCTCGCGTACGCACGATGCGAGCTCAGACGGACGGACGCTGCCGCAATGCCGTTGACAACAATCTCTGCTCATCCTAACAATGGTCTGGTGGGCGTGCTGGTAGCGGTCGTACATCCCTTTGGAGGGCAGATGTGATGATTCGGTGTCTTGGATTCCTTGTGGTGCTGCCTCTCATGATTGCTCAGGCACGCGTCGCCGAGCCGATCGAGGATATGATCATACTCCAGAGGTATGCCATCGATCCGCGAACCGGGGGACCGGTGGTCCCGCCCGAGCTGTCAAGCCGCCTCGAGGCGGGAGTCGTCACGTATGGCATCGTGAAGTTCGACGGGCCGACAACCGAAACGGCCCTAGAAGGGCTTCGCCAGGGGGGCGTCGAACCCGTTCGGTATCTGCCCTACCATGCATGGATAGTCCGCGGTGACGGAGCGGCCATCCTGTCTTGGCGGGGCGATGGAGGGGTCACGTGGGTCGGGCCGTATCATCCGGCCTTCAAGATCGCGTCGACCGTGGGAAACCAGACATTCATGCACCCGGCCCGGGCCGAGGATCCACTTCTGTGGCTCAAGGTCCGGCTGTTCCCCACGGAGCGGGGTTCAGTCCTCGCCGACGAGGTGGAAGCAATGGGTGGCGAAGTGCGGGAGATCATCACCAAACCCCTGGGCGATCTGCTGGTGGTGCACGCCCCACCGGAACTCGTCCATCCCCTCGCCCGCATGAACGGAGTCGAATGGATCGAGGAGATACCCGAGTGCTTCCTGCTCAATAACCGTACGAAGTGGGTGCTCCAGAGCAACCAGACGGATGGCACCCCTGCGTGGGACCGGGGGCTTCACGGCGAAGGGCAGATCATCGGCATCATGGACTCGGGGCTCGACTACAACTCCTGTTTCTTCCGAGATCCCGAGGGCGACTCCTTCGGCGCCAACCACCGCAAGGTGCAGGCATACCGTCTCACCGGGGGTGCGGCGTATGACGGGTGCGCCGACGGTCACGGCACCCATGTCACGGGTACGGTCCTCGGGGAGGACATCTTCGGAACCAACTCCGCGTACAATGGCCTCGCCTACAAGGCGCGTCTGACATTCCAGGACGTGGGCCAGGACGATTCCTGGGCGTGCTCGACAGGATCGGTCAACATTCCGAGCGACCTAGAGCCCTCGTATCTGAACTCTCTCAATGACGGCGCCTACCTCCACACGAACAGCTGGGGATCCTCCTCGAACACCTATGACTCCATGGCGCAGGATGTCGACAACTTCATGTGGAATCACAAGAACTTCCTCATCTTCTTCGCCATGGGCAATGCCGGCCCCAACTCGGGCACCATCGGCAGCCCGGCCACGGCCAAGAACTGCGTATCCGTGGGTGCGACCCAACAGGCCCCCAGCCAGCACCTCATGGCCTCCTACTCCAGCCGCGGGCCGGCCTATGACACTCGCCGCAAGCCGACAATCGTGGCGCCGGGGGGCGAGACTGGCAACTATATCAACTCGGCCAACAACACCACCGGCAATCCTCCTTCCCAGACCTGCAATGTGCAGGGAAACCCCTTCAGGGGAACCAGCATGGCCACGCCCGCCTCGGCGGCCGCCGGGCTTCTGGTGCGCCAGTACTTCACCGAAGGCTACTACCCCACCGGAGTCCCGGTTCCAGCCAATGCCTTTCTTCCGTCGGCGGCACTAATCAAGGCGACGCTGGTCAACTCCGGGACGACCATCGGCGGCACCTTCCCTGACAATAACCAGGGCTGGGGACGGATACTGCTGGACGACGCCCTCTACTTCCCGGCTGATCCTCGCCAACTCAGCGTGGTGGATGAGTCGGTGGGCATTACCACCGGCCAGACGCGGACATACGCCTACACTGCGGGGACGTCGCAGCCCTTGGAGATTGTGTTGGTCTGGACCGACTATCCCGCGGCCCAGGGAACGGGCGTTGCCCTGGTAAACGACCTCGATCTGGAAGTCACTGCTCCCACGGGGTTCTATCTCGGCAATGTGTACTCAGGCGGTCAATCATGTACCGGCGGCAGTGCCGACCGAAGAAACGTGGTGGAATGCGCCCAGTTCAACACGCCGGCAGCCGGAAGCTACTCCATAACCGTGCGCGGCCATAACATCCCTTACGGTCCCCAGCCTTTCGCCGTGGTGGTCACGGGCGACCTGGGTGGCGGCACGCCGGATACGGAGTCCCCGGGGTGCATCGGAGACCTCATGGCGGGACCCGGCCCCGTGAACGGCATCCGGCTGACCTGGAGCAACCCCGGCGACAATGTGGGGGTGACCAGGTACGACATCTATCGTGCCGGTATGGGGCACTATGTGCCTGCGCTCGGTGGGGAGTTGCACACTCTCTTGGGCAATCCCCCGCCGTGCACGTGGATTGATCCTGCCGCGGGGGCCGCGCCCGGCGAGCAGTACTTCTATCGCATCATCGCGGCCGATGCGGCCGGCAACCGTTCGGCGCCGTCCAACACGGCCGGCGACATCGTGTGGGAGCTCACCGTGGGATCACCCTAGGTCGGTGTTCGGCATGGTTCGCTGCGTCCTCTCGGTGTTTCCCCTGGTGGTCATTGCCGTGGGTGTGATGATCCTGGGGCTTCACTCCGGTCCGGAGGACCTGCCGCAGCCAGAACTCCAACCGGAAGAAACGACGGGCGTGACCGGCCTGGCCATTGATCCGGCAGCGCTGGGCGAAGGGTGGGAGGAGGCCTTCGAACCCGAAACCTTCGGCCCCGGGGAGCTGTACGCCAAGATAAACGGAGGAGCGGACGTCTACTTGGCTCATGGATTCCGGCGGTTGCAGGTTCACTCCTTCCTCCATTCGGAGAGTGGCGACTACGTGGAGGTCTTCCTCTACGATCAGGGAGACCAGGCATCGGCCATGCATGCGCTGGAGAAACCCCCTGACGCAGCCGAAGACGCCGAGTTCGGCGGCTACTTCGCGGAGGCCAGCCTGTTTATGGTGAGGGGAGACCTCTACGTACAAATCCTGGCCGCGGTGGACACGCCGCGAACCCGGGCCGCCGTCCAAGCCATCGGTCGGCGAGTCATGGCGAGCCTCCCCGCATGAAGCCTCAGCGGCGGGCATTTCTGTCCCTGCTGGCCCGGGCGTCGGGCGCGGGGCTTCTGCTTACTGGCGGGTATGCTGTGCTGCACCGCCGCCCGATTCGCCGGGGCTCTGAAGGGCTCGTGCTCCCCGACTACCGGCAGGGCCTGGAGTCTCTTGACATCGCCATGTCCGCCGCGGACGCACGCCTGCCGGATGTCGGTGTCAGACGAGCCGTCGAGGCATTGGGGGGAATGGATCGCTTCGTGCTCCCCGGCGACCGAGTGCTGATCAAGCCCAATGTGGGGTTCGATCGTCCGCCGTCTTTCGGCGCGACAACCTCGCCGGAGGTAGTCTCCGCCGTGGTGCGGCTCTGCCGTGAAGCCGGCGCCAGGGAGGTGTGGGTGACCGATAATCCCATCAACAACCCGCGGCGATGCTTCGCGGTCAGCGGTATCGGATCCGCCGCCGAGGCTGCGGGGGCGACCGTCCTCCTGCCCCGTGCCTCTGACTTCGGATCTATTGTCATCCAGGGCGAGGCGATTGGGTCGTGGGAAGGCCTGGCAGATCTCCTTGGCCGCGCGGACCGGCTCATAGGGATTCCCACGGTCAAGGACCACAACCTGGCCGGCATCTCCGTCACCATGAAAAACTGGTACGGATTTCTTGGCACCGGACGCAATACGTTTCATCAGAAGCTGGATGAGGTAATCGCCGATCTGGCCGGTGCGTTTGCCCCGACGCTGGTGGTGGTGGACGGGACACGTTCTCTGATCCGCAACGGGCCAACGGGAGGCCGTGCGTCGGATGTCATGGCCACCGATCAAGTTGCTGCGGGAACAGACCAAGTCGCATTGGACTCGTGGGCCGCCGAACTCATGGGCCGCTCCTCCCGGGCCATCAAGAGCATTCGACTGGCCGAGCGACGAGGCTTCGGGACCTCCACCTGGCGCAGCCTCAACCCGGTGATGACATGAGGCTCGCTGCGCTCGCGGTTGGCCGACTCCAGCCGGCCAACCAGCCTCCCCGCGGACATGGTGGGATACTGGAGGGATGGAATGATGGGGTGCAGACGGTTCAACGTTCGCTGTTCGATGTCGATAGCGGGAGGCGCGGGAAGAGCGGTGTGACGAGCTGTGAGACGTCAGAAGTGTTTCCATTCATCCATCATTCCACTCACCTGACACCATGACCCACCGAGCTCTTCGCCGCACCTACCAGACGTTCTTCCTCCTGCTCTTCCTGTTTCTGCTGACAGTGGGCCGAACCGGCTGGATCCGCGGTTGGCCGGTTGACCTGTTCTTCCATGCCGACCCCCTCCTGGCCATCGGCACCATGCTTTCCAGTCGCAGCCTCCATGGCGGGCTCGCTCTGTCATTGGGGGTCGTCCTGGCCACGGTGTTTTTGGGCCGGGTGTTCTGCGGATGGGTCTGTCCGCTGGGCACCCTCAACGACGCCATCGGATGGAGAGGGCGCGGCAGCGCTGCCAAGCAGCGCGCGGCCAATGCGCCCCGAGCCCTGTTTCGCACCAAGTATTACCTTCTGGTTGGGTTTCTGGTGGCGGCCTTGCTGGGCACCCTGCTGGCCGGGATGCTGGATCCCCTCTCCCTTGTAGCCCGGGGCCTGCAAACCCTCGTCGGGCCACTGCTGGCGGGGGTGGGTGTTCCCCTGTTCAGCCACGACGTCTATCTGCCCGGAGGCATCCTGCCCGCGTTGCTCCTGGCCTCTGTGTTGGCGGCAAACCGTTTCATCCCGCGTCTCTGGTGCAAAGCATTCTGTCCCTTGGGCGCTCTCCTGGGCCTGCTCTCCCGGTATGCTCCCTTTGGCATCGGCCGGGATAGTGCCCTCTGCACTTCCTGCGGAGTATGCGACCTGACGTGCAGCGGGGCAGCTACGCCCAGTGCCGAGCTGGCCCGATCGGAGTGCGTCGTCTGTATGAACTGCCGGACACGCTGCCCCGAGGGAGCACTCTCATATGGGAGAGTCGGCGCTCCCGTGCCGGAACGGCGTCCGCCGGGCATCGATGGCAGGAGAGCGGCCCTGGCCGCCGTGGTGGGGCTGGTGGCCTGGCCAGCAATCAGAGCAGGTTCTCCTTCGCCGGCCGAAGCCGCCGAGCGGCGGGTTCGGCCGCCGGGAGCCGTGCCTGAAGACGAGTTCTTGGCGCGGTGCGCCAGGTGTGGTCTCTGCGCCCGGTCGTGCCCCACCGGAGTCATCCAACTCGCTACCTCCGAGGCCGGCGTTGAGGGTATCTGGACCCCGGTCATGCGGTTTGATGCCGGCTACTGCGAGGTCTCATGCGTGCTCTGTGGCCATGTATGCCCCACAGGGGCGATTCAGGCCCTGACGCCTGCCCGAAAACTCGGGCGCGAGGCGGATGAACAGACTCCCGTCAAAATCGGCACTGCATTCTACGACCGTGGCCGGTGCCTGCCGTGGGCCATGGATAGGCCCTGCGTGGTGTGCGAGGAGGTGTGCCCCGTATCACCCAAGGCCATCTGGACCCAGGACGCGACGGTCCAGACCCGCGACGGTGAAGCCATCACGTTGAAACGTCCTCAGGTTGACCCTGCCCGCTGCATCGGCTGTGGCATCTGCCAGTATCACTGCCCCGTGGAGGACCGCCCCGCCATCCGGGTCTCCGCCGTCGGCGAATCCCGAGGCGGGCCGTTTCTTCTGTCGTAACTGCCTGAGTTTCGAGTTGCCTGGTCTGTTCCCAGTGCCCTCGCCGCGAAAGGACAATGCCGGCACCGTGACCGCGGTGCACATTTGTCCATAGCGGCCGTCACACCCAAAGCATAGGTCCTGTATCAATCCCCGACTCGACATTCCGTCGTGCCTCCGGCTCGCCGGGCCCCTGCAGCGTACGCCTTTGATGGCGCGATCGTCGAGGGGCCTCTGGCATGCCTCAGGCCATGTCCACGTTGCGTTCTCTTCCTTCGGGCGGTTATTCTCCTGTTCATGGTACCGGGGACCGGCTCCCTGCGTGGCGTTCTGACAGAGGCCTCTGAAGCCGTGACTGTGCCCCTGCATGATTCGCGGTGACTGTGAGGCGGGCGGACACGGCAGACGGGCCGGATTCTATCTCCCCAGAACGCTTTCGTTGATCACGAGACACAGGCCCGGCCCTCGAGCGAGAGGGCCCGAGTCAAAGAGGATGATGCCGGATGAACTGCCAAGTCCTCAGCACCCTGTATGTCAAAGCCAATGGGGAGATTCCGTGTGAATGTGACGCGGGCGAGCGAGTGACCCTGGGATGCGTTGAAGCAGGTTCGGGGTGGTCGCTTTGGGAGACCCTGAATAATGACGCCTACCTCCGCGTGAGGGCCGCGCTCGCCCGGGATGAGGCACCGTGGGGCGCCGTGTGCTCGGCATGCTCGTTCTTGCGGCCTCACGAGGCGACCCGCGATACGCTCGGAATCGGCCGCATCACGAAGCTCCAGGTCGAGCCGTCGATTTACTGCGGCCTCCGCTGTCCCTGCTGTTCCAGGCTCCGGCAGATGGAGGAACGCCGTCCTCCCCATGTGCTGCCGCTTGGCCTCTTTGAGACGCTGCTCGAACGTTGCGTCGAGGAGGGCTACACGGTGGACTTCATCGAGTACTGCGGTCAGGGAGAACCGCTCACTCATCCCGAGTTTCATGGATTGGTGCATCTTGCCCGAACGATCCTGCCCGACACGAGGCAGCGTCTTATCACCAACGGCAACTGCAGCTACCACGAGGTTATGAGAGGCGAACGCCTGGACGAGATCTATGTCTCCTGTGACGGGGTCTATCAAGAGAGCTATGAGCGGTATCGCGTCAACGGATCGGTTCAGAAAGCGCTTCGCTTCATGGAGGAAGCCAAGCACGGCCAAGGCGATCACGCCCCGCTCGTTGTCTGGAAGTACATCCTCTTCGAATTCAATGACAGCGATGGTGAGCTGATTGCTGCCCAGCACAAGGCCGCAGACCTCGGCGTCGACGCGCTCTCGTTTGTGATGACCCACACGGAGTTCAAGTCGAAGAGGTTCCATACCGAGGGGGTAGAGTTCATACCCATCCAGACTCCGTTCACAAGCCTCGACCGGACTCCCGTTTCCACCGGCCTGAGCGTCAGAGGGACACCGTTGTCTCTCAGGGACAGTCGTCTTGGCCGAGTTCTAGAACACACTACGTGCGTGGTAGATGATGTGCGGCTCATATCGGGGCGCTACCTGACGCTTCGTGGTTGGGCGATGGGTTCCAGGGAGAACCGAATCGTAGGGATTCGTGGTTTTGCCGATCGTCACGAGGGTAGTGATGCCACGCTGGGTATTCCCCGTCCAGACGTGAACGCCACATGCCCGGAATTTGCCGACAGAGGTACCGGCTTCTTCTTTTCGGCCACACTCCCGAGGCCGCCTGATGTCGTGGTGACAATCCGTCTCGTGCTGAGGACCGCACACGGTGAGACAGAGGAGTTTGAGGTCGTCTATGCCTTCGAGAGCATTATCCAGGGGAAGCTGCTGTCCAGTCCCAGCAATCGATTTCGAAGGCTCCTCGCGCGTACCGTGTGTGCAGTTGACGACGTGGGCATCATCGCGGGACGGTATCTGAGGCTTGGCGGATGGGCGATGGGGAGGGGAGGCCGTGCCATCAGGAGAATTGGCGTTTCGGTTGACGGGAACGACATGCCTGACGCGAAGCGTGGTCTCTTGAGGCCGGATGTGCTCGCCAGGTTTCCCAGATTGTCCGATCTTGCCCCGGGCTTCCTTGCCATCGCCACACTCCCGGATCCGCCGCGCACTCCGACAGTCATCCGCATACGGGTGATGACCCACGACGGTGGGACTGAGGAGTTCGAGTTCACCTGCAACTTCGAGTGATATGAGAATCAGCGCTGCTTTTAAGGCCCTGAGTGCCGCCGAGATCGAATGAGGCTGATGGTGAATCTCCTCGCCGCGCAGGGGGCAGTAGACCCGGCCGCGAGGAGTTCGAGGTTCACATTTGCTCACCCTGGGGGCGCCGTGTGCACTCCCAGACTCCAGGTATCCAGGGCCGCTAGTGTCGTCTTCGGGAGCGCCGGCCGCTGCGAGTGCCGGCGGATAGGCTCGCGGGGGAGACCTCGAGAACCCGGAAGAACGCCCGTACCACCTCGGGGTCGAACTGGCTTCCGGCATTACGCTGGAGTTCAGCCAGGGCTTTCTCTTGGGTGAATGCCTTGCGATAGGGACGATCGGAGGTCATGGCGTCATACGCATCGGCCACGGCGATGATCCGTGCGCCCAGGGGAATCTCCGATCCTCTGAGCCCGAACTCCCCGGCATAGGGTCCGTCGGTCTTGCCGTCGTACCGCTCCTCGTGATACCGGATGAGAGGGGCGGCCTCCTCCAGCAACCCGATGCGTTCCAGAATGGCAGGGCCGGTCTCGACATGCCGTTCCATGATTTCCCTCTCCTTGACGGTGAGAGGCCCAGGCTTGGTCAGGATAGACTCCGGGACGGCGATCTTGCCGACATCGTGCAGGAGCGCGGCGTACCGAACGAGATCGAGATCCTCTCCTTCCACGCCCATAACCCGGGCGATTTGCTCCACCGAATCTGCAACCCGCTCGACATGCCCCTCGGTGTAGGGATCTTTCGCTTCGATGGCCGCACCCAAGGCCAGCACCGCGGCGTCGAAGGAGGAGCGAAGGTTCTGAAAACGGGCATGAAGCCGCCGCACAAGCTCCATGTTTCTGCTGGAGATCACACCGCCAAACAGCACGAAGGAAAAGTACGCCAGCAGGTTTCCGTAGAGTGCCAGCACTTCATCGGGGCGTTCGTGTAGGCGGTAGTCCCGGGCGTGGAAGCCGACGGTAGCCAAGTAGACACACCCCGTCACGCCATAGGCCCACGCGCCACCGGGGAGCCCGCGTTTGACCGTGATCCATCCCAAGGGAAAGAGCAGCAGCAGCATCGTCCAGTTGGACGTGATCAGGCTCCGCGCAGCGATCCACCCTCCGAAAGTGGCGACGCCGATGATAGAAACCACCACGACGGCAGTGCCGGGCCATGGAAATGCGCGCCTAGGAGGGATTCGTTCGTGGCCTGCCAGGAAGAGCCCTTGTTTGAAGAGGCCAAGCACGGGAAAGGCCAAGATCGCGATTGCGATGGCGTCGGATACCCACCATGACCACAAGGCCTGGGAGGCATCAGATAGGCTCTGCCACCGGCCAGTCAGGACCTGCCCGCTTACCCCCAACGCCGCATTGAGAAGGGTGTTCACCACGATGGTTCCCCACACAACCCGTACCGCGGTCATGATCTCCTTGCCCGGAGCGACGGGGCGGAGAAGTCGTGTCGGCAGTAGCGCCTCTATCACATTGCCCACACCATAGACCATCATCAGCCAGAACGGATTGGCGGCATGCCAGGGAGTGAGCACCGTTGCCATGAACACGGCACATCCTGTCTCCACCCGCCAGAACTGGGCAGCGACGACACCCAACGCGGAGGCAGGATAGACCAATGACACGCCCAAAGATCCGGCGAAGAGGATCCCGGCCTTGTTGAGGAACCCGTAGAGTATACCGATAGCCGCTATCCGGAGTATCCGTACGTACAAGGGAACCGGGCGCTTCACGGCGTGGTATCAATCCTCCCGTCCGCCGGTTCCCCTTCTCTTCGGATCACCCGCCGGTCGGCTATCGAGGGTGCGTCTTTCTCTTCCTCAAGGGCTGTGCCTGGGGTATCCACGGCGGCGGCACCCTCTCCTGAAAGCTGCCACTGGTAGAGCCGCCAGTACAATCCCCGCTGGCCCAAGAGGGTTGCGTGGGAACCTTGTTCCACGATCTGTCCATCGTTCAGTACGATGATCTGATGGGCGTTTTGCACGGACGAGAGCCGGTGGGCAATGACGAAGCACGTACGATGGGCCATCAATCTCGACATCGCCTCCTGCACGAGCCGTTCGGATTCCGTATCCAGAGAGCTGGTGGCCTCATCGAACACCAAGAGCCGTGGATCACGCAGTATGGCCCGGGCGATGGCGATCCGCTGACGTTGACCTCCCGAAAGCTGGACGCCGCGCTCACCCACGGTCGTGGCGTAGCCGTCGGGGAGGGAGGCGATAAAATCGTGGATATTGGCGGCTCGAGCTGCCTCTATAATACGTTCCCTGCCGGCAGCGGAACAGCCGTACGCAATATTGGCTTCGATGGAGTCGTGGAACAGAATGGTCTCCTGGCTCACGATCCCCGTCATGGCCCGCAACGAGGAAAGCGTAATGCCGGGTAGACTCACATCGTCGAGGAGCACGGCGCCCTGGGTCGGATCATAGAAGCGCACCAGCAGGTCCGCGATGGTGCTCTTGCCTGCCCCCGAGGGGCCAACCACCGCGGTGACCTGGCCCACGGGTATCGTGAAGGACACACCCCGGAGCGCCGGACCGCGGCCATTGGAGTAGTGGAAATGCACGTCATTGAAGCGGATTCCCTGATGGATGTCCCGGACGTCGCGGGCATCAGGCCGCTCGGTGACCATAGGTCGCTCCCGAAGGATCTGAGCGACTCGATCAGCCCCGGCCAAGCCCTCCTGCACTTCATTGTGCACTTTGGATATCGCTTTAACGGGTGACATGGTGGAGAGGAGCGCAGCCAAAAACACCAGGAACCGGTCCGCTGAAAGGGCATCATCGGCAAGGACAAGCTTGCCGCCAAAGATGAGCACCGAGATAGCTCCCACTGCGCCCAGAAACTCGGCCAGGGGGCCGCTGAGCTGCGAAAGACGGATCATCTTCACCATGGCGCGGTAATAGGAACCGGTCAGCATGGAGAACCGAGAAACCTCCTGGTCTTCAGTGTGGGAGGCCTTGACCAGCCGTATTCCCGCAATGCGCTCCTGGGCCGTACTGGAGATGTCGGCCATTCGCTCCTGGGCCCGGACGCTCTGTCTTCGGAGCCTTTTTCCGATCCGGGCGACGATGAACATTATGGGGGGGAAGATACCCAGCGATACCAGCGCCAGTTGCCAGCTCGCCCAGAACACGATAATCAGGTAGACCGCGAGTTCGAACGCCTTCTGAAGCAGATCCCGCATGATGCCCCGGATCATGGTGCGCACCAAGGTGACGTCGTTGGTGATGCGGGACACCAGGTCACCGGTTCGAACCGAATGGAAGAACGACAGGGAAAGCCCCTGGATGTGGCCATACAGGGCGTGGCGAAGGTCACGGATCAGACCCTGTTCCACCGTGGCGAACAGGTATGCCTGGGCATACCAGAACAGAGCCTTGATCAGGAAGAGCGCCAGGGCTGCGACGCATACGCGCTGAAGGGTCTCATAGGGGGTCGCGCCCGAGACGAGACGAAGTGCCCAGCCTTTGGCCCGATTGGCCATCCCTTGCACTGCTGCCAGAGGGGCGAAGTCGGATGGAGGAGCTGCATGTGTCTCCCCCACCGACGCATCAAGGGATATCTCGGGCTGGAACAGCGCCCGGGCAAAGGGAGAAATCATGCCGAGAGTGGCCCCGCTGAGCAGGGAGAAGAACATCATGCACACCAGCGACAGTATCAGCCTGCCCGCGTAGGGTCTGAGGAAGCGGAACACGAGACTGGTCGGCCCCGTGGGGGAAGACCCGCTCAGGATGATCGCTCCAGAGGCAACTCGAGCTGGTATCCTACCCGGCGCGCAACCTCCTCAACCAGACCGTGCATTTCCTCTTCCCGGAGCAGGTCGATGCGATCAGTGTCAACCAGCATGAACTGCGTGATGCCGCCGGCTCTCCCAAACCATGAGGAGTACGCGTCGTTCAGCTCCTCCAAGTAGTCGCGGCTTATGGTCTTCTCGCAGCTTCGGCCCCGCAGGGAGATACGATGGACGAGGGTGTCAACGGAAGCCCAGAGCCCGATAATGAGGTCGGGAGGACGCAGGTAATGGGTCATGACGCGGTACAGGGCTGCGTAGTTCTCGTAGTCTCGTTCGTCCATTTGGCCCCGCGAGTGGAGTATGCGCGCGAAGATCTCGGCATCCTCGTAAATGCTGCGATCTTGAATGCAGGGAACTCCCATATCCACCAGATCTTTGTGCATCATGAATCGCTTGGAGAGGAAGTACACTTGGAGGTGGAAACTCCATCGGTTCATGTCGGCATAGAAGTCGTCAAGATAGGGGTTGATGTCTACGGGCTCAAAGTAGGGGCTCCAGCCCAGCAACCGTGAGATTTCACGCGTCAGCCGGGTCTTGCCCACACCAATGTTGCCGGCGATGGCGACGAAATGATCCGCGTGCGTTGTCCTACCCTCCATCATCCGGAAACAGGCGACGTTTCCGAGTACCCACGGCGACCTTCGTACATGCGACGATAGTAGTCCTTGAACTCCCCGCTTTTCAAGGGTTCCCACCAGGCGCGGTTGTCGCGATACCACGCCGCGGTACGGGAAAGCTGGCCGGGGAAATCCCCCGAAGGCGCCCATCCAAGCCGGGCAATCTTATCGCATTTCAGGCTATAACGCCGGTCGTGGCCCGGTCGGTCCTCAACATAGCGGATCATGTCGGATGAGGCGCCGACGGCATCCAGGATCATCATGGTGACCTCTATGTTAGGGAGCTCATTGCCTGCGCCGATATTGTAGACCTCGCCCGAGACGCCTTTCTCCAGCACGGTGAGCACACCCCGGCAGTTGTCTTCGACGAACAGCCAGTCCCGCACGTTCATGCCGTCACCATACAGGGGAACGGGCTTGCCCTCCAGCACATTGGTCAAGAACAGCGGCATGACCTTCTCCGGGTACTGGTAGGGGCCGAAATTGTTGGAACTCCTCGTGATCACCACATCGAGCCCGAAGCTCCTGTGGTAGCTCAAGGCCAACAGGTCGCCGCCGGCCTTGCTGGCGGAGTAAGGATTGCCGGGGTTCAGAGGTGAGTCTTCCACGGCGCTACCCGTGGGCAGGCTGCCGTAGACCTCGTCGGTGGAGACCTGTAGATAGCGAATCCGAGGATGGTGGCGAACGACCTCCAACATGGTGTTGGTGCCGAGGATGTCGGTCCGCACAAAGTCATCGGCGCCGGCCAGCGATCGGTCCACATGGGTCTCAGCGGCGAAATTGACCACTGCGTCGCACCCGGGAATCAGGTCGCCCACCAACGCCTTGTCACAGATATCACCCTGGACGAAGGAGAACCCCTGCATGGCGCGCAAATCCCTGACATTGGCAGGGTTCCCGGCATAGGTCAGCTTGTCCAGGACGATGGTCTCCCATTCTGGGCGTTCCTTCGTCACTAGACGGGCGAAGTTGGAGCCTATGAAGCCGGCTCCGCCAGTCACAAGAATACGCATGAAGTCCTCCAGGCCTCGCCGTGCACGAGGCTACTGAGACGGCGCCCCCGCGCACCGGACAAGAAGTTTCCATTTGCCCTCGGAGACCACCTCTGACCTTTGATTGCGAAGTGTGGTCTTGAGCACCACCAATCCACTGTCCCCCTGAGGGGCCTTCTTCTTTGCGCCAAACTCCAGTTCAAGTTGCACCGTGTCGCCAGCTCGAACGACACCCACAAATCGGGCATCAACCTCCAACAGCGCCACTACCGTGCCATCAAAGATTCCAGTCAAGGCGGCCAGACCAGAAGAGACAGCGGCACTGAGCATCCCATGGGCGATACGCCCACCGTGGGGAGTCGTGCGGGCGAACTCCTCATCCATGTGCAGGGGGTTGAAGTCACCCGAGAGGCCGGCAAAGTTGACAATGTCTGCCTCGCTTATGGTCCTCCGCGGAGTGAGGATGGACAGACCCTGCTCAAACTCATCAAAGAAAAGCCCGCGTCTCCTGCTGTCCATAGTCGACTCCTTTCCCTTTGTCGGGCAAGTGCTTAGGGTCAAGGGTTCAGTCCTGCCGACAGGTTCCTCCAAGGCTCAGACTCTGAACAGGGAACCGCACGCAGCGAACCGTCTCCTTACTGAAGATACGCAACGGTGACGCCGTGACCTCCTTCCTGGGGCGATCCGGTCCGGAACTTTGCCACACCAGGATGGGAGCGCAAAGCATCCCGGACGATTTCCTTAAGGACTCCCCTGCCCAGCCCGTGGACAATGCGCACAGTGGCCATGTCTGCAGCCCTGGCGTCATCAAGATACCGCACCACCCGGTCACGGGCCTCATCCGCGCGCAGCCCCACCAAAAGGACTTCACCGCCCACCGTCTCCTCGGGCGTTGTCACGTAGGAGGCTGCGCTCTGGGGACGCGGGGATGCCTTCTCGATTTGATTCAGCGATACTTCCACCCGCTTGCCCGCCACCAGCACTGCCGCCAGACTCGTCTCGTCGTTGACCGCCTCCAGCACACCCCTTCCCACCCCGGCGATCACGACCTGGTCTCCAGGTCGCAGGAAAGGCTCCGCGGCAAGCCTCTGCCTCTCTGCGGGAGCCGGATCGGGAGCCACCGACATCAGCTTCTCGTGCAGGGTAACGTGGCGGCGTTGGGCGATGCTGACACCCTCCTCCGCCCGCGCCTTCTTGAGTTCACGGCGAGACCACTCCAGAACCTCCTCCGCGTCACGTCTGAACGCATCGTGGGCCTTGACGGCCTGGGTTCGGGCCTCCAAGGCCTGTTCTCTGGCAATGCGCCGTTCGTCTTCAAGATTCCGTGCCAGCTCGTCAGCCCGGCTTCGCGCTTCCCTCAGGTGGTGGCGCTCGGCGTCCATCGAGGCTACCAGCTTCTGGAATTCGACCCTCTCAGGTCCCAGAAACTCCCTGGCGCGTGCCAGCACGCCCGAAGGCAGGCCCAGTCGTTGGGCCACCGGAAATGCCTGCGAAGCTCCCGCGGCTCCCATGGAAAGCAGAAAGGTGGGGCGCAATGTCGTCGGGTCAAACTCCATGCGAGCATTGGCCATGCCGTCCTCACTGGCCGCCAACTCCTTGAGGCGGGCAAAGTGGCTTGTGGCCAGGATCCTGAGATGGGGCCCGCCTTCCCGGTGTAGCCATTCCAATACGGCACACCCCAACGCCTCGCCCTCGGCCGGATCGGTGCCGGCGCCCAGCTCATCCAACAGGACAAGGCAGCAGCCCTCGCCGATTTCCTTCACGCGCCGGATGACGCCTACGATATTGGACATATGACCGCTGAAGGTGCTCAGCGATTGTTCGATGGACTGCTCATCGCCGATGTCCGCCAAGATATCGCGAACCAACGGCACCACCGTCCCCTCGCGCCCGAACACGGGCAAACCGCAAGCGGTCATAAGCACGGTCAGGCCCACGCTCTTCACGGCGACTGTCTTGCCACCGGTATTGGGGCCGGTGATCAGCAGGGTGCGGGTAGCGGCGTCGAGGCTCAGTGAGAGCGGAACGCTGTCCTCCGGCAGCAAGGGATGGTAGATGCTGCAAAGCTCCAGCCGCCCATCTGTGGACAGCTCGGCGCAGACACCCCCGCGGGACAGCCCGAAGGCCGCCGCCGCGAACACCACTTCGACCCGCGCGACTACTGCCCTGAGCAAACTCAGCGCAGGCGCCAGTTCGGCGATTCTTCTGGTCAGTCCCCGGCGGATCCGGCGTTCCTCCCTGTCCTGTTCCTTCAGCAGCCGCTCTTTCTGGCGGCTCAGCTTGGCAGCCTCCACAGGCTCGACGAAGAGTGTCGCTCCGCTTCCCGAGACATCCCGCAGCACTCCCTTGACCTTGTCCTTCATCGATGCTCGTACGGGCAACACGGCACGCCCGGACCGGTAGTGGACGACGGTCTCCTGCAAGGCCTCCCGCACGGCAAGATCTTTCATCGCCAGATGGGCTGCGTCTCTGACGCGGGAATCGATGGCGTGAAGAGAAGCCCGGATGGTGCGCAGTGCGGGCGATGCCTCGTCCCGTACTGCCCCATTCTCGTCGATTGCCGTTCGCACTGCCGTCTCGGCTCGTTCCAGCTCTTCCCAGGCACTCGCCGAAATGCCCTTGAGCAAGGCGCAGAGCTCGGGGCAGGCCGGGCGACGCAGAAACTCGCCCAGACGAACGCCTTCGGAGACAAACGCCCCCACGGCATGAAGCTCCTCGCCTGAGAGCACTGCATCGGCGCCCGCTCGTCGAATCATGGGCGCCGGATCCGCTATGGCCTCCAGTGGAGGCGATTCGCCCCCTCTCATGAGGTCCATGGCCTCCCTGGTGCGAGCAAGCCGGGTCGTGACCACACGCCTTGATTGTGATGGACGCAGCCGCTCCAGCCGCGCAGTGCCCAAGGGCGAGGCTATCCAACGGACCAGCAAGCGCCGAACAGGATCAAGTTCCAGCACGCGAGCCGCATGGGCATTCATTGACGCTCTTCCTCCATCACCGGAATCGTCATGTCCCACGGCATTGCCTCCGAGGCCCGTCGTAGCAGGGTGCGACTCTCTTCGATGGAGCCGGTCTCGTAGAGTACGATGCCGAGATGCTTCATGACTTCAGGCTCCTCAGGCGTCTCGGCCAGGGCTCGCCGCAATAGTGTGAGAGCTTCAGCATGCCGCCCCTGACGGTAAAGGATCCATCCAAGGCTGTCCAAGTAGTAGGGATTCTCAGGTTCGATGCTCAATGCGCACCGCACCAGGCTTTCTGCACGATCAAGATGCAGGCCTCGTTCGCCCAGCATGTAGCCCAGGTAGTTGCAGGCCAGAGCATTGGTGGGTTCTTGCCGGAGCAGCTCTTCAAACGCTGCGATGCTGTGCCGGATGCAGGCCAGACGCTCCCAACCGGCCGCGACCTGGAATGCTATCTCCGTACTGACCGCCTGCCCATCAAGAGCTAGCGCGACGGCCCGGTCCGGGAAGCCTGCACCGGCCAGCCCCGCCATGCATGCCGCTGTCACCGAGGTGTCGACGCGTGCGCCGATACCCTCCAGAACCCGCGCCGCCTCGACGGTCCGGCCCGTGTCACGGTAGAACCCTGCCAGTCTCAGCCGAAGCCACGATACCTCGGGGAAACGCGCAATTCCCCGCTGGAGAAGAGACTCCATCCTTCCGTGCTCGCCAATCCTGTGGGTTATCGACACCAGAAGATCAAGGGCTGCAATGTCGTCGGGCTCAATGCGCAATCGAGCGTGGAGCAGGTCCTGCGCCTCCTCCCGTCGATCGTTCATGGCCAGTGCCAACGCCTTTCTCGTGACCCAGGCACCGGGACTGCCGGGGCACTCCTGGGACCACGCTGCCACCTCGGCGGCCTCGGCGGGTCGTCCCAGGCGTAGAAGCGACTGGAAGCACAGGTCTGCTATGCGCTCCTGGCATCTGGCCTCCCCGGCCGCCCGCAGGTAGTGCCTGGCTGCGTCATCGACACGATCCAGAGAGCCCAACGCCTCCGCACAGATGAGAAGGGCCTCGGGGTCGCCACTTCCTCGCGATTCGCACAGGGTTGACGCCAGATCGGGCCGGCCCACGCTCAGCAGCAGCCGGGCTCGATCCAGTGCCAGCGCTCGTTCCATCGGCCAGGGAGGATCCATTGTCTCCAGCACAGCCGCAGCGCTATCGCTCTCGTCTATGCCCACGAGGATCTTGGCTGCAGCCAGAGCCGAGCCGTGATCGCCGGGCTGTGCGTCCAGCACGCGCAGGTGTATCTTGAGCGCTTCCAGCGGTCGTCCGGATAGGCTGTGCACCGCGGCAGCCTGCCTCAGCCATGGGATGGGCGCATCGGGGCCATGCACCGCCACCGCCAGGGCCGAGGACGCACGCTCGACATCGCCCACTCTGAGCGACAGTGTTCCGACCTTGTGCCACAGGTACGGGGAGTCTTCAATGTGTGCTGCCGCGGCGTACTCCCGCAATGCCGCCGAAAGCCGGCGATTCTGTTCTTCCATGGCCCCGGCTATGGCATGGACGTACGGGTCTTCCCGCGTAGGGCGAACGGTGCGGGCCCCAGACCCGCAGGAAAGGCACACTGCCGCCATGATCCCCACCGAGACGGATCGGCGAGGTTGACGCATGAACCACCTCCAACGAGATGTCATCTCATTCTACTCCGACCCCACCACCGCCGCCGCGTTCCATGATGACCGGTACGGCGGGGCGATAGGGGAGTTCTTTCTCCGGGAGGAGGTCCACAGCTTCCGCGTCGTGGCCGGCCGGTTGCCTCCCGAGACGGTCGTGCTCGACCTGGGCGCCGGAACGGGAAAACTCATCGGCGCCTTCGATATCGGATCTCGCCATGTGGGTATGGATCGAAGCCTCCAGATGCTGCGGGCACTGAAGACTCGCCATCCATCGATTCCTCTGGTGGTCGGCGATGCCCATGCGTTGCCCTTCCGTTCCCGATCGGTGGATGTCGTGACCGCCTCCCGCCTCCTCATGCACCTGACGGAATGGCGGCGCATGGTGTGCGAGTCCTGTCGGGTGGCAAGGCAGAACGTGCTGCTTGACTTCCCAGTCTCACCGTCATTGGCCGCTCTGGAACCGCGATTCTGGGGCATCATCCGCCGCGATGCGCACCCGCCCCACCGCGTCTTCACGCGCCGCGAGGTACGCGGCGCCTTCGCTGCGGTAGGGTTCACAGAGGTCCGGGCACGCCATGGATTCGTGTTGCCCTACCGCCTTCACCGAAAGCTGGGGAGGCCGTGGCTATCGCGGGCCCTGGAACGGATCATGCGCGGAGTAGGGCTCGCCTACCTGATCGGCTCACCGGCAGTCGTGGCCTTCTCATCCGCACCCATGTCGGACACGCCGACCTGAGTATCATCCATCATCGACAGCATGGCCTCGGCATCATCCGCCCACTCGCTCCCGGGGAACCTGCCGATCAGATCGCGATAGGCCTGACGCGCTCCAGCGCTGTCGTGCAGTTCGTCCATGAGCACAAACCCTATCATGAACTGGCTGTCATCTGCCCGATCCCCTGTTGGGAATCTTGTCACGAGTTCGCGGTAGACATCCAACCTCGCGGCCGGATCAGTCTCAGCCGATGCCATGGAGAAGAGCTCCTCCTCACCCATGGTTTCCCGGGGACGCTGGGAGGGGGCTGACGCCGTGCGCATCGCCGTCTTCTGCTCATGAGTACGCCGCTTGATCCGGTAGCGGCTCTTCAGGTCATCGAAGGCGCCTTCCATGGCACGTTCGCGGGCGCCCACCAGCAGTTGGCCACGGATCCGTTCCTGGACAGCCTCCAAAGGCTGGATGCCTGCATGCTCCCGCCGTTCGACCCTGAATACCGCATACCCGTCGCTCGTCCTGACCACCGGGCCAATCTCTCCCTGGGGTACGTCCCAGAGGAGTTGCTCCACGGCAGGATCCAACCCTGGCTTGGGCACACCTCGCCGCAGCCAGTCCGTCAGACCTCCACGATAGGATGTGCGCGTGTCGATGCTTCGCTGGCGCGCCAGATCGGCCATGTCTTCGCCGGCGAGGATTCGTTGCCGGAGTGAATCCGCGTCAGCCCGGCGCGGCACCACGACTACACGCACCTGAGCCCTGTCTTCGGCGCGATACGACTCGCGGTTGGCTTCATAATGCCCCTGTACCAGTGAATCAGGGACCAGGAGTCTCTCTCGAATAGCCTTGGCGACGGCGTCCACCGAAAGAAACGGCATTCGTTTGGCGGGATCGGCCTTAAGCACGTGGAATCCCGCCTTGCTCTCAATTACGCCGCTCACGTGGCCGGGGGGAAGGGCGAACAAGCTCTCTACCACCGCCGGCATCGCCTTGAGAGGTTCGGGCGGGGAGTCCTGGGAAAAGATGCCCAGTTGCCCTCCCTTATCGCGGGTGGCGTCATCGATGGAGAAACGGGTGGCCACATCGCGGAAATCCTCTCCGCCCAAAACTGCATGCATCGCCCGCTCCGCGTCCTCGTGGGTTCGCGTCAGGATATGCCAGCACTTGCGTTGCTCAGGGGCCCTGAACTCCTCCTTGTGGAGTTCATAGTACTCCCGCACTTGGGCATCCGTGATACCCATCTTTCCACCGATTTCCCTGCGGTTGTACTCTCGCTGTAGGAGCTGTTTCACACTGTTGTCTATTGCCTTTCTCACCTTGGGATCGCGGTCGAGGCCCAAGCGAAGGGCATCGTAGTAGGCCAGCTCACCCTTGATGTAGAAATCCAGCAGCCTCTCATCGGAGTACTGACTCCGAGCGTGCGGGGGAACCTGCGTCAGGTATTCGTCAAAATCCTGTTTCGTGATGCGAATCCCGTCGCCCTCGACGAGCACTTCGTCCGCAGGCTGTTTGACGGTCGTACAGGCAAGAGCCAGCGAGACCATCCCTATCACGAGGGAACAGAATGACCTTTTCAGCACGAACCTCCTCCTTTCAGGGTGCGCGGGAATGGCTTCGGGCTATTCCCGCGCGCGAAGAACCTCGTCATACACAGTCACGATCTTTTTGCCGACATTAAGCCAGCTAAACTCCCGAGCACGCTCCCTTGCCGCAAGTCCGACGACATGCCTCCGGTCACGATCCGTCGCCAACTCGCCGACGGCGCGGGCCAAGCCGTCCTCGTCACCGCGGGAGGCATAGGTCCCCAGATCCTGAAGAATCGAACGGTTGGTAGGAGTATCGTATGCGACTACTGGCAGGCCTGCGGCCATGAAATTGTAGACCTTCGAGTTTGCCTCGGTGCGCGAATCCTTTGGCGTCACCGCCAGGTCGCCGGCTACTAGGTAGGAGGGTAGATCCTCGTATCGTACCCGGCCGACGAAGTGAAAGCGATCACCAAACCCAGTGTCCGCAGCCATTCGCTCATAGTGAGCCTCATTGGGAAACCCGATGATCAGGAAATGCAAGTCGGGACACTGGTCGAACGCGCTCCGTGCGGCTCGGATAAGCGAATCGATGCCTTGGTACGGGTAGAGCAGACCCAAGTATACGCAGACGGGAGCATTGTTGTCGATACCCAAGGTTTGGCGCACGGAGTCACGATCCTGACAGTCTTCATATGCCGCCACGTCGATCCCTTCCGGGACCACGTGAACCTTCTTGGCCTGAAGGGCTCGATCCTCCCGCAGGTACGAGGCCGCGCCCACCGAGGAGGCCAAGATGACATCCGCCATCTGTGTCGTCAGCGCTTCAAGAAAGCGGTTAAGGCGGAAGGATATGCCGCGATCGGAGATGAATTCGTGGGCGAGCATCTCCCCGATGAGGCTTCCCTGGAGATCGAACACCAGCGGCACATCAAGAATGCGGCTCACGAAGTAGCCGATGAAGACTCCTTCGTGAAGGTGGGCATGCACGATGTCGGGCTTGTCCCGAAGGCCGGTGAGTAATGAGCGAACGGTGAGGAGTATGTCGATGTAGTACTTGTGCCAGGATGGCCCCGCATCAAGCTTCGAGTACCAGGGGAGGCGAGGGATACGATGTACGATTAACCCGGGGGGTGTTCGACCCAGATGATACGAGCAAATGGTGACTTGGTGACCTAATTCCTGCAGGGCATTCGCTTCTTCCAGAATCCGGACATGACAACCCCGGTCGGAGAAGAACGGCGTCGGCGCGATACCAAGGACGCGGTACAAGGGCAGGCCGAACGGTGCCCGCGGGCGGCTAGCGCCAGGTCATCATGCGGGGATCTATGGTGGTCGCCACCGGAGCGGAGAAGGAAAGCTGGAAGAACAGGTTCCTGGATGGAGACCACTCCAAAGACAGGCCGGAGAGGGAGATGCCTTCATCGGAAGCACCACGACCCAGGAAGGTGAACTCCTTGGCCAGCGTTGCCCTAAACGCCAGGGTGGGGGCAAACGAATAGCCTATCGTTGTCATGAGCGCACCGCTCCCATGCTGGTGGCTTCCGCCGCTGGAATACCCGAAGAACATGCTGTTCTGAATAGATAGCCGTGATGGATCGAAGAAACCCAAATGCCCCATGGGTTCCTTGGCCGCCACTCCGGTGACGCCTGAGTAGGCACCGGCGCCGGAGGCGAGGGCGAGAAGGATTGCGGCGATGATGTAGCGCTTCATATTCAGCTGCTCCTGCTATAGTCCGAAGTGTGTACGGAACTACGCACCTCAATCCCCGGCTGTCAATCCTGGAGTGTTCCCCACGACGCGCTGGTAGAGCGATAGTCCCGGGTGACGGTGGAGGTAGAAGGGGCGCGCCGAAGAGACTCCACCCAGCGATCGCTTGAACGCCTCCAGAGCTGGCAGACTCCTGCTCCCGCCCAGGTCCAGCGTACTCATGCCTCGCCGGGCCAACTCTTCCAACACGGTGAGATAGAGCAGGTTCCCCGCTTTCAGAGGCCGTGCGCCGGGGTCGCCCGTTGACAGGAGAGCGACGGCAGCCGTTTTGCACCAGCCGACGAGCAACGCGGCTACGGGGCGGCCATCATGGATTGCCGCCCAGAGGCCGGTGTGGTCAGGCATCTCGCGCAGTATGCTCGAGATCCATCCCAGGGAATAGCGTCGGGCCTTCCGCGCCCGCTGCTGTTGCTCATGCAGCACGGTGATTGCTTCCACCCACGGCCCCTCGGCGACCTCCACGACATGGACGCCACACCGTTGCGCGTGGCGGGCGGCCCCTCGGCAGGATCTGGAGGCCTGCGACCAGACCTTGTGGGGACTTTCAAGGGGTACTTCATGGGCGGCGAAATCGATTCGGTCCCATCCATGCGGGGCGAAGGTGCCACGGCTTGGGTAGACGAAGACCTCCAACGCGCATCGGGCAAGAGCCCGAGCTATCTCCCGAACGGCTCGCTCATCCGGGGCATACCCGGTGATGGGGCCTCCGGCCAATCCGTATGCCAGAGACTCTACGCGCACGGCAAGCCCTCCACGTCGCTTCCTCAGCACCATGGGAACCACGGTCGGGGGCGATACCCGAACCAGGCACATCGCCTGCCACGCTAGTTCGCGAAGACAAATGTAGTTGAACTGCGGGAGCTGGGTGAAAGCCCGAACATGACCGTCGTGGGCCAGTGTGCGCCACACGGCGTTGGTCACTGCCTCCTCACCGCGGAGCAGCAACCAGTCACCCACGGCGTCCGTCCCGCAGGAGCCACAGCACCGCGCCGCCGCCCAGCAGTGCGCTGGTCGCCTCCGACGCGACGGTGGCCCACGCCGCACCGATAGGACCATGGGAGGATACCAGCACAATGTTAAGTGCCAGGTTCAACGCTCCCGTGGCCATGAGGAGTGTAAGATTCAGGCCCGGCCGGCCCATGGCGAGAATCACACTGCCGGCCCAGAGAACAATGGGTCGGAACAGGAGCCCCAGGGAGAGCGCACGGACGAACGGTATCCCCGCCGAGTATTCAGTCCCCACCAGGGGCGCCACCACCAGGGGAACCCCATAGATGCCGATGGCTGCCGCAGCAATGCCGAAGACCATCAGATAGCGGATGCTGCCGAGACAGATGGCGCGCAGCTGTTCTGGCTTGTCGTACGCCTGGACCAGGCGGGGGAACAGCGTGTGCATTGCTGCCGCGGGTACCATGGAGAGAAAAGAGTACATCAACGAGGCCAGGCGGTACGATCCGATGTCGCCAGCGGGAATCCGGAGCGCGCCAAGAACCAAGGTGTCGGCGGTATGCAACATGGTGGAGAATGAACTGCTGGCAAGACTGAGCACCGCGAACCGCCAGAACCCCGGGGGAAAGCCGATGCGTCTCGGCCGCCGTACTCCGGTCGCCGCCGATACCACGGCAGCAACAACCAGTGCGGCCGCCAGTTTGCCCCACACCGCACCGCTCAGGCCGTGGGTGAGCGTTCCTGCGATAATGAGCATGAAGGTGATCGCGGCCGCGCTTGTCTCGACAGCGGCCTTCCGGGGAAACCTGGACTGGCCGTGCAGCAGCGAGAGCGATGCCTGGATAAGAGTCTGTAGGGGGAGCACCACCACGCCACTGACAAGCCAGGCCCGTACCCAGGGTTCTTCAGAGAGCAGGCGCCCGGTAGCCGGAAGTGCCAGGATGAGACCCACCACGCACGACCATACGATGCCAGTGGCGGCGGCCATATCCCGCAGCCGCGACTGGAGGGCAGGCTCGCGGCACAGGGGAAGGTATCGCGAGAGCGCACTGGGGATGCCGAGTTGAGCCACGATGGCCGACAATGTCAAGGCTGACGTCAGCACGGCGAATCGGCCAAGGTCCTGCGGACCGAGGATGCGGGCCATCAGCACGCCTTGAACCGCGATCAGAGTACGCACGGCTCCCTGGGCGCCCAAGACATGGATGAATCCGCTGCGGGCGACTCTTTTGAGTCGTCCGGAGTTAGGGACGACGGTGGTCAGCGGCCCTCTCCATGATGGCGGCCGGGCTACCGTCTGCACTCGTCATAGAGGAGTCGGCATGTCCAGTTCCTTGCGGGCGCGCGCAACGAGCTGGCGTTGGGTCATTTTCTCGGCTGGGTGAACGGTGATCCGTGGCCTGGCCTGCCCGGGAAGATCATCCAAAGCTTTGCCCAGCTCCTGCCGGGCCTGTCCCGGGCCCATGACCAGCACCCGGGAGAAATCGCGAACCCTGGCGACGATGGCTTCGTAGAACCTCGAGAGTTGGTGCAATCGTTTCTCGTCATCTGTGTTGCGGGCCGCATACCCATGGACATACGGCGTTGCTGATCGCGTTCCTCCCGTTGCTTTGCGCAGGGCCGTGATTCCGGATTCCAGTTTCTCGACCTGTGCATCACCCTCGGGAGTGAAGGTCACTATCCACGCATTGCGGTGATCAAGCCAGATGGCACAGCGTTTCGGCATGGGTGTACCTCCCTCGTGCTGTTTGGGGCCTTCGTCCGCCCGCGGGACGCAACTGTGAATACCAGTCGTGGTATCGCATCAGGCGAGCCTCGAGGCAGCGGTGGGATGAGTCTTTGGGCTCGGATGGCGTTCCCTCGCAGCCCACAAGAAACAAGGGTACACGCAAGGAGTGCTCGCGTGTACCCGGGGAACACCGGCAGCGGAACACATACGTCGTTTCCTTCTACCCTGAGCCTTGACCACTGAGGACAAGAGCAGGGCGCACATCGTCGCCGAAGAGCTGATTGAACGGCGATTTGGTACATGGTTCCCGGCGTAGAGTCTGGACGACGCGTTCCACCCAGCATAACATCGCACCCGCTTGTACACTTCAAGACCCACGAAAGGTCCCGGTATGCTTCCCATTGTGTTGACATCGGTGGCTCTTGCAGTATCAGGCCCCGGGGTGCCGCCTGAAGACGCCAGCTGCATGGGGTGCCATGAGAGGGTGTCGCTGGTGCGGGCAGATACGCTGGGTGGGGGGCATTCGGTGGCGCTGAGCCAAGAGCCATATGGTCGAGGGAGTCATGGCTCCCTTTCGTGTCGCGCGTGCCATGGGCAGTCTTTCACCGCAGTACCCCATCCGCCCGGGCCACATGCGGCCGCCTCGTGCGGTGAATGCCATGAAACGGACCCGTCGGGGTGCAGCGATACGCCCCTAGAGGTCTATGAGACTGCGGCGATGGCCGACTTTCACGTCAGTCTTCTGGGGCCAGGGTTCACATGTGCCTCCTGTCATGATCCGCACTCGGCGAGGCAGGCGCCCTGCCCGGATGTGCATGAGAGCAACCCTGTATGTAGGAACTGCCATCAGGGCTCCGCCATGCTGCGCTCGCACTACTGGCTGCCTTCAGCCGGCCTTCACCTCCGGCGGACGGGATGCACCGCGTGCCACTTTGCCCCCGGTGAGCGCGGAGAGAACCATGCCGTGCTCCCCAAGGGCCTGGCATTACGAGACTGCCGGCCATGCCATTCCAGGGAGCATGCCATGGCCCGGTTCGGCGATCGGGCCGACGCCTGGGAGGGAAGGGGTATCCCGGGGTGGCGTGGGGACCGGAGTGGCGAGATAGCACTCGCGGTCGCCGCGGTACTGGTGGCAGTGGCAGCGCTGACGCTCAGGCTTCCATCTCAAAGGCGGCCTACCGTGCTTGTGGCGGGGCCGGCCTCCGCACTGCGAGCGGGGGCCGCGCTGATGCTCTTGTTGTCAGGCGGAGTCATCTACTTCGGCGGGGGTTGGATGCTTGAGCATGTCTCCCATGTGCATGTCCTGGCGGGAGCGTTGCTGCTGGCGGCGTACGCCGAACCCGTGCTGCTTCTGGCCCGGCACGGCATCCCTTTGCGCAGGGTCCTGCCGTCGATTCGGATGACTCTCGTGGCAGTTCTCTCGGTATCGGGGATAGCCTTGCTGGCGCCCACGCTGACACCGGCCCTGGACGGGATCGTCCCCATGATCCGGGATATACACAGGGCGGGAGCCGCGGCCTTGGCCTTGTGGATCATCTGGGCAGTGATCCGTCGGCAGCCCCCGGCCCGATAGAGGCGAGACAGGAAGCGGTCCTACGGCGTGCCCCATCAGTTGCGCATCAGCCGCCCGAGATGGATACGTGCAGGTCGATGGCCACGGGCCCTATGCCAGGGGCAATCCCCGTGGCGGGGATGATTGCTCCGTGTTCGATTCCGGCGGGAACTCGGGCATGCGCCCTGGCAGGGTATCTCATAGTACCCCGGCCTCCGCACACGGGACACAAGAGCGAGAACAGGCCCGTGCCATGACACAAGGGGCACGGCGCCTCCACCTCCACCGGAAAGGAGAGCGCGAGCCCGGCAGCGGCCTCGCGGGGATCCAGGACCAGTTCCAGCCGGGCATCGGAGGGTGCATACGCCGGCCTTCCCGTGACGTTGTGCTGCGACCAAGGACGTCGCTTTGGAGGTTCAGTGCAGACAGAGACCCTCTCGTCACCGTGGCTGTTTCCAGACAAGGCCTCGTACGCTTCATGGATCTTTCGGAACTCTGCCTCCTGTCCTGAACCGACGGTGTCGGGGTGGCATTGCAGCACCTTGCGCCGATACGCCTGTTTGATCTCCGCCGGGGTCGCAGTGGCGGCGACGCCCAGCACCTTGTGAGGGGTCTCAGTCATGGCTTTCGGCCAATGCTCCTTTGCTTCAAGGACACTCATGGGTGGGAGTATCACGAACCGAATCTAGCGGATCTGGGCACCGTGCGCAACTGGGCATAGGCAGTCCGCAGTCCGGGCGAAAGAGTATTCAGAATCCTTGGCCCTCACCCATGCATGCAGATATCACACGTCAGAATATTCCACAAATGGAATATTCGTCATGCGGTCATCCGATCGTTCCAAGTATCTCCCCTTTGCCAAAGCGAGGGGCTGGTCGGCAGCCCCGACTGAACCCCGAACCCTTTTCCCTACTCGCGTAGCGAGCCCTCCATTCATCCATCATCTCATCATTCCATCATTCCATCGCTCCCCGGTCCCAGCGTTGGCATGACACTTGCCATGTTGACTAGCTTGATATGTGTCTTCTGGGTAGAGGGTGTCTTCAGGAGGTGATCGCCGTGTCTGAGCGTTGCAGGATGATTGGTACCGTTTGCGTGATGTGGGCACTCTGCACGATTCCCCGTGCAGGCTGGTGTTGGGAATCCAGGGGTATCGGTGGCGGGGGAGCATTCTACTCGCCGACTCTGAGCCCATTCCACCCTGGTGTCGTCTACCTGGCCACCGACATGAGCGCCGTGTTTTGCACCGGGGACTACGGCAGGAGTTGGGATACCGTTCGCTTCGGCCAGCTCCAGGGCGGCATCGATTCGCATGTTCGGTTCACCTCAAACCCTTCCATTCTCTACGCGGTCAACCGGGCCGATGATGCGGGCACGCCCTCGAAGAGCACGGACAGCGGCGCGACGTGGGTACCTTTGGCCTCGGATCCGACCTACGCCGAGGCGTTTTCGCTTCATGCCGATCCCGGTTCGACCCAACGGATCTTGGTCTCGAGTTGGGATGAGTTGTTCTTCTCCGGCAACGGTGGCGCCGGCTTCTCATCTGTTCATTCCGCCTCCAACCCCGGTGCCGGGTTGCACATCGCGGGTGTCTTCTGGGATGGCGATGACATCTTCGTGGGCACCAATGACGGGATGTTGGTCTCCCAGGATGGCGGCCTGTCATTCCACCCGTGTTTCACCTTCTCCTACGGCCAGGGCATCCCTGATGACGAGGCCATGGTGTCCTTTGCCGGCGGCAAGGAAGGGGGAGTCCGCCGGTTCTTCGCGGTTACCATGGGCACGGATGATATCTGGGCCGGCATTACGGGAAGCGAGTTCTGGGGCTACCGGGCCGTGTACCGCATCGACTGGGGCATCGGGGAATGGGAACCGGCGACGAACGGGCTGCCGCCAGGCCAGTACCCATTCTTCGTGGGCATGGCGCTGGACGATGTCGATACGGTGTACGTCGCCGGAGGCGATGGAGGCTCGTATGCCCCGATGGTGTATCGCTCCACCGACGGCGGTCAATCATGGAGTGATGTCTTCATCACGCTCCACAACGGCAATATCATCACGGGCTGGAGCGGCGACGGCGGTGATGCTGACTGGTGGTACGGCGAGTATGCCCTGGGTTTCACGGTATCCCCGGTGGATCCAAGGTTCGCAGTCCTCACCGACTTGGGGTTCGTGCACGTAACGGATTCCGCTGGAGACCTCTGGCGGCAGGCCTATGTCGATTCGGCCGACGAGCACGCCGCAGCCAGTGACACCCCCCAGGGCCAGGCCTACGGGGGCATCGGATTGGAGGATACCAGCGGCTGGTGGGTCCAGTGGGTCAGTCAGGATACCATGATCGCGGCCCTGACCGACATCAGGGGCATGCGCAGCATCGACGGGGGAACTCGGTGGACCGCCGGCGCCGCCCTGGGGTTGCCGCATAACTCCACGTACCATGTGGTCGGGCATCCCGGCGGGGCGCTCTACGCGGCGACCTCCACGGTGCATGACCTGTATCAGAGCACCTATCTTCGCGACGCCCAGATCGATGGAGGCGATGGCTGGGTTATCGTATCGGACGATGCCGGGGCATCGTGGCAGGTGCTTCACGACTTTAACCATCCGGTGATTTGGCTCTGCCTCGATGCCAACGACAGCCAGACGATGTATGCCAGCGTGGTGCACAGCACCCAGGGCGGGATCTATGTCACCCACAATCTTGATCAGGGCAGCGGCGCCTCGTGGGTCAGACTGGCGTCGCCACCGCGCACCGAAGGACATCCGCTCTGCATCCATGTGCTGGATGACGGCTCGCTGGTGGCCGGCTACTCCGGACGGCGCAACCCCAGCGGCGCGTTCACCCAGAGTTCGGGCGTGTTTCTCAGCACTAACGGGGGCGCGACCTGGGAGGATCGCAGCGACCCGGGCATGTACCGCTGGACAAAGGATGTGGTCATCGACCCGCATGATTCCTTGCAGAACACATGGTATGCCGCGGTGTTCAGCCACTGGGGGAGCTCTCCCAACGAGGTGGGCGGGCTGTACCGGACTCAAGATCGGGGTCTGAGCTGGACGAGGATCTCAGACCTCTACCGGGTCGAGTCGATCACCGTGGACCCTGTGAACCCCGATGTGGCCTATCTCTCCACGGAGACCGCCGGCCTGTGGCGCACCGAGAACCTGACGGCTGTGACGCCGACGTTCACGGAGGTCTCCGACTATCCGTTCAGGCACGCGGTGCGGATGTTCTACCATCCGAGCGATGCCGATGAGCTGTGGGTCACCAGTTTCGGCAACGGGCTGCGCGTGAAGCGCCTGGGCGTCTCCGCACAGATCGGCGGGCGTGGGCGTCGAGAACTGGATCTGGGGTTTGAGGGCGCGATGCCGACACCGGGTGGGGTTGACGTCGTCATGACCCTGGCGGAGCCTGAACGCGTCGAGTTCGGCGTATTCGACGTATCGGGGAGGCGTGTGCGAACTTTGATCGACGGATGGCTGCCGCGAGGTGAACATCGGCTGCGTTGGGACGGTCGTACCGACAGCGGCGAACCGGTTCGCAATGGTGCCTATGTATGCGCGGGTAAAGTCGGGACGAAGACAGCCTCCGCCCCGGCGGTCGTGCTCCGGTGATCATGGGTTGGGCGTGTACGGTTGTTCGCGGTTCATGTTGGGGCGGGGGGAGCAGTTTACATAAACAGGAATTGTTACTATATTGGCGAAGCAGTGTTATGACACACCGGCCCGATGATCGGCGTCGGCCGGTGCTTGAAAGGAATCTACATGAGTGCATCATCGCGAAATGAGGACCGCCTGCGGAGAGGGATCTCCAGGCGGCGTTTCATCCAGACCGCGGCCATGGCCGCAGCGGGCGCGACGATTCCGGTTCGGAATTGGGGCGAGCCGACGCGTTCCGGCAATGTCATGCCTGGAAAGATCGTCATCTGGGAGGATCTGGGGGCAAGCAGCGGGACGAGCGTGAACCTCGTCACGGTTAAGACCATGGTAGAGAACGGCTTGATGGCATTGACCGGGCAGCCAACGGCCTTGTCTGCTCTGGAGAGCCTCCTTCCGGGGCTGGATGTAACGAAACGAGTAACGTTCAAGGTCAACTGCCTTGGCACGTATGTTCCCACCCGCTGGGAGATGGTGAGAGCCGTCACCGATCTGCTTCGACAGACCTGTGGCAGCCTCTATCCGCCCGCCAACATCACCATCTTCGATAACCGGGGCATTGGATCATTCGGATTCAATAGCACGAATTTCCCTGACGTGACGATTGCGAGTGGAGCCAATGTTGATCCTACTACCACTATCGAGATTGCGCCCGGAGTCACGGTGAAGCTCAGCTCTCACATTGTGAACTGCGACTACCTTATCAACTGCCCGGTGCTCAAGGATCACGGTCAATCGGACAAGCGATGGACCCTGGCCTTCAAGAACCACATCGGTAGCGTCTACGGTTCCAGCTCAGATGGCACGAACTGCCACGCACCCAATCCTCGGCTACTGAACATCAGTGCCTCTCCCCACGTCAAGGAGAAGACGAAGCTCATCCTTACATCGGCCATTTACGGCGTATGGAATGGTGGCCCCAATCCCGGAGGACCAAGTTCTTGGTCCCTCTTCCCCGAGGAGCTGAGACCCAACTCGATCATGCTCTCCACCGACCCCGTCACCCTGGAGCACTGGGGAATCGAACTGATCAACCGGGAGCGGGCAAGTCAAGGGTATCCCGTCTACAGCTTACCGTATTGCCAGGACGCCGCAGGACCGCCGTGGTACCTGGGCGTTTACGACTTCGCGCAGCACGAGGTCATCACGAATCTTCCGGAGCCGGCATCGCTGGAGGCGCAACCCGGAGCGATGGGCGGGGTGCAGCTCTCCTGGCCCGCGGTGAGTGGCGCGGCGAAGTATCGGGTCTATCGCTCCACGAATCCGTACTTCACGCCCGATCCTTTCGGAGGCTCGAACCTATTGGGGGAGACCACGGCCACATCCTACGCCGACCCCGCCGCCGGTGTAGATCCGAGCACGAACTACTACTACATCGTTCGTGCCTATCGCGCCATCTGGGAATCACCCGATTCCCCCCGGGTCGGAGCCTTCGCTTTCGCGTTGCCGTAGGATCGCGCCACGTTTCACGGTGCCCCAGCATCCAGAGGTGCTGGACCTTGCCCCAGCACTCCATAGGAGGTGCATTCGCGGCGTACGCCTGCCTACCGCAGGCAGGCCGCTGCTACCCTGGGGAATGTGGTGCACAGGCAGTGTAGGAGGGCCTTCAGGCCCGACATGGATCCCGGAGGTCGCGGCTGAAGCCGCTCGTACACCGTTGAATGAGGTGTACGGCCACTGTAGGGGCGGGACCTGTGCCCGCCCGTCTGGCCGTGGCGGGAGCTTGCTCCCTCTCCGGAAAGCGGCGGCAAGCCGCCGCTTTCCGGAGAGGAGGAGCATCTTTGGAGTGCGCAACCTTGGTTGCGCTTTGACCGTGGGAGCGTATGTCCAGCACCCTCGTGCGGTGCCTGGTGCGGAGAGCATCATCCTTCGCCTCTTCTGCCGCATGCGAAGGTGCTGCGGCTCAGCTCCCGCCTTGTAGGAGCGCCGTAAGGCGCGAACGGAGCCAACCGCCGAGAGGCGCGAACGGGCGAACGGGTTAGGGTCGGCCGGTGCGGATAGCCCGGAGGGAGGCGTCATACAGGGCGGTGCTGATTCGAAAGCTGTGATGCCTGACCAGTTGAGACAGGAGGCTCTCCGTCTCGGTCGCGGTCAGGATTCCCCGCCTTGTCGCCAGGATGAGGATCCCCACGGTTCCGATGACACCCGTGCCCTCGATGGCGGCAATCCTGCGGAGCAGCCTGTCATCTGAGATGACCACCTCCGCGTGCTGTTCCCTTGCCAGATTGAGAATCGCATTGTCAGCCTGACTCAAGCCGGCTGCGGGACTCTCCGTCTCTCTCGGATCAACAATGCGGCAGCCTTCCAGGAATGCGGCGAGCCTCCGTCTCTCGTCGGGCGGCAACGAGTGGGGGAGTAGTTCGTCTCGCACGAGCCGAGGCATGACGATCTCGGCATCGAAGAGCCGGCGCAGCAAGGAAAGCCGGTCGAGCTTGCCGAGGAAGATGAGGGGGGCTGAGTCAGCGACGAGGCGCATCGGGGAGGTTGTCGAGGTCACGCTGTAGCTCATGCAGGTCGTAGTTCAGTTCGACCGATTCCTGAGGGAGTCGAGCCAGGATGTCCCGCACCCCGATGCCGGCAAGTTCCGCCGCGCGTGAGAGCGTCAGCAGACCGCGACGGTAGCCGTCAAGCACATGGGCAGTCTGCAGATCGTGGTATCCCCTGCGTACCAGTTGCTTGAGCAGCGAACTACGATCGAGCCCCAACTCAGCCGCGAGCGTGTCGATGCGTTCAGCCTCAGCCGTGCTGAGCCGTGTGGAAAGTGTCACGGTTTTCATGGTGTATGCATCTCCTTCAGCTGTATACATTAGGGCGAAGTGACCCTGTGTCAACCCCGGCTATGCGACGACGAGAAAGGATGTGCCTGGGGCATGAGCGCAAAGTGTCGGATTCCGCCTCGACGCAGGCATCCGGCAGTGCGGAACCCAGCCCGCCTGGCCGTCTCGATTACATCATCAACACCGAGGGCTGACTGTTGTCGGTTGCAGTTCCCTTTCGTTGTTGGAGCGGTGTGAACCGCGACGAGCCGAGTATCCTTGGAGTGCGCGACCTTGGTTGCGCTTTGACCGCGGCAGCTCAGCTCCCGCATTGTGGGAGCGCCGTGAGGCGCGAATATGAGCTCGATTCGCGTCGTCCGCTGGCTGCATTCGCGGCGTACGCCTGCCTTCCGCAGACAGGCCACTCCTACTCTGGGGAATGCGGTGCACAGGCAGTGTAGGAGGGCCTTCAGGCCCGACATGGATCCCGGAGGTCGCGGCTGAAGCCGCTCGTACAGGTCGTCGCAGGTGAGGTAGGAGCGCCGGTCGCCCCCGCACTTGCAGATGCGGGGCGAGGCTTGAACGAGGGGTTGGGCTGGTGGGCGGAGCCCAGATCCCCCTCGACTTCTCTCAGGGCCTATTCCTTCCCATCCTCCCTTTGACAAGGGGAGGAGCGTGGAGCGTCCTTCGGACGCGTCGGCTGTCCAGGCCTGTCGCCATGCCGCCGACGCGATTGGAGGGGGCGGACTCGATGCCGGCGGAGCTGAGGGCGCGGACCGCGTAGAACACCGGCGCGGCGGGATCGCCCAGCACGCCAGGATCGGTGTAGGTGAGGCCGGACAACGGGTTCGAGGTCAGGCGGTTCGCCCCGGATGGCATGAACCAGGCCGTCGTGTCTCGATAGACGTGATAGCCTGCCGCACCAGAGCTGGGTCCCCAATCGAGCAGCGCATCCGAGCCAGAGGGCGTGATTGTGAGGGGTCCCGGGGGCGTCAGGCCCGACGAGGTCGAGAGCAGAAGGATCGCGTCATGACCCTGGAGGGTGAGCAATCTCACCGGCTGGCCGTCGTTATGAACCGGGTCCTGGGCTCCGAGGAAGCGGCAGAGCGTGTCGCCCAGATCGGCCGTCTGGGGCATGCCGACAGGATTCACCACCACGACGCCATGGTCGAAGTCGCGCTTCCACAGCCCACCCCCGCCCGCGGCGATCTCGATGTCATCCACGGCATACTCGCCCGTGTACTTGAGACCGAACACCAGGTAGTAGTCAGGATACGACTCCAAGGCGAAGGTCACGGTTACCGTATCCATGGCGCCTGACGCCCCCCGCCAGGAGTAGCTACCCACATCCGAGGCCACGCCTCCGGTGAGGGAGCGCGCAAAGAAGTAGAAGTGGCCAGTGGACGGCGGCGCCTCCAGCACTCTGTAGGTGAAGGTGACCGTGTAGGTCGAATCACCCGACAGGGGCAGGCTGTCGAGATCGGAGTGGGCGAACTCATTCCACGTCTGCCCCATGTTGTCGTTGCCGCCCTTGAGCGAATACGAGCCGCTGATCACCTCGCTCGGATCATCGGTGATCTCCGCCCACATGGTGCCCCAGTGGTTCAGGTTGAAGATGCCCTCCGTACCCGCCTCGAAATCTTCCGTGGCCACAATGGTCGCGGGATCGGTGATCCGGTAGGGAGCCCCCGTGGGATAGCCAAGGTTCACGTCATACTCATCGTACCACCAGGGATTGCCCCACCACGTGGTGCCGAAGTCGTAGACCGAGACCCCCTCGGAGAGCAATGCCGTGCCCAGCCCGAAACGCATACGTTTATAGCGGGTGCGCACCCATTCGACTGAATCCGGTGGAACTGAATTCTGCGGATTGAGGCCCCATCGCCAGAGGAAGTCCAGGGGTGCCTGGTTGCACACGATGGGCAGGCAATAGGGCTCGCGATGCACGTCTTCCCACTGACGGTATTCGTCGAAGAAGGGCACCCAGTCGCCATCCTCATCCATGATGTAGGCCAGACCCATTTCGAACAGACGGCCGTTGATGTAGGGGCCGAAGTGCAGCGGCGTGTCGTTGCCGCAGATGACCTCGTTGGGAAGCTCGGCACGGAAGCGCTGGAGGTAGTATTCCATGCCATCAGACCAGATGCTGTCCAGCACGGCGGGATTGTCGGCCACGCCGTCCTGATCGGCATCGATGTCGTCGGAGACATGGGAGATGAAGTCGTGGACCCGGTCGAAATAGATGCCGTCGAAGATCAACTCGGCAGCCCGCCATTGATCGACGTTGTAGTCGACCAGCCACTCCACGCAGCTCGAATCGGTGAGATTGTAGAAGGCGTGACCCCAGTAGGATTCCAGGATCACGTCACCGGATGGATCGCGCAGGACCCAGTTGAAGTGCGGGTCTTCCGGGTCGGTCAGCGCCGCCCAGTCTTCCATGGGCGGCCCGCCATACGAGAGGTGCCCGGTAGTCAGGATCTTGAGATCGGGGTTGAAGGCACGGAGTGAGCGTTGGATTTCCCCGGTGAAGCTGCTCCCAGACCACGTGATGATGAGCGCGTAGTTGCTGAAGAAGCCAAGCCCCAGTTCCGGATCGTAGTTCCCCCACAGGAGCGCGGGCCGGGGGTAAGGCGGATCGTAGGGCCTGAGTTGCCGGTAGCCGGTGGAAGCCGCCACCAGATCCGGATCGATGTCACCGGCGAGACTCGAGCAGCGTACCGCTATCTCGCGATACTCGTCGGCCGGGTCTATGGGCCATACCCCGGTATGTACCAGGCCGTCGGCCGATGCGAGCACCGTGGTCATCTGCGCGAACGCATCCATCGTCTCCGACGCACGGCACTGACAGGGGATGCCTGTGTGCACTTCCAGAGGAAGGGTTGCGGCATCGTGGGCGGCCAGACGCGGCGGCGGGAGCACGGTGTCGATGAGAGAGGGGCGTAGGGTATCCGTGGTGCTGGAAACCCAGTCACTCCAGGAACCCGTGGTGTCGGCGACTCTGACTTCATACCGTACGGTCGTACCCGTCGGGACGGGATCCGCCAGCACGGCCGAGCACTGGCTGGGCGGCACCGTGGAGCAGGCCGCCCAGGCCGCCTCCGCGGGGGTGGGCAAGCGCGTCCACCCGCGGACCGCGTCGACATCCGCCAAGGCCGCGTGATTCCCCCACGGCGCATTGCCGATGTAGACTGCAGAAGCCAAACCTGTGACACCGGGCCACGAGGTGGATAGACCCCGCTGTACCCCATCGATGAAGACCACGGCGGTCGAGTCTGCAGCCCGCCATCCATAGAGGAAGTGATGCCAGTCACCGGCTCCGAGGTCGAGGCTGCCGGTCCACGCTCCTGCATACTGCCCGCCGGAGTAGCTCGCACCGTATATGGTGTTGACATGGGTCTCGACATAGATTGCATCACCGGTGGTGGTTTCCAGCCAGAAGAAGATGCGCCAGCCGGCATAGATGCTGTCGGAGAGACCGTGGTGGAGGCGAAACCAGAAGTCTACGGCGCCATCGGCGGGGTCGCCCAGCGGGCTTGAGGTGAACCGGAGCCGGGGGTTACCGCCGCAGTCGAAGGATTGGCCCCACACGCCGTCGGTATAGGCCACGGCCGTGGATTCGGCCGGCGCATGAAGCCCCTCGCCCATGGCGCTGCCGTCGGCATTGAGTACCAGGGCATGGGGGAGCGCCTCGGCCGATTGGGACATGTCGTCCAGAACGAAACGGTACTCACCCTGGGCGAAGGCATCGCCGTCGGCATCGGCATAGCCCCCGCGGCCGGTGATGGGGAGGTCGGCGATGAGCGGGCTGGGCCAGAGGACGAGGTCGGTCGGCGTCGGAGGGGCGGCCAGCGAAGAGCCGGCAGTTAGGAGCAGAGTGGGCAGTAATCGGCGCATCTCACCCTTCCCGGGAGATGGTATCAGGGGCGTGTATGGGGTCGTGACCACGCATGATAGCGCGGATGACCGCACGTGGCCAGACCCGCGGAACAGGCCGTTGTTCCGCGCAGGCACAGTACCCCCTCGGCGTGGCACTCGGGTGCAGGACAGTCAGCCGGGCGATCCTCCCCCGATTCGCCCAAACCCCTGTTCATAGAAGTGCCGATCGAAGGTGAGAGCGTGGCGGATTCCCAGCCCTCTCATGGTGATGAAGCTGATGCAGTCGACGACGCCTAGTACTCGGACTCACAAATGGGATCGCATTCGATCGCCGTTGCATCCCGACCAGTTCTGTTGCCCGATGGGGCTACGCTGTGCTTCGCCCCCACGAGTCGGGTCGATATCCCACCGGATATCTGCACCCATGGCTCGCTTGCTGAGCCGGGCTTAACCGGTTTCGGTGGGCGTCTTGAGTGGGAGTTGACGGTTGCACCAGGGCGGCATCTTATTACCCGGTGATTGTGACCTTGCGCTGCAAGGTCTAAATCGGCGATACCACACGGCGTCAACGGAGGGCTGCTGGGCACATCAGTCTTGCGCCCCACATTGGTATTCCGGCACATGCTAGTACCGGGGTTGCTCCGTTCCGTGAGTTCGACGGAACGATCTCGGCGGCGACCAAGGCTGAGCCGGTCACCATGAGGACCGAGGTTGTCGCGGGAACCATCACGATCTAGTCAGTCTCTCAGCCCAGGTAGGGGAGAGAGCGAGCGGAAGAAGAGCCGAGGAGGTGAGAATATGGTCAAGAGGCGCCTTGTTCTGTGTATGGTTTTCTTCTTGGTGCTTGTCGCGGGCTTCGGTTGCGGCACGCCGTCTCCGGCGTTGGATGCCCAGCGCTTGCTGTCGGCGTTTGTGTCGTATACGGATCTGCGAATCAGTTCGGTCCAGCGGAGCGTGAGGATTCTTGCCTCGACGAGTGAGGCCAAATCAGGCGACTGGGAGAAGATGAAGGATCTGCTCGCGGGGTACCAAGAGACGGAGGAAGGACTCATTGTCTGGTATGTCCATCCCGATGGGACGTACTACACCGTCGACAAGGGCCTCATGGATGTCACGCTGAGCGATCGAAGCTATTTCCCGGACCTCATGGCGAGCAAGGTGGTCACGGGGGAAGTCGTCGTGAGCAAGAGCACCGCCCAGCGGTCCGCCATCATAGCGGCCCCCGTGAAGAATGGTGATGTTGTTGTCGGGGCGGTCGGCGCCTCGTTGTTCCTGGACAAGCTCTCCGAGGAGATCAACACAATGCTCGCCCTTGGGCCGGATGCAAGTTTCTTTGCCCTGGCTCCAAACGCCCTAACAGCTCTTCATCGCCACACGGATCGTCATTTCTTGGATCCCCGCGATTTGGGTAGTGAGTCGCTCAAGGCCGCGGTGGAGAGGATGCTTTCGGACACCTCTGGTGAGGTGACCTACGAGTTCGACAACAGGATGAAAAGGGCCACCTACCATACATCCCCGCTCACCCAGTGGCGATTCGCGATCGCGATGTAGCCTGTCACGTAGCGACCGGCTGGGCGACGGCGTCCAGAACGACGCGGCACCCCCCTGGGCGAAGGCATCGCCGACGTCATCGGCATCGCCTCCGCGGTCGGTGATGGGGAGATCGGCGATGAGCGGGCTGTGCCACAGGGCGACATCGGTCGGGGTCGGAGGGGTGCCAGCGTGCCGACTGACAAGACGCGCCAGAGAGCCACGATCAGTCGCCCCATGATGCGCTCCGGAAGAGCTCTGTTGCTGAGCACACAACGGCACAGCAAGATAGCTCAGGGGCTTAGAGTTGGGCATCTGCTGCGAGATGTCCGTTGGTGTGGGTTCGTACCCCGGCTGCTCCTCGTGCCCGGCCAGGCCGCCTAGAAGTGCCTACCCTTGCGTGGTACGTAGCACACAGAGACATTGGTAGGCTCACAGATCTTGCTCCTTTCACCTTGGTGGGTCTATGCGCTCCCCACTCCTGTTGGCCTTCTTGATTCTGTGCGCCAGTAGCCAGGGCCCTTGCGGGGGTGAGCCGGCGACGGCGGCAGTTTCACCCGTCGATCCCGCCAGGCTCCGATCCGCTATCGGCCGAGGCGTCGGGTTTCTCGAAACGAATCAGATGAAGCATGGCGAGTTCCGCACCTACGCCTCCCCAGACAGCACCCTCGCCCGGATTCGGCACTTCGACAGCTCGCCGTTCGTGACCAGCTTTGTCGCGTACTCGCTGAGCTACATTGCCGATCCCCGGGTCGAGGAGATGACGGCGAGGGCTCTTTGCTTTCTAGCCGAGGAGATGGATCGTGAGGGAACCTGGCGCTACTGGTCCTCGCTGAATGACAAAGCGATAGATCCCGACCTTGATGACACCGCGTGCATTTCTTTCCTGCTCCGCAGGCACCGGAAGACGGTACCGGCCAACCACGAGGTCTTCTATGGGAACACCGACAGCCGCGGCCGTTTCAAGACCTGGCTCAGGAAGGCCGGATCATCCACGCCCAACGACGTGGACTGCGTCGTGAACGCCAATGTGCTCCTCTATCTGGGGTCGAACGCCCGTACGCAGGCCGCCTGCGCCTGGGTCAATAACGTGATCGCCCGGGGCACAGAGGCATCTTCCACCGTGTACTACGTCCACGATACTGCATTCTACTACATGCTCTCCAGGGCGTTCCTTCATGGGGCGAATTGCCTGGGGGCATCAAGGGATGCGGTGCTGTCTCGGCTCGGCGATATGCAAGGCCATGATGGCGCCATGGGCGATGAACTGGCCACCGGATTTGGCATCTGCGCCCGGCTCAACTTCGGCGTCGACCCCGACTCGGCCATGGCTGGGGCTGCGACCTATCTGCTTCGAAGGCAGCGGCCCGACGGTTCATGGCCCATCAGCGCGTTCTACGTAGCCCGCAGGGACGGCGTATGGTGGGGATCGGAGGAGCTGACTACGGCTGTGTGCCTGGAAGCTCTGTCCCGCTACCTGTCGGCGGTAGGGGGCGGGGAGTAGGAAGTGCCTGAAGTGCGCAGTGCGGAGGGGCGAATCGGGAATCCAGAACCGAAAACTGCGGATTGAGAGCGCACGCGGTGAACTCCTCGCCGGGTGAGCACCGGAGGTAACCGCCTGGACACTCTCACCGTTCTCCTCGTCGCCGTGGGCCTTGCCATGGATGCCTTTGCGGTGTCGATTTCCAGCGGCCTTGCCCTGGGGTGCCCGAATTGCCGCCATGCGGCGATTATTGGGGGGACCTTCGGCGCGTTCCAGGCGGTGATGCCGCTTGTCGGGTGGTCGGTGGGCAGTGCCTTCAGGCCCCTCATCGAGAGCGTGGATCACTGGGTCGCCTTCGTTCTACTGGCTTTGGTGGGCGGCAAGATGATCTACGAGGCGATGAGGCCCGAACACGAACGAGAGAACCTCAATCCGCTGGATGCGCGCGTCCTGCTGGTACTGGCCCTGGCGACCAGTATTGACGCGTTGGCCGTGGGATTGAGCTTTGCCATGCTCAACGGCTCCATCGTGACCCCGGTGCTCATCATCGGGGCAGTCACATTTTCATTGTCGTTTCTGGGGGTGATGGCAGGGGGAAAACTCGGAAAGCCGCTGGGAGCGCGGATGGAGATCCTCGGCGGACTGCTTCTCGTCGGCATAGGCGTACGGATCCTGGCGGAGCACCTCGGTTGACTCAGCCGGGATGAGGGAGGTGAGGCCGGGCGATGCCCGGCCTCGGTTCAAACTACGGCGTTGCAGGTGCGGGCTTGGCTATGGGGAGGCGAAGCTCGGTCTCCGGGCCTTCGCCGCCCAGCCACAGTTCCATGGGCGGGCCTGTGGGCGTGTAGCCGCGGGTCATTGCCCACATGTACACACCGGGCCACGCATTCCCCGCGGTCTCATAGGGCCCCCTTACCACGATGAACGCTACTTCGCCGCCGGGAAGGGTCTTGGCTTCAAAGGGAGCTTCCGCCACTGTCCCGGGGGCCACCTCCATGCCGATCTCCCATTCGAGGTCGGCTTCAGCCGCCTCCATGGGGTTGTTGAAATAGCGGCCGAAGGGCGGCCCCAGGGGGGCAACCATAAGGGTCTCGGTGAGATACGTCATTAATTGGGGAATGGCCGACTCGTGCTGAGCGTAGGAGCCTTTCATGGGGAGCACGACCACGCAGAGCGAGTCGACCTGCTTGGCCGAGACTTCGGCCGGGGCGGCCGGTTCCGCGGGTGGGGGCGCGGGCTCAGCCGGCTCCTCGGCTGCGAGGTGTGCGCACATGAGAAGGAGAGCGATGGCGCCGATCTTGATCACGCGTGACCTCCTTGTGGGATGCCCTGACTGCGAGACAACCGTCTCGCATACTCGATGCAGGTACACAAAGGCTGGCGTAATGTCAAGCCGCCGCGCCGCCGGGTAGGCAGGGTACCTTGACAACCTGCCAACGCGCGCCAACGCGCGCCAACGCGCGCCCGCGTGCACCGCCCACATGGGGCATTGTGGCCTGACGGCGCACGCCGGCATCCGTCGCGGCCTGCACTGGCGGCAAGGGTCGCGAACTCGGCGCCTTGACAGGCAGGATCTGAGGCTCTTCCTTCGGTTCATCCAATCCCGATCGATGCCTTCGCTGTGGGGTCGTGATGCAGCCCATCGGATATCTTCAGAATGCCCGCTCCCTACCGGGTTCTCCCCGCGCCCCCGCTGCGCCTGGCACCGCTCCCGCCCATTCGCAGCGCTTCTCCAGTCAGCACCCCCGTCTTCTCATTCGCGCCACGCACTTTCTGGAGTCTGGATAGGTCATCGAACGGTGCAGGAGCTCCTTGGTCACAAGGACGTGCGCACGACCATGGTCTGCACGCCCGTGCTGAATCGCGGGGGACGCGGCGTGCGGAGCCCGATGGACCAGCTGTGAGGCTGGTAGTGGGTGTCATACGGATCTGCATATCACGCAGTTAGGTTGCCAAATGGGGTTACAGAATGAGTAATTGCTGTGATGACAATTGCGCCATAGATGCCCTTCGCGAGAGGCAACGGGGAACACTGCTGGTTGTGCTCGGCATAAATGCCGTGATGTTTCTAGTTATCGCTGTGGCCGCGCTTTACGGAAGATCAACAGCACTGTTGGCCGACAGTCTTGATAATCTGGGGGACGCTTTGACTTACGGCCTTAGCCTGTACGCTGTTTCGAGGGGCGCTACCGTAAAGGCCAAGGTCGCGCTTTTCAAGGGCGGCTTAATTTTCTTGGCGGCCTGTGCCGTTATTGCCCAACTTGCTTACAGGTTTTTCGTTCCAAGCGTCCCTATCTTTGAGGTTATGGGTGCGTTCAGTCTTCTCGGTCTTGTCGCAAACTCATTCTGTCTTTACCTGCTTTGGCGCCACCGCCACGAAGATGTAAACATGAGTTCGGTGTGGGAATGCTCGCGAAACGACATAGCGTCAAATCTTTCTGTTTTTGTGGCGGCTGGTGCTGTCTGGTTCACCGGTTCCGGTTGGCCAGATATTATCGTTGCACTGGGGCTCGTGTGGCTTCTAATGCGCTCTGCAATTCGCGTTATCGCTTCAGCCAAGGCAGAACTTAGTGCAGCAACCTAGCAAATCGCTCAACACGGACGGGCAAAAGCGGCGCTTCGCTCTGCTTTTGCCCGCCGGTTGGCTGAAACGTTAGTGCTCTATGCCACGGAGTGGGCTGACGAAATATAGTGGCCAGGGAAGGGAGCTCTACCGTGAAGAGCTACGACTATGTGAACCGCGACGGCTTTGCCCCGATTTCCTGGGAGCGTTTTAGCGAATTGTGCAGGGAAATGGTGGAGGAGTTAGGTAGGCTGAACGTCGGGGCCGTGGTTGGCATAGCCCGCCCGGGTCTATTTCCCGCAACTCAGATCGCTCTAAGCCTTCGAACCGAGTTGTACCCTGTCCGGGTGACCCGGCGAGTGAACGATGTGGTGGCTTATGCCAAACCCGTCTGGAAGGTGGCCGTTTCACCAGAGGTAGCTGGCGGAGTTGTCGCAGTTGTCGACGAGATAGCTGACACAGGAGAGAGCCTCGCGCTCGTGGCCGAAGCGGTTCGCCAGGCAGGTGCCGAGCGGGTAGTAACTGCGACTTTGGCGTGCCACTCTTGGGCAACTCCCCAGCCCGATGTGTGCCCCCTGGTGACCGATAGCCTTGTGCTGTGGCCCTGGGACCAACGGGTGTTGTTTCGAAACAAATGGGTAGCGCATCCTGAGTATATCAAAGCCGCCGTAGACCAAGGCAAGAAGCTACCATCGGGTTGGTGCGAAGCGGACGCCGATGCTGGGTTGGTGCCTAGTTCGTGAGGTTCGTCCCGGCGCTGCTGATCGCAGGACGTTAGGCCAGCCGGAGATTGCCGGATGACGTGGTACGAAAGAGTTCCCAAAGTAGAGTTGCACGTCCATCTGGAGGGTGCGATACCTCATGAGGCCTTGTTTGCGCTTATCCAGAAGTATGGTGGTGACCCGTCCGTTCCCGACGTTTCCGCGTTGGCGGACCGTTTCGAATACAAGGGATTTCCGCAGTTCATCGAAGCATGGTCCTGGAAGAACCAGTTCTTGCGCGAGTACGAGGACTTCACACACATCGCTGAACTGACGGCTCGCGATTTGGCCGAACAGGGCGTTCGATATGCGGAAGCCTTCTTCTCGCCCTCTCTCTTTGTTCGCCACGGGCTTGCCGTGCAGGACATAGCCCACGCTGTCCGCACGGGTTTGGGGCGAGTGCCTGAGATTGAGGTTGCTCTTGTCGCGGACCTAGTCAGGGACTACGGGCCCGAATCGGAAATGGTGACCTTGGAGCAGTTGAAGGAAGTCAAAGGGCTTGGTATTGTCGGCATTGGAATCGGTGGATCAGAGCAAGAGTATCCGCCGGCTCCATTCAAGAAACTCTATGCGAAGGCGAGAGCCGCTGGGTTTCACGTGAACGCCCACGCTGGCGAAGCGGCAAGCGCTCAGAGCATCTGGGACGCAATTCGCGAACTTGGGGTGGAACGAGTTGGACATGGGACCCGAGCTTGGGAAGACCCTGAACTGGTGGAATACCTCGTCGCTCACCGCATCCCTGTCGAGATGTGCCCGATCTCGAACGTTCGTACAGGAGTTGTCAGGTGCCTTTCGGAGCATCCAATCCGGAGGTTCTTCGATGCCGGGATACCGGTGAGTGTGAACACGGACGACCCTAAGATGTTCCAGACACGTCTCGCTGACGAGTATCGACTTCTTGAGGAGGAGTGTGGATTTACGAGGTCGGAGGTCCGTCGTCTGATTCTCTCTGCAATTCGCTCCGCGTGGTTGCCTAAAGAGCGCAAGGTCACATTGGAGTCGGAGTTCACACGAGATCCAGTCTGGGACCGAGAGTGCGAGTCGGTCTGACAACATCATGCAGCACCCGGCGCTGCGCGCCGCCGCTGATGCTGAGCGTTCGGTAGTGTAGGATATCGAGAATGACCGATGCAATATCTGATTGTCTTGCTGCTCATCCACGTGCCAACCTCATTCAGATACCGACGATTATCCATAAGCTGCCACGGTTGTCATCCCGTTTTGGTCGCGAACTCTATGTCCTGCGTGATGATCTGACCGGATTCGGCCTGGGCGGAAACAAGACCCGGAAGGTTGACTTCCTCCTGGGAGATGCGCTTGCCAAGCGAGCAACCACGGTGGCCACTATGAAGGCCACGAGCTTCAGTCGAAACGCCGCCGCGGGGGCCGCTGCCTGCGGGCTCGACCTCCACGTGGTCCTGCCTGGTCGCGAATCCGACCAGAATCCGCTGAGCCAATCGGTCTTCAACAGATGGCGTGCCCGTCTCCACTTTGAAGCCGACGGGCCTGAGGCCTTAGCTGACCATCTGGATTCCTTGGTGGCGTCCCTGATGGGTGGGCCCCCGGGACGTAGGTAAAATGTCAAGTTTCTGGAGGGGAATGGAGCAGGTAGAGGCGGTCAATGGACTCTGGAGAGACGCGG
>JAFGKV010000142.1 GCA_016928395.1 Candidatus Fermentibacterota bacterium | reverse complement strand
GGGTGTGTCGTGACAGGGGGCAGGCCTCGGAGATAGGCCATGAGGCGGATGGCTGCGGCCTTGGGGCTCAGGTTTTCCAGCCCGGCCAGCAGCTCGCCGTGGAGTTCGTCAAGCTCTTGCGGCGAAACGGACGGAAGGCTACCGGAGAAGTCCGAAGGGGAGCTCACGAGGGTTCCCAACCCGTGCCAGGAGCCGTGGAGGGCTTCCGCGGAATCAGGCGGAACCCCTTTTCCGGTGGCACGAGCAGCGCCGGATCTCCCGGGATGATCCGGATGTCGGTCATCATCCGGCGGAACTCCGGGGAGTCGACATCGGCATCGGTCTCGCCCCGCCGTCGCGCGCGGCGAATCCACTTCAAGATCTGATCGTTGGCATTGTACCACAAGAGGTTCAGATCATAGTCCAGATGGTAGGCGAACCCGCAGAGCGTGCCGTCCGGCGCGTATCCCGATGAGCTTACCCGGAGCGCGTCCTGCCCTTCCCACCGGATGGCTTTGACCTCCATTACCGCGAGCCTTGCCACCGTGGACGCCGTCTCCTCGAATGGCGGGCATGCGGGGAACACGACATAGCTCTGCCATCTCGCACCGGTCGTATCGTCGAGGGACATCGGCCCCTTTCCCCTGATCGACCGCGGATCCAGAATGGCCAGCACCGGCATGTTGAGCCGGTTGTTCGTGGCCCCGATGAGAATCTCATCCAGGCCGTCATGGTCGATGTCAACGAAGGCGGCGGCATGCATGTCATTGGACAGCGGCGCGCCGTAGAGCGCTCCCGGATGCCAGAAGCTGCTCAAGTACTCGCCCTCGCGAGTCAGCAGCGCCAGTTGCCCAGGGGAGTAGGGCGAATGGTTGAACACCGCCACCACCTCGTTGAGCCCGTCATGATCCAGATCATGCACGTAGGGGCCGCCGGCGCTGAATGTGTTGCGGAGGTCGTAGGGTTTCGGCTCGCCCTCGCGAAACCCGCCGCGAAACCTCCAGCGTTCTCTGCCGTGATCGTCGAGGCAGAAGAGCGTGCCGGGCACGGAATCGCGGACTCCCGTGCCGTAGAAGATCTCGCGACGTCCGTCGAGGTCGACGTCGATGGCCAAGACCCGAAACCCCTCCGTCGGCACGATGGGGAACGACCGCAGCCCGCGGCCGGAGGCATTGAAGACCTGAATCTTGTCGCGGGTTTCGGTGAAGGCGGCGGAGGCAACCGTGGTGTCCAGCCAGGAGGCGATGCGGGGGAGGCCGATGCCCAGAGCCACGATGAGCAGTCCTGCCGCCGCAACTCCCGCAATCCCCAGCGGCCTGGCCCTTCTTTTGATCGCCACGCCGGCGCGAACGGCAGTACCCCGGCTCTGAATGGACACCGCCGAAACCCGGCCGAGGAGATCCACCAGGTTCGTCACGGGAATCGCATCGAGAACCCTTCCGGCTTTGCCTGAGCCGATGGCGTCGTTTACTTCCTCCAGTTGTTGCGCCGGAAACGCAAAGCCCTTGCAGCGCGAGTATGCCACCCGGTGGATCTTTTCCTCGATGTGCGACACGGCCTCCAGCGACCCGTAGGAATCCACATCCCCTGTCCACACCACGCCGCTGTCCGCCCGCACCACCGCCGAGAGGTTGAGGCGTTCACCCAGGGCCTGGGCCAGAGCGATGATCAGAGGCAGCAGGATGGATCGTCCCGTCACCTCCGTCACCGGAGCCGGATGCCTGATTGCCAGGATGACCTCCGTCTGGCTGGTTCGCAGCTTTGCATGCACTTGGGGGCCCAGCAGAGCCGTGGTGCGATCCAACGCCTCGATCACGAGATCCCTGAGGTCTTCTCCCACCACTAGTTCTTCTCCGCGATCGCTGACGGAGCGCACCACGGGCGGCCCCGGTTGCGAGCATCGCTTCAGGTGGACTGAAGCGTTCACCGTGGCCAGGTATGCTTCGCGGCACTCCGGAGGAACACCCTCACCATCAACCAATACGGTGAGCACGGTGCCCGGCGAGAGGGTTCGGATGGGCCGCACATGAAAAGGCCATACCGCGCCGCCACCTCGGAGAAGCACGCCGAGGGAGCCCAGTAACAGATCCATGTCCTGCGATTCGGCGGTCCCAACGTCCGCGCCGGCAGGGAGGGCGTGCTTTGCCGCCTCCCAGTCGTCTTGGGCGGCCAGCTCGAGACACCGCAGCGCGCCGAGGCGCGCCCGGGCCTCGGGCAATCGGGGCAGCCGGGCGGCGATCGGCTCGGGCAGGCCCGCCAGGAGGGAGAGAAGGTCCGTGAGCAGCGGGAGATTGCTGGTGAGGGGGAATGGATCCAACACGAGATCGACGAGCCTGTGCAATGTGTCGACCTGGTAGTAGAGCGCAGGAGGATACGTCACAAGATCCGGCAGGTCGGCGAGGTGGGCAATGAGCTTCAGCGCTGCCGGCTTCGGGGCCTTGGGCAGCCCGGCCAGGAGTTCTTCATGCCGCGAATCGATGGTTGCGAAGGAGAGCTTCCCACCTGCCACGCGTTCCTCGCTCCGTGAGGGGCCCATGTATGCGGTGTGTGACGTGCAAATAAGATAGCCTGTCCATGGGAGTAGGAGAAGGGGCGATCCATGGGGCGAAGAGAACAGGCCCGCCACTGAACGCGGGCGGGGCGGTGATCCAATCCAGCGATACTGTCGACTCTGAGGTATCTATGGTGATTGCATGTGCCCGGGCGACTCCCATGCCTCCAGTGCCTGCCGAACCCTGGCCCAGGCACGGGGCAGGGCATCGCAGGCGGCAGACCGCCTGGCGGTGATGTGCTCCGGCAATTCCGGCGGCCCTGCCTCGGGGGGCCGCAACGCGGCGTGCCCCACGAGCCCCCTCTTCTCGTGGGGCACTACCGCGTCGAGCCCGGTCCACAGGCTCTCACGGCCGGCGGGATTACCCCCTGCTCTGGTCATAGTCACTTCCCCCGGGCGCCTGAGCTCCCTCGTCTCTTCGAGGTCTCTCATCCCGCTCTCACCAACAGAACGATTCAGCACCCGATTTTGCTGCATGGCCCGCTGGGAGTAGGTTACAGGGAACAGGGTTCTGGGTTCAGTCGCGCCCCTGAAGGCGCGGGACGCGTTCAGATTTCTCAGGGTTGAGAGTGCGGCAACCCTTCGTCGTAGGGGCGACCGTCTCTGGTCGCCCGCGGGGGTTCGGGGCGGGGAGTCGCTATCGGTATCGGTATCGCCATCGGCATCAGCCCACGATCCGTGCGGGCGGGCACAGCGTCCCGCCCCTACGGGGGTCGGTGGTCAACCCTTCCTCGTAGGGGCGACCGTCTCTGGTCGCCCGCGGGGGTTCGGGGCGGGGAGTCGCTATCGCCATCGGCATCGGCATCGGCCCACGATCCGTGCGGGCGGGCACAGTGTCCCGCCCCTACGGGTGTCCGATGGTCAACCAATAGCCTTGGGGGCGACCGTCCCTGGTCGCCCGCCGGGTCGCTATCGCCATCGCCATCGGGCCGGCCACGATCTACGGGTTCGATATCGAGAGCGATGAGGAAGACGAGATGGCACCGCCGAAAGGCCCGTGTACTCGAAGACAAGCGTGGAGCTCTTGGACGAATGGATAGCTGGACGAGCGGTGGCCGCGTGGCCCTTGACAGCATCCAGCGGTGCGGGGCCACGATCTGCGGCGGGTGTTCTTCCTGGCGTCCTCCGGTTTGGATCTAGCGGGTCGGGCATCCATTCGACTGATTGACAATCCGTCTAGTCCGGCTAACCTTACATGTTGAATCTAGTTCGGTGGCATCTCACGGCTCGAGCACCATGGCTGCACGGGATGCTGCACCAGTCAAGCACTTGTGTGAATCCGGTACACAGGGAGAACACGGAATGGCAGCTGAGCACGAGATCAAGGAGGTGTGCGACTCGATCGTTCGAGCTTTTCGGCCCGAACGCATTATCCTCTTCGGATCTCATGCCACAGGCACGGCCTCGAAGTACTCGGATGTTGACATGCTTGTGGTCATGGCTTTTGAGGGATCAGGGGTGGAGAAAGGCGTCGAAGTGCTGCGCACCATCAAACCGCGGATTCCATTGGATCTCATTGTTCGACGACCGGAGGAGGTACGCCGCCGGTTGGCGCTTCACGACTACTTTCTGACGCAAATCGTGCAGGCAGGGCGGCTGCTCTATGAATCCGCTCACGACTGAGTGGATATCCAAGGCGGAGGCCGATTTCGCGACGGCGAGTCGGGAGATCCGAGCGCGCATATGCCCCAACTACGACGCCGTGTGCTTCCATTGCCAGCAATGCGTGGAGAAGTACCTCAAGGCCCTGCTGCAGGAAGCAGACGTGCCATTCGATCGGACGCACAACCTTGTCGTGCTCCTCGATGTACTGCGCCCGGTGCATTCGGATTTGGCCCTGCTGCGCCCGGAGCTGCATGCCCTGAGCACCTATGCCATTCATGTGCGGTATCCTGGGGAGTCTGCCGACGTCGACACCGCTCGACACGCACTACGACTCTGTCGAGCAGTCCGGAAGGTCCTGAGGGCTGAGTTGGGGCTTGTGCAACCCTAAAGCGACCGCCTCTGGTCGCCCGCGGGGGTTCGGGGCGGGGAGTCGGTATCGCCATCGGTATCGCCATCGGTATCGCCATCGGCCCACGATCCGTGCGGGCGGGCACAGCGTCCCGCCCCTACGGGGGTCCGGTGGTCAACCCTTCGTCGTAGGGGCGACCGTCCCTGGTCGCCCGCGGGGGTTCGGGGCGGGGAGTCGCTATCGGTATCGGTATCGGCATCGATATCGACCCAGGATCCGTGCGGGCGGGCACAGTGTCCCGCCCCTACGGGTGTTCGATGGTCAATCACTCGTCGTCGGGGCGACCGTCTCGGGTCGCCCGCCGAGGGTCGCCATCGGTATCGGGACGGCCACGATCCGTGCGGGTTCGATAGCGATTACGATAGCGATGGGATGAAGGAGAGACCCAGCCGCTGGACGAATGCTCTCCCGGGCACATCCACAATCCCTGCCACCATTTTGCCTGGCCAGATGGGTAGATGGTCTTCTGTGCCATCATTCCATCATGCCAGTCTTCCATCCCCCCGGTCCTCGGCGATTCTACCAGGCTTTCTTGGCGACAACCGCAGGCATCGGGTAATGCTTCGTGTTCAGGCAGTAGATCTGACCACCGGTCTCGATAGTCGTGGCCGCCAGGATCGCGTCGTTCGGATCAATCCCATGGCTCGGATGCCATGTGCGGTAGAGCGTAGCCGCACGGTCGACGATCGTCTGATCGACCGGAGCCGTCCGGAACTGAGAAAGAAACAGCACCGTCGAGTCTTCTTCCTCTGGCCGCATGAAGAACACAACCTCCGCACGCTGCATCGCACCGATCCATAGTTCGCATCCGGCAGTGTCCCTCATGCGTTTGAGGAACCGCAGAGCCCGGCGATCGCCACGCAAGTGCCAGATCAGAACATCGGCGTCTACATATGCCCTCATGACTGGCGCTTCTCCATGGATTCCCGAAATGCCTTCCGTGATTCCTCCGTCAGTAGGCCGGGATCCTCTTCCCGACTCCATGCGCCACAGGTCTCCTCGAACACATCTCTCCTGGTTTCAGCCTCGACCTCCGCGGCGTATCTGCTCACTGCGCTTTCGATCACGCGCTTCTTCGATGCTTTGAGCCTGCGGGCCAGGGCCGTGACCTGCCCTGCCGTTGCCTCACTCACTCTGAGCGACAAGATCCTATCCATGATCACCTCCGCATACGTATGCATGTATGCGCACACAGCCTCCGGTGTCAACAAAGAGGTTAGAACTTGGCGTGTAGGGTTTCATTCAAGAAGTCCGTCGGCAAGGATCTCAACCGACTTGGGAGAGCGGAGGCGGAGAGGGTTCTGATGCGGCTGGCCGAGGAGCTCCCGGAGCGGGCGCATGCCTGCCCGGAGCTGAAGGGTAGGTTCTCCGGCTTGAGGAAGTTCCGTGTCGGCGAGTGCCGCGTGATCTTCGCCATTCTCAACGAGACAATCCTCATGACGAGGATTGGTCACCGGCGAGATGCATATCGCGAAAGTTGAAGGCCTCTGAGGAGCCTCGGCAGGCGCGGGTTCGGGCGAACTGGTCTCGCTCCGCGAGGGGCTCTCAGCGGGCATCTCTCAGCTCACTCCTTTCTCCTATCTCGGGGTCGCTATCGGTATCGCTATCGGTATCGAGAGATGCGGTTCCGTGAACGAGTACGTAAACGAGTACGAGTACGGGCTCTGCATGTACTCTCAAACGAGTGGGGGCCCCGGGCTCGCCCGGACGATACATCTTGTAACTTCCGGTAGCAATGTATACCGTGCGGGAAGC
>JAFGKV010000141.1 GCA_016928395.1 Candidatus Fermentibacterota bacterium | reverse complement strand
GCTTCCCGCACGGTATACATTGCTACCGGAAGTTACAAGATGTATCGTCCGGGCGAGCCCGGGGCCCCCACTCGTTTGAGAGTACATTCACGTACTCGTACTCAAAGGTACGCCTCTGGATACCGATACCGATACCGACTCCGAGCCCCGCCCTCCCGCGGGCGACCAGAGATGGTCGCCCCTACCACGGCAACGGTTCCTCGCAGCGCTGGGCGGGCCTGACAGCCGACAGCCCGCCGTACTCTCGACCTCGAAACACCTGGGTGCTCTCGCATCCAGAGGCCCCACCGACAACCGAGACCTGCGCAGCGGAGCGGAGCCCGCAGTCCTGCCTGAACTCGGGACCTTACACGCTCCTACGTCGCCGTTTGACCTTGCACGATGTGCTCCGTGATGAGTTCCCGCATCTTGCCCAGGGCCTGACTTCGGTGGCTTATGGCGTTCTTCTGATCGGTGGTCATCTCAGCGAAGGTCACGCCCAGCGAGGGGATAAGGAAGATGGAGTCATACCCGAAACCACCGTCACCCCGCTCCTCCCCGGTGATCCGCCCGATGCACTTGCCTTCCACCGTGAAGCACTCCCCGTCGGGAAAGCACAGTGCGGCCACGGTCCTGAAGGCTGCGCCGCGACGATCCTCGGGAATGCCGAGCATCTCGCGCAGCAGCCTCTCCCGGTTGTCACGATAGGTGGCCCCTTCGCCGGCGAACCGGGCCGCGAAGACTCCGGGGCGGCCGTTCAGCGCCTCGACCTCCAGGCCCGTATCATCCGCGACGGCGGGAAGCCCTGTGTGTCGCGCTGCGGAGAGCGCCTTGATCGTGGCATTCTCCTCCAAGGTGCGCCCTGTCTCGGCGGGAGACACGAGGTCCTTCCACCGGGTCATGGGCAGGAGGTCGATCCCCAGGCCATCCAGCAATGCCATGAGTTCCAGCCTCTTGTCGCGGTTGGCAGTGGCGATGACGAGTCTCATGGAAGGAGCGCTCGCTCCCAACATTCTCGTTGTGCGAGAAACGCGCTCTGTGCGCCAACAACGCCTGCATCGACCATGAGGTTCAGCGTCTCGCGGCTGTACGGGTCTGCTTCTGAGGCGGCATGGATTTCCACGAGACGGCCCGACTCGGTGACGGCCATGGTCAAATCGATGGAGGCTTGGTGGTCTTCTTCGTAATCGGGATCCACGAGCAGCCTGCTACCTAGCAGTGCGACACTGATGCCTGCCACTGGCTCACGAATCGGCCATCCTGGGCGGTTTTCGCGGGTCTTCAGCGCTTGGATGGCGTCACGAAGGGCGACGAACGCCCCCGTGAGGGCAGCACATCGCGTACCTCCGTCGGCATCTACCACGTCGCAGTCAATGTGGATCATGTACGGTCCCAGCCAGTACAGATCAACTACGGCCCGGAGGCAGCGGCCAAGAAAGCGAGAGATCTCCACGGCCCGTTTGTTTGTCGGCATTGACGCCCGGGGCATACGAACCGCCGTGGCCCGGGGCAGCATCCCGTACTCCGCGGTGACCCACCCGCCGCCGGTGCCTCGTCTGAATTCGGGGAGGGCTGTGCTGACGGAGGCCGCGCAGATGACACGAGTTCGCCCCTGGGCTATCAAAGCCGACCCCTCGGCATGGGCGATGTATCCCCGATGGATGCCGAGCGGGCGGGGTTGCTCCGGCGATCTGCCGTCGTGACGCGGCACCAACTCGTTGCCGAGAGTGGTGTCGTTCACGGCTAAGAGCCCCCTGGACGGGTCAGAAGGTGACCCCATGGCGATGTCACGTTGATGCCTCCCGAGAGCAGGACGATGGATGCGGTTGAGGGGAGATTCGCCCGGACGGTGTTCTCAAGCGAGGTGAGAATCTCTCGCTCGCCCGTGGTTCCCACCGGGCAGCCGTCATAGAGAGACGGGTCGAAGTCTATGTAGGCGATCCGTCGTTCGTCATAGAAGAAGTGTTGAATTAGAGGGTGATCCACGCGCATGCCGCAGGCCAACGCGACGCGCTCGGCCCACGCCGCCACCGCGAGCTTCCCCAGCGTTGACGGGTCATCGGAAGCCAAAGGAACCAGCATGGTTGACCATAGCATTCCTTCTCCATTTTCTCCGGGATGACAGACCATGATCTGCCGCACCGACAGGCGATCAGGCGACTCCCGGGCGATGCGATCAATGGAGGGATCGGGCTGTTCCAGCGTGCTGCGATAGTGAAGGAATGCGCCAACGGCCGCCAGGCCGATACCCAGCGCCGCGGAAGCCAGAACGGCGTGCCGAGTTGTCAGTCGGCCCTCCTTGCGTCGTCGCCGCTTCGCCATGCCGATCACCCTCTTCCTGTGCCGCGGCCGAAGGATCTGGTCACGGCTGGGAAACCTGCCGCGAGTCGTCCACGAACGCGATGATTCCCTCGGCCATGGCGCCGGCAAGAGTGTGCAGGTGCTCCAGAGTCAGCAGATGTCGCGCTTCGATGGGATTGCTCAGGTATCCGACTTCGACCAGAATCGCGGGCATGGCAAGACCGGTAAGGGTGTCCAGCGCACGCTGCTGGGGAGGCGACGGCCCAAGGCCAACCGCGGCCATGGCGTCGGTGAGGGCATGGGCCAAGGCCTCAGACTCTGCAATCCATCGATTGTGAACTGTTCCCCAGGCCGACATCCGCTGCATGCCGGGCCCCGATTCGGGCCACGGTGCGTGGGGAGCCATGTCGCCTGCGAGCACCACCCCTTCCCTCGCCCGCACACTCCCGGCACCGCCCGAGAGCGCGGGTAGGAGAAACACTACCTGCGGCCCAGACAACGATCGATCAAACGACCAGTTGCAGTGTATGCTCACGAACGCCTCGGCTCCTGCGGCATTGGCACGCTGCACGCGCACCGTGGCGGGAATGTCAACATCACCATCCCGGCAGAGGAAAACATCGAGATCATGACCGCGGTCTTGCAGGCTCTCGGTCAGAAGCTTGGCCAGGGCCAAGGTGACGTCCTTCTCCGTGGCTCCATCCGGAGACCGGGCGCCCGCGTCGGATCCGCCATGACCCGCGTCGATGACGATTCGCCCGATGGGCCTGTCCGAGCGAGGGATATCCATCGACTCGCCCAACTCGAGGATCAGGGATCCTCCGCTGGCGGTGCAGCGAGCCTCGACCCAGGGATACGCTCTCTGCATGACGATGACTGCGCGCCCAGGCTCCTGGTGCGCGGCAACGGAAGCCAACGATGAATCGGACAGGAGACCATCAAACTCCGACGGGCAGACTGTGACGCCGTTCAGCAAGAGCGATACGGAGTCATGCCTGACGGGGGAGAGCTCCCATGTGGCGTAGGACGGGATGCTGATCTCGAACCGCACAGAGGTCTCATCCTCCACCACGCGGAGAAGAGTGACGTCGCATGGGACGCCTTCGATCGTGAGCTGTCCCAGGGAATCCACCCAGGTGGCGCGAACGGAGGTCAAGAGGGAAGGGACCGCCCGCACGAATGACTCGGGCACCAGGATCGCCCCTTCATCGAACACGATGGGATGGTCGAGGCAGAGGGCGCGCCCATTGACCACGAGAAACCGGCTGTCGATGGTAAGGGCAATGGAGTCTGGTCCCGCGATGATTGCCGCCCGTCTGCGGGCCGGAACCCACGACACCAGACCGCTCAGCCCGGCGGCGATCTCGTTGATGCGATGGTAGATCACGCCGTCGCGCACCACCGAGGCCAATGCCACCGGGGGCCGGCCATCGGAGTAGACCACGGCAATGTCTTGGGATTCGGCTGCTGAGGCCATGGCAGCCAGCGCCAGCGCCAGCACCGGGACGATTCTCATCGGATACGCATCTCCCGCTGAATCTCGCGCATGGCCGATTCCCGCGCCAATGCCTCCCGCTTGTCGTAGGATCGTTTTCCTCGGGCGATGGCCAGTTCGACTTTGACGCGCCCGCGCAGGAAGTAGAGAGAGAGCGGGATCACCGTGAGGCCCTTCTCGGTTGATCGACCCAAAACCCGGCGGATCTCTCGCTTGTGCAGAAGGAGCTTTCGGGTACGTGTCGGCTCGTGGTTGAAGCGGTTGCCGCATTCGTAGGGAGGTATGTGCAGGTTGTGAAGGAACGCCTCCTCACCATCGACGGTAGCGTAGGAATCGGCGAGCGATGCTTTGCCCTCCCGCAGTGATTTCACCTCCGTTCCCTGCAGCACGATCCCCGCCTCGATCCTCTCCATGATCTGGTAGTCCCTGAACGCCCTCCTGTTGGAGACGATGATCTTTCTTCCATCCTCGGTCTTCTTGGCCACGTACAGTGTGCTCCTCAGGTGAACGCGGGGTTGCTTTCCTCGCCGCTGTCAGAAAGAGAATGATGCCTTAATGCGGCCCCAAGACGAGGTCTGCCCCGGATCCAGCATCGGGGCCGGCCCATAGAGCCTGGTGGTCCCGCTGAGCGAATATTCCTCAAGCCAATAGAATGCCGGGCCGGCAGGGGGCGACGCATCCACGAAACGATAGTGGCGAGGCACCGCCGAAGTGCCTTCTCCCCGGATCAATTCGGAGGATATGACCGCTGCCGTGGAAGGGTCACAGACCCCGGATCGGCGCACGGCGAAGCCGAAGCAGTCGGTCTCAGAGGCGGTCACCCACGATACCACGCAGCGGGTCCCCTGACGAACGGCGTTGAAGCTGTGCAGCTCCACGGGAACAGCGACTTCGTCCATGGCGTAGGCGAAGGACTGGATGACCTGGAGAGCCTGAAGAGAGTCTGCTTCCCGGCCGATGTTCAGGCGTACGAAGAATCGATTTCGGTAGAACTCCAAGGTGAAGTTGAAGGGGAGCATGTAGTTGATGCGCGCTTCGTCACCGGCGCCGTCCCAGGCTGTTTCCAGGCCCGTTGCCGTCAGTACGAACACGGCATGGGCATTCTCCTGAGTCCCCTGGTCAAAGACCTGGGCCTCAAGGAATGTCGGCTCGCCGGCGACGAGGCCAGTGTAGTTTTGGAAGACGCACTCCACGAATCCGTTCTCCAAGTAGGGCGTGGCCGCTCCGTTAATGAGTCCGTACAGCTCTTCGGGGGTCTGTGCGGTCTGGGGCTCTCCGTCTTTGACCCATCCGGGTATCTGGTTGTCCTCTGGCAGCAAATCGGCGGCTTGCTGGGCAAATGCCGTGCCCGTAAGCAGGATGATGCAGAGTAGTGCTCTCACGATGGTCTCCTTTTGGGTATGGGGTTCAGGATTCAGGGTTCAGGATTCAGGGCTCAGTAAGGCCTCTGAGGGCGAGGAGCGCACTCAGGTTCTTCGGGGTTGAGAATACGGCGCATCGTACGTGCGCGGTGCCGCGGCTTTT
>JAFGKV010000140.1 GCA_016928395.1 Candidatus Fermentibacterota bacterium | reverse complement strand
TGGACCGGCACAAGGTATCGTGCCTATCCTTCCGAAGGCGGTCACGTTGACTTTGCTCCACGGAACGCCCGGGAGGGGAGTCTGCTGCAGTGGTTGGGCGCTCGGTACGGGCACGTGAGCTACGAACGCGTGTGCTCTGGCATGGCGATTCCAGATCTTTACCGCTTCATGCGGGAGGTCGTCGGAATGGATGCCGACCCGGTTGTCGCGGCGCGGGTGGCTGTTAGCGACGAGCCCACGCCGGTGATAGTGGAGGCGGCCTTCGGGCATGATGTGCAGTGCCCCACCTGCCATGCGGCCCTGGAGGTGTTTGTATCGGTCCTGGCGGCCGAGGCGGGAAACCTCGCACTCAAGGTGCTTGCGACCGGCGGCGTCTATTTGGCGGGAGGGATGCCGCGCCGTGTGCTTTCCCTGTTGGAACGGGATGAGTTCCGTGCGGCATTCTGCGACAAGGGTCAGTTCGGGGCGCTGGTGGATCGCATCCCTGTCCACGTCGTGACCAACCCGAGAATAGGACTCATCGGCGCGATCCGCCGCGGTGTGGAGGGAGAGTGAGGCGGCGGGATGATGGAAGAGTGGAATGGTGGAACGATGGATGATTGGATGGGGTGGTCTGGAGCAACTGCTCGCCGTCAACCGCGAACCACTAGCGGGCCCTGGCCTGAACCCTCGTGTGAGACTACATGGGCAGCGGGATTCGGCCGGAGAGTCGCTCCAGCGGTAGCCCCGGCGTTCTGCGCGGGCCGAATGACCCAGAGCGGCGCGGCTACAACACCGCACTTTTCACCCGGGAAACCTGAGTACGCATGCCCTCAGAGGCTGTGCTGAACCCTGTGCACTGCGAGCACCAGCCATGCTGCGTCTCATCACCTCACTGAAGACAACTACCGTTCTCCTGCTGTGCATCGCCGCAGTGCTGGGCTTGATCACGCTGCGGGAAGCGCGGGACGGCGCGAGCACCGCGGGCGCCACGTACCATCTCTACGGTTCGTGGTGGCTATTCGGGCTTCTCGCCCTTCTCTTCGTCATCCTCGTGGCCTGCGTAGCCCGACGACGGCGGCTTCGGTCACCGGCCTTACTCTTTGCCCACTGTGGGCTTGGTCTTCTGCTCATCGGCGCGTTGCTCTCCTCGAGGGGTGCGGAACGGGGCATGGTGTATCTTGCAGAAGGAGAGCAGACGAATGTGATGCAGGTTCCCGAGCGATTGTGGATCGAGGTCGGGCAGGAGGACCGGGTCATTGCTCGCACACGCCTTCGCCGCGGCGCCAGAGAGGGCACCACATATACGATCCCGGAAGTGGGCACGGGCCGACTCGTTCGTTTTCTCCCCGCCGCCCGGATTCGTCCTGAGGTTCGGCCAAGGGATGATGCGATGGCCCGCCCCGCGGTACGCCTGCATCTTGCCACACCCCACGGCTCCCATGAACTGGTGTTGGCCGAGGGATGGGCAGACGACGCCGAGATAGGTCATATGCGGGTGGTGCTTGGCGTACCGGAGAGCCTACTCTGCCAGCCACGCATAGTCTTGGAGACAGGTGGCGGCCGCATCGAGCATCCTCTCGACATCCCTGCCGACATAGGCGAGAGGAGCACCGTCGGTGATCTTGTCGTGGCCGTCCTTGACTATGCTGCAGACTTCAAGGTGGGGGCCTCACGGGCAGATGGGCCCCCGGTCAACCCCGCGGTCCGGCTGGCCATCCAGGCCGCCGAAGCGCCGCCAGAGACGCTCTGGGTGTTCAGCAGATTCCCCGGGTTCGCCCGGCCCCGTACGCCTGGCCTCGATGGGATCGAGTTCCTGATGCCGACGGCCGATGATGCCTTGTATCTGTTCCACGACGAGGGGGCGTGGCGATACCGGTGTGCAGCAGGCGAGACGGTGGCCGAAGGCGGATTCGCCGAAGGGGACACCTTTTTCGTCAGCCCGACCCCGTCGCTGCGGATCCCGCTTATCGTAGAGCGCCTTCTGGTGCGCGGAGAGGTGGTTCCCCGGGTCGAACCCGCGCCGGAGTCGTCCGATGCCCCCGCGGCGGTAGAGATTTCCTTCGATGGCTTCGACGAGCCGGTCTGGCTTATCGAGGACGGTCCCGAGGTGGTGATGCCGGGCAGTGACGGCTCGCCCCACGCCCTGACCCTCACCGGAACAGCGCACCTGCCGTTCTGGATTGCCCTGGACCAGGCGCGACGAGATGACTACCCCAACAGCGCTATCCCGCGGGTATTCGAATCGACGATTCGTGTCGGCGTCACACCTGATCCGTCTACCTCGCCCCTCACCCTACAGACAAATAGGCCTGCCCGCCATGGAGGGTGGCTGATCTACCAAAGCGAGTTCGGCTCGGAGGAAGGCACGACATGGTCGGGCCTGCAGATCACCCGTGATCCTGGAGCACCGCTGGCATTCATCGGCGTCGTGGCGCTCACCATCGGGCTCCTCTTTCATCTCGGGAAACGGATCAGTGGCTCCGCCACGATAGTGGTGATGTTGATGCTGGCGGCGCCGACCATGGCCGACCCGCCGGCAGTGCCGCTGGGGTACCTCGTCGTCAGCGAGGGAGGGCGGATGAAGCCTCTGGAGACCCTGGCTCGGGACGTGGAGATCGAGTTGGAAGTCGATCTGCCGGGACATCCCCTCGATGGATTCGTGGCGCTGGCGCTGAACCCGGTCAGGTGGAAAGGGGAAACGCTGCTGAAGACCGGAGGGGCGCTGGAATCAATCCCGACATCAGAGGGAGAGTGGATTCGCCTCGACGAGCTTGACCAGGTGAGGAGCAGGCTGGAGAGCACCGCATCGGATCGCTCGGATCCTATGGCGGCGACTGCCCGCCTGCTGCTGCAACGCGCGGACCGGCTCACACGGTTGGCCGAACTCATCGCTGTGGCGCCGGGCGGCGGCGATGGCTGGTGGGTGCCGCCCACGCAGTCGGATTGCCCTGACTGGGCGAGGACCCTGTGGGCCGAATGTGGCGAGCACTATCGTGACGGTAGGATGGCTGAGGCCCGGGCAAAGGCGCAGGCCTTGGTCCGTGAGCAGCGTGCCCGCCTGGAAACGGCGCTTCCCTCACCGGCCGCAGTGGCTCTAGAGGTCGCGTGGCGGCGCCTTGACCCTCCGCGGCTGGCGCTCTGGTGGATCGCGGCAGGGTGCCTTGTGCACGCGTCAGTAGTGACAGCCCTGGCGCGTCTGAAGCGTTGGGCCTTGGTTCCCATCGCGGTGGTCACCGTCGTGCAGGCCACAACCATGGGATGGTGGATCGCCTTCGCCGGCCGACTCCCTTTGATGAACTCATGGGAAGTATATTCGCTCGTGCTTGTCCTGATACCCATCCTCGGTGTGGCGATCCATTGGCGCACCGGCCTGCACCATGTGAGCACTGCAGCTATGGTGTTGACCCTGGCGGGAGCCGTGGGGCACCGCTTTCTTCCGGCTGCGGGGCAGATTGTGCGGCCGCCGATTGCCATTTTGCAGAGCCCGTGGCGCGAGGTGCATATCCTCTCGACCATGGTCTCCTATGCCTTTCTGTTCCTCGCTGCCGGCCTCTGCGTCGTTCTGTTGGCTCGCCCCCGCGCCCACGACATCCAGCGCATGGCCCATCGCATACTCCTGGCGGGCACGCTGCTGCTCGGCATCGGCATCGCCACCGGCGCAGCATGGGCCTACGAAGCCTGGGGAAGATACTGGGGGTGGGATCCCAAGGAAGTCTGGGCTTTGGTTGCGTGGCTGGTGTTCGTCGCGGCACTCCACGCCCGGTCCGGGGGGTTCGGTGGATCGCGGGGCTGGGCCGCTCTCGTGCTAGTCGGCCTTGCCGCCCTGCTGTTCACCTTTCTGGGCGTCACATATCTTCTCCCTGGCCTTCACAGCTATGGATAGGGACGGGGGAAGGATGGATAGTCCGAGCGGTACACGGATAGGGGCCGACTGTGAACCCTAGCCCGTGAACCGTGAACTGCTCGCACGGCGTCGTGGCGAGAGCGATGCGCACGCAGCCTGACATCACGTTGGTTCACCTCCAGGGGCCGGCGCCCGTGGTGTCTCCACCGTTGGGATGCATGTGCCTCCTGGCGGCCTTGGAGGCTGCCGGAGTCCGCGCCGAGTTCCGCGACTACCAGCTGGTGGACGGCCCGCCCTTCGAGCCGGAGGGGCTTGTACGCTTCATCACCGACGACTCGGCGGGCATCATCGGCATCGGCGCCATGGTCAATGTGCTTCCTCACCTGGTGCGGGCCCTGAGTGAGATCAAGACGAGGTTCCCCGAGAAGACGGTGATACTGGGCGGCCCCGGCCCTGCGTCGGTTGCCGAGGCGTTGCTGGGGGCGTACCCTGTCGCCGACATTGTTGTGCGGGGTGAGGGAGAGGAAGCGCTCCCCGAGCTGGTGCGCGCGATACAGGCCGGCAAGGATCTGAACGCCATCGCCGGCATTGTCATTCCCTCTTCCCTGGGAATCAAGTGCACGCCCATCCGGCCCAGGATCGCCGACCTCGACACCTTACCACCACCGGCATTCGGGCGGATCGACTTGGCGCGGTACAATGGGGCGGTACCGCTGGAGCTGAGCAGGGGCTGCCCTTTCTCCTGCGCCTTCTGCGAGACCAGCGCCTTCTGGGGCCACGAGGTCCGTCATTACCTTCCGGAGCGGGTCGCCGACACCGTCCGCGCCATGGCACGGCAGGCTGGGCGGTGCGAGTTCGGCTTCGTGGATGACACCTTCGGGATCGACCGAGCCCGGGCTGACCGGCTCGTGGGTCTGCTGGCCGAGTCCGGCGCCCGATGGACATGCTCCACGCGGGTGGAGCGCCTGGAGAGGGGCTGGGTGTCGGCGCTGTCCGAGGGTGGGTGCACGGGAGTATTCCTGGGAATTGAGTCCGGTGCAGATGGCGTGCTGTCGCGGATTGGCAAGCGAGGACTTCCCGCGGGGGAGATCGTCGACCGGGTTGCCGTGCTCCAGGGGCGGTTCGACCCAATCACGGCCAGCTTTGTCTGGGGATTCCCCTTCGAATCGCTTCACGATCTGGCCGAAACGCTGTCTCTGGCCGCCGCGCTGCGAAGTCTCGGGGCCGTTACGCCCATGCACCTGCTTTCGGCGCTGCCTTCCGCGCCCCTCACACGGGAGTTCGCATCCCTGCGCCGCTTCGATCTGGGCCTCGTGCCGGATCTCAGCGCCGTACCGCTGGACCGCGAGACCACGGTCATGGTGCAACAGCATGTAGATGTGTTCAGCTCCTTCTACTACTTCGACCATCCCGGCGTGGGTGCGAAACGCAGAATGGTCTGCCGCCACGGAGGGGCGCATTGACTCCCATCGGGCGAGACTACGGCTTCACAGAACTCCGGAAGGAACCGGGGCTTTCGCGAGCGCCTCATCCCGCAAGCTGGGATGGCAGGCGCGGCGGTGGCCCCGCCATGGAATAGCCTGGCAGTCTGCCGGGAACCTGTGGCGAGCCGCTGAGGCGAAAACAGACGCGGAGTGCGCCCCATGCCGGGTTGCACTCCGCGCTCTTCAGGCTCCCAGGCCTCCGATCACCTTATGGACAGGCCACGGGGTAGCTCCGTAGGCCGAGGCCATAGAACTCTGTCTTGCCATACTTCCCGTCACCGACGTACTGCTGGGTGAAGGAGATGTCATTGGCTCTACAGGAACCATCGGCCTCCTTCTTGAGCACTACATGCGTATTGATCTCACGGCGGATGATGGTCCCCAGCAGATCGCGGATGATCCGCCACTCGGGCTCTATGATCACGACGTTGACAGGGTGCTCATTCGTCCATCCCTGATCCTTGACTGCCTGGATCATCTCCTGCTCCAGCTTTGTATCGGTCATCTTCGACTCCGGCAACAGACCGACGGCGGCTTTCACGGCCCCCTTCTTCTTCAGGGTGAAGCCTCCCTCGGCGAACCTCGTCTCACAGGCCTCGGGCCCGCCCCAGAACTCGAACATGACGGCATGGTCACCATCCGGAAGGTCCTTGATCAGTTCCATCCACTTTGCGCCAATGCCACGATTCTGCCGGTCGCCCTCATCACCGGGGACAAGCATCGGAGTGACCTGCACCGTGGTCCACGTCGGCGACTCGAACCACTGCTCATTGAGAACCCCTTTCGGTTCGCCATTGATAGTCACCTTGATCCGATAGTGGCTCGCCTCGTTCGGACACGTCCCACCGTTCTCCTCTGCGCCCAGTCGCACGAGGGATTTCGCCAAATACACCCGGCCATAGATCGGCTCACCCGCCTCGAATTCAGTTGCCAGCGGAATGCGGTCCTGGGCATTGAACGCGATGCGCTCCTTAGCCCAGACGATCCGCCCCACATTCTCCCGGTGGCGTTCGCTGGTGATGCCCTGGTCCTGGGCCGACGCGATGCCGACCATCAGTCCCACCGCGACAAAGGTCACTGCGGTTCTCATGACACTCTCCTCTTCGGGTCAAAGACACAGTAGGCCTCCCCAATGGAGACCCGAGCGCCACATGTTCGGCCCTGCTCGTCGACTGTCA
>JAFGKV010000139.1 GCA_016928395.1 Candidatus Fermentibacterota bacterium | reverse complement strand
TTGAGAAACGGAGTGAGCAGAGGAATCGGGAGGGGACAGAAGACCTTGTATCCTTCCTCCACAACGTCATAGCCGGCCAAGAGGCATAGATTCGTCACATCGCGCGCCGTAAGGTAGTTGTAGCGCCGGTCCCGGGGGCGAAGACCAAAGAGCTCGCATAGCCGGACAACGGGCGCCCACAGGGGATTCAAGAATGTGAAAATCAGGCGTCCGCGGGGCACGAGCCACCTCCCGAGACTGTGCACCGCTTTCAGGCAATCGTCTTCCTGCTCCAGGAGGTGACAGGCAATCGCGTAGCGGAACCGCGCCTGCGGGGTTGCGGCGGCCACCTCCTCCTGGATGAGCGTGATCTCTGGGTGCCGGGCTCGGCAGAGTGAGGCGAAGAAAGGATCGGGCTCGATCCCCACCGCGTCGACCGGCCGCACCGCCGCAAGGAGATCGCCGGTGCCGCACCTGGCCTGCATCACCGAATCGTCGGGAGGGATGATCCGTTGGTGGAAGTCTCGCATGGAGCGCAAGAGATATCCAGTGACGCGGCGCCACCGATGGAGTCGGCGCTGCTCTCGGCTGGCTTGCTCAGATTCCTCCATCACTCGTCTCTCGGGTCAAGCAGAAGGGCAACGCGCGTGCTACAGGTTCGCGGTATGCGCCCGGCGCGGCCAGTGGCCTCCGGCCGGATGGATGAAGACAAGAGAGAAGAATCACCACTCTGGGTCGAGGATGGGACGATTCGTGCATTCACGTCCGACCTACCATAGGGATTCGTATGCGGGGTAGTCGCCATCAGCCATGGCATGACGGCGTATTCGGTATGCCATCCTGCCGTCAGAAATCGAGAAACGCCTCACGGAACGAGCGCAAAAGGTGGAGAACATCCGAGAGGGAGCGAATCCTACTCAGTGTGTCCCACAGGTACCGGGGCCGCAGGTAGTATCGTCGGTAGAACTGCGACGAGAGCCTCTCAAGCTCCTTTCCACTCAAGGCTTTGCACACGGTATTTCGGCCCGAATAGTGGTGGTAGTTTTCGAAATCCTCATCCTTCCATTCACGTGTGCTTTGCGTGAAGAGGGCGGTGCCGGGATACGGCTTCGTGACGCAGAAGCTGACGAAGTCCGCGCGGAGTTTCTTGGCGAATTCAAAGGTCTGTTCGATATCCTCGCGCGTCTCCCATTCCTGGCCCAACATGACATAGGTCTTGAGATGGATCCCGGCTCTGAGGGTCTCGCGGGCCGCATACTCCACCCTCTCCACGCTGAGGTCTTTCCGCCCAAGTCGATTCAGGGTCTCCTGGGACCCCGACTCGACACCATATCCGATCAGGTAGCACCCCGAATCCGCCATGATCTCGAGCAACTCGCGGTCAACATCAGTGACGCGGGCGCTGCAGTTCCATTTGAACCCCATCTCCTTGAGCAGCCTGCACCGCTCGATCGCCTTGTCTCGATCCACGGTGAAGACGCTATCCCAGATGTTCAAGTCCTTGATCCCGTGCTCCCGGAAGTACTCGAATTCCTCCCGGACATGCTCGATGGGGTCGAATCGAACCCTATGCTTGAAGATGTTGTTGAGCGCGCAGTAGGTGCAGTGGCCGGGGCATCCTCTGGCGGTAATCGTTGAGATGGCGGGAAGGTACCGGCGCCCCGCAGGCGACGGGTAGTAGTTCTCGATGGTAACCAGATCCCATGCCTTGGGTGGGATAGTGGCAAGATCAACTAGCTCCGGTGGAAAGGACACACATGTTCCGTTGTCAAGATAGGCGATTCCCGGAAACTCGGGACGAATGCCGCGTTCCAGGGATTCCACGAGGTGCGCGAAGCTCATCTCACCTTCGCCTAGAATGACATAGTCGAACGCGCCGGAACGAAGGGACATCTCCGGAAGCGCGGTGCCATGGGCCCCGCCGAGAACGACAGGGGCCTTGGTCCTCTGTCGCAGGCGGGCCACCATCTCCTTGGTGGTCAGGTAGTTGGCCGTGCTGGTGCCAAGGCCGACGACGTCGGGTTTGGCATCAAGTATTGCCTCGGCGGCGGAAGATGGATCCAGCCTCTCCCCATAGCCATCGACCACGGTGACCTGGTGGCCCCGTTCTCGAAGGCTCGAAGCGATGTAGAGGATTCCCAGTGGTGCCATGATGCCATGGTATCTGACGAACTTGGCGTCTACTCGAGGGTATGGAGCCGACAAGACTACGCGCATATGAGCAAATCACTCCTTCCGTGTGCATCGCGTCACGACGTACAGGGGGGCGACCCGCGGCCGCAGAACGACGCAATCGACGACGAAACACGACGCTAAGGCGGCGAGAATCGCGGCCTCGCTGTTCGGATGGTGCCGAGCATAATCGAACCCGATGGCCTTGAAGCAAAGCGCCGTGAGGCGGGACTTTGGGGGGAAGCCCGCTATCAAGACGCCATTGGGTCGAAGCACGCGGCGGATCTCATTCACAGCATGCAGGAGATCAGGCACATGCTCAAGAAGGCTGATGCAAAAGACCACGTCTAATGCTTCCCCACGGAACGGAAGCGCCAGGACGTCGCCTCGGGTCGGATGGAACAGGAGGCCTTGTGCCCGTGCCCGTTGCCTCGCGGCACCGTGGTAGCAATGCCGATCAACGCCGAAGAGATGATCCGCCCGACCCCGCAATTCGTCAAGAAGCAGGCCGGATCCGTATCCGACATCGAGAAGCCGGCTGCGACGTTCTCCGTTCAGAAGGTCCGCAGCTGCGCGCAGCCTCCACCGAAAGAAGGCCCCGATGCCGGGGACGGTGTAGTATGCGGCATTGTCCTTCGAGCGGTCGATGGATCGGAGCCAGCGGGTCATGTCGTGGGAAGTCCTAAAGTGCCGGTGCGGAGTCGATGGGTCAGAGTAAGACAATGCATGGAGGTTAGGCTCCCCGCATCGTTGTGTCAATCGGGGCGGGAGAATCGGGTGCCTTCAGCCGGACTACCCACCCGGCAGCATTGGCGAAGGAAGCCTCCGGTCGGGGAGGCCATTCAGGAGGAAACACGATGGCCGCGCACTCTCGCGACAGTGCCATGGCGTAGACGCGGCCATAATCGCATGCCTCAAAGGCGCGTTTCATGGCACGCGTCATCGCCCAGTTCGTCAGAAGCAGCGGGGAACGCGCATGGGTTACCGCGCCCAAGTCCTTGTACAGCCCCACCAACGGCCGGCGCGCATAGGCGCGGAGAAAGAGATAGCGCCCATCGGGGGGAGTCAGCACGACATCAGTCTGCACCGTGTGATGGTTGATCCATGTGCACAAGGCTCGAAACTCGTTCGTGTCTTGCATGTGGAACTCGGCCACGGCGTCGCGGATCGTCGCCCCCCGGAGCACGGCGCGGGCCGGTCCGGCCAAGTTCGGGCGCAGCATCAAGCTCGCGGCGCAAAGCCCCAGCCCCGCGGCCAGACGCCAGCCCCGGGGCCGGTCCGCGAGGGTTCTGGCCTGCAGAAGGAAAAACCAAGGAAACACATAGTGACTGGCACGGCTCACAAACAAAGGGGCACACCAGGCTATGCGGGCCGTGAACTGCCCGGCGATTCCCGCGGCGATGGAGGCAACACCCACGGCGCGAATCCTGGACCACCCCGGAGGCTGGGGCCGCCGTGAGATCAACAGGGCCGCGCACACAGAGAGTCCTGCGTGCAGCAGGAAAAGCTTGTACTCCGCCCACAGGCCTGCCACGCTCCCGGGAGAGAGATACGACAACCTCTCCTGCAGCAAGGGCATTACCTCCCGCGGCACGGGCCCACGCCCGACCCACGTGTGCGCCAGCGGCACGATGGCAACCCCGAACGCCGCGGCCCCCGCCAAGAGAGCCATCACGCGACGCGGGGCGAGCAGAAACTGGGCGACGAGGCTGACCATGGCCAGATGCACAAAGGTGGTCGGATAGACCTGGGCCATGAGGCCCAGTCCTGCGAAGTAGAGGGCACTGTGAGCCGGGGAGCGAATGCGCCGCCAGGCCAGAAGCAGCCACGGCACGAAGGCCCCCGCCAGATCATGGGGTACTACCGGTGAAAAATCCCAGCCCCAGTGGCCGCCCAAGGCCATGGCGAAACCCCAGCCGCTGGCAGCCACGAAGCTTCCACCCCATGGCAATCCGGTCACCCGCCATCCCAGCACATAGCTGCCCGCCACGAAGACCACGCTGTAGACGCACCAGGTCGCCTGCAGGGTCTGCACCAGCGTGCATCCGGTCGCGTCGGCGATTCGACTCACGCCACGATAGAGTCTTTCATCGGTGGGAAGACGGATGTCTATGTCCAAGGAGGCGTCAGGCGATAGCTCCCCCCTCAGCCGGAGAATCTTCAGGTAGTGATAGATGCTGTCGGTATTGTTGCCAAGGCTGTCACTGCGCCCCATGATCAGCATGGGCAGGAGGTTCAAGCCAAAGAAGAGGACCAGCGCTGCGGCGCACGGTACCGCATGTCGCTTCGCGATCGCCACGGAGTCTGGCCAGAGCGTGTTGACGCGGCGCGGGGGTGTGCGAGGGATGTCACGCATTCGGTGCCTCGTCAGGAGAATCGCTGCCTAGTGCCGGTGACGCGCC